>NZ_JBEZNW010000005.1:0-288968 GCF_040653355.1 Streptomyces sp. NPDC047971 | reverse complement strand
GTTTTTGTGTGCGGGTGTGTATGGTGGTTTCGTCTGCTCTTGGGGGGGGGGGTCCCCCCCGGGTTCTGCTCGGGGCGGCCTGCGCTTGCCGCCGCCACGGCGCACTGCTCGGCGGTGAGGCCTCACGGCCTCGCGTTCAGGAGCCCGAACGGTCGGCCTTCGCGGCCTTCTCCGCCTGCATCTCCTTGATCCGGACCGCTTCCTTGCGGACCTCGGCCTGGGTGGCGCGCTCCTTGCGCAGCCACTCCGGGTCCTCCTTCTTCAGCTCCTCGATCTGCTCGGTGGTGAGGGCTTCGGTGATGCCGCCCCGCGCGAGACCGGAGATGGAGACGCCGAGCTTGGCCGCGATCACCGGGCGGGGGTGCGGTCCGGTGCGCCGCAGCTCGCGGAGCCACTCGGGCGGGTCGGTCTGCAGGGCGTTCAGCTCGGTGCGCGAGACGACACCCTCCCGGAACTCGGCGGGGGTGGCCTCGAGGTACACACCCAGCTTCTTCGCCGCGGTCGCGGGCTTCATCGTCTGGGCGGTCTGGTGCGACGTCATGGTGTCAAGGGTATCGAGCGTGTGAGCTACCTCTGACCACGACCGGTAACCTGGCGGGGTGACTGGCCAGGAAGTATCGCCCTCGTTCCGGCTCGCCTACGTCCCGGGAGTGACGCCCACGAAGTGGGTGCGGATCTGGAACGAGCGGCTGCCCGACGTCCCGCTGACCCTCGTCCAGGTGTCGCCCACCGACGCCTGTGCCCTGCTGCGGGACGGCGGCGCGGACGCGGGGCTGCTGCGTCTTCCGGTCGACGGTACGGACCTCAGCGCCATCCCTCTGTACGCCGAGACGACCGTCGTGGTGATCCCCAAGGACCATGTCGTGGCGACGGTGGACGAGGTGTCCCCCGAGGATCTCGCCGAGGAGATCGTGCTGCATCCGCTCGACGACACGCTCGACTGGGAGCGGCCGCCGGGCCTGCCGGCGTTCGAGCGCCCGGCCACGACGGCCGACGCGATCGAGCTGGTGGCGGCGGGTGTGGGGCTGCTCGTCGTGCCGCAGTCGCTGGCCCGACTGCACCACCGCAAGGACCTCACGTACCGCCCGGTGTCGGACACCCCGGAGTCCCGGGTCGCGCTGTCGTGGCCGCAGGACGAGACGACCGATCTCGTGGAGCAGTTCATCGGGATCGTCCGCGGGCGGACCGTGAACAGCACCCGGGGCCGTCCCGCGACCCCGCCGCAGCCCAAGGGCAAGCGTCCGGAGAAGGGCGGCAGGCCGGCGGCGAAGGACGGCGCGCGGAGCGGTTCCGGCCGCACCGGTGGTTCGGGCCGCACCGGTGGTTCGGGTGGGGCGAAGGGCGCCAAGAGCGCGCCCAAGGCTTCGAAGGGCGTCAAGCGCGGGAAGCCTCGCCGCAAGCCGTAGCGATCATCCCCACCACGTCCGACCAGGGCTGATAGTCGTCCGCCTATGGATCCGACGGCGATCAGGTCTTGGACAGGGGCGCGCGCCGGCTGATCTTCTGGCGCCATGAGCGACGACACGAACACGAACGAGCGGAATCACCGGGGCTTCGCACGGCGGGCGATGCTGCGAGGCGCCGCGGTCGGAGCGGCGTTACCCCTGCTGCCGGCCGCGGCGGGCGGTGCGACGGCCCGGGCCCGGTCCGCCGTCTCGGCCCCCGGCTCCGGTTCCGCCTCGCTGCGCTGGCTGGGCACGGCGGGCTGGCGGATCGACGTGGGCCGGCGGACCGTGCTCTTCGACCCCTACGTCACCCGCTTCACGACGGGCCTCTTCGACGCGGCCTTCGATCCGGCCACGAAGATCGCGGCGACGGACGCCGCGCTGGTACGGGAGTACGCCGGTACCCCGGAGCTGATCCTGGTCAGCCACTCCCACTGGGACCACATCGCCGACGTCCCGTACATCGCCAAGGCGACCGGTGCGCGTGTCGTGGGCACCGAGACCACGTTCCATCTGCTGGTCGCCTTCGGGGTGGATCCGCTCCAGATCTCGGTGGTCAAGGGCGGCGAGGTGCTGGACTTCGGCGGTGGCCTGACGGTGGAGGTGGTGGCGAGCCTGCACAGCCGCAACAAGAAGCACGCCTACTTCGCCCCGGGCACGCGTACGGCGCCGCCCGCCACCGCCCCCGAGACCATCTCCGACCTGCCGGAGGGCGACACCCTCGCGTTCCAGGTCACGGCGGGTGCCGAGGGTCCCGCGCTCTTCCTGATGGGCGCCAGCGACTTCTCCGAGCGGGCGGTGGACGGGCTGCGCCCCGACGCGGCGATGGTCGCCGTCCCCTCCAGCTCGGCGACCCACCGCTACGCGGCCCGGCTGCTGCGGGCGCTCGGCCACCCGCCGGTGGTCGTCCCGGTCCACTGGGACAACTTCGAGACGCCGCTGCGCGGGCCCGTGGTCCCCGACCCGACGATGGATCTGGCCGGGCTGATCGACCAGGTGCGCCGGGAGTCGCCCTCGACTCGTGTCGTCGTGCCCGACTACCGGACCGTGTACGGCGGAGACCTGCGCCCCCGCCGCTGACCACCCCGGAAGGGGCGGGGCGGGAACACCGTCGCCCCCGGCGGGTGGCCGGGGGCGACGGCGGTCGGCGTGCTGAGCGGGTCAGGCGACGGTCACCAGGCGACCGGAAGACGCTCGGGGATGCGCTTCATGAAGCGAGTGCGCCAGACCAGTTGGTCGACGGGGACGGCGAGGTGCAGGTCCGGCATCCTGTCGAGGAGGACCTCCAGGGCGATCTCGGTGTGCTTCTTCCCGAGCGCCGTGGCCGGGCAGTAGTGACCGCCGCCGCCGAAGGACAGGTGCGCCGCGGCGTTCGGCCGCTCGATGTCCACGGTGTGCGGGTCCGGGAAGACCGCCGGGTCGGTGTTGGCGGCCTCGACCAGGACGAGCAGCAGTTCGCCCTTGCGGACTTCGACGTCTCCGAGCGTGACGTCCTCGAGGGCGAGGCGCGGCAGCCCGTCGGCGATGGAGAGGTTGACGCGCAGCAGCTCGTCGACGGCGCCCGGGATCCGCTCCGGTTCCTTGCGCAGCCGCTCCCAGACGTCGGGGTTCTGGAGCAGGGAGAAGAGGGCCATCGTGAGGAAGCCCATGGTGGAGATGACGCCCGCGCCGAAGAAGGTGACGCCGACCGTGGCGAGCATCTCGTCGGTCAGGTGGGCGTAGTCGGGATTGCCGCGCAGGGCGGCGAGTTCGGCCATCAGTCCCGTGGTCGCCGGGTCGTCCAGACGCTCGACCATATAGGCGATGTCGCGGTCCCAGTTGAGCCGGGCGCCGGTGACGGGGCAGGCCGAGTTCATGAACGCGATGTCCAGGCTGGCGGACAGGCGCGGCGCGTCGGCCTCGGGTATGCCGAGGATCCGGCAGTGGAGGTTCTCCGCGTACGGGTTGGTGAACCGGCCGCGGAGGTCCACGGGAGGTCCGTACGCGACGAGGTCGTCGACGAGGTCGGAGGCGTGGCGGCGCATCCAGTCGGTGAGGCCGTCGGTCTTGGGGTTGATGGCCTTGAGGACGGCCTTGCGCAGCCCGGCCCCGGTGATGTTGCCCATGTTGTTGACCACCTCGGGCGGGATGGTCAGCGCGTACTGCCGGGGGGCGCCGGGCGCCGAGGTGTCCTTGAGCGAGAAGCGGGGGTCTTCGAGGACCTGCTTGCACAGGTCGTAGGAGGACACCAGCCAGGCCGGGTCACCGGCGATGGTGCGCACCCGCTTGACCGGCTCGGCGCGCAGGGACTCGATCTCGGTCGGGAGCCGGTCGCCGCGGGCGGAGAACGGGAAGTCGGTCAGGGTGTCAGTGGTCATCGTGGTCTCCGAGGATCGCGCTGACGATGGCGTGGCCCTGGTTGCGGGAGGCGCGCAGTCCGGAGCCCCTGGAGTAGAGGAGTTCGGCCATCGGCAGGAGCTGGTGGTAGCAGTTGAGGGAGGAGGGGACACCGAGGATCGCGGGGGTGTCCAGGAAGAGTGGTGCCTCGGCGCAGATGTACTGGAGGCAGACCTCGCGCTGGCGGGCGGTGGGGGTCTGGCCGTCGAGGACCTTGGAGGAGAGGAACGCGTCGACGAGCTTGTCGCAGGTGGCGAGAAACTCCGGGTCGGTGGCGAGCAGATCGTCCAAGTGCTTGCGCAGGTGCCGGTATGCGGCTATGTCGAGGAGCGCGGACATGGGGCGTCCTCGGAGCCGTTCGCCACCGGGGTCGGTGGCGGCGACGGCGTTGTTGACCTTGGCGCGCACACCGCGGAGGTTCTTGACCGTTTTGCGGCGGGCCTCGTCCGGCGGGTAGCCGAGGGCCTCGTACATGTCGGCGACGTGCAGGTCGGTGTAGATGAGGTCGACCTGCTCGAAGTTGCGGAGTCCCCAGGCTGCGAGGTCGGCCACGCGCTGGGCCGAGAAGTAGCCGTTGCCGGGGGAGATGCCGATGACCGCGTGGGCGCCTTCGGTGTGGATCACTTGGCAGTGCTGCGTGTACGGCTGGACCTTGAAGCTGTCGGTCGCTGTCGTCGTCAAGTGAAGAGATGTCCTTCGGGCCGCTAGTCCCGTCGGGGCCGTGTGCCCCTGGTGTGGCGGCGACGGCATGAAGTTACCGGCGATCCTCACAGAGTGACGATTCTGATTACGACCTGACGCGTAATCGTCTGTACATGACCGAAAATGATAGGTCACCCCTATTTGGAGGGACATATTCCGGCCATTGTCTCGTGTCATCGACAATCAGCTCGGCCCCCTGCGCCGTCACGCGTCCGGCCCCGCCTCGCGGGAGAGGCGGGGCCGGAGCGCGGTGGAACCGTCACTCGGCGGCCGCGGCGACGCGGCCGAAGAGCCGGCCGCCGAGGTCGATGCCGACGACGGCGCCACTCGCGTCCCGGGAGAAGAAGCCACGCTGCCCCTCCAGGCCGCCGGCGGTCACGATGAACTCGTCGGCGGCGGGCAGCAGTCCCATGGCGGCCGGCGGGTGGTCCGCGGGCATCTCGGCGTCGGCCGCCTCCCTGATCTCCGGCTTGATCGCGGCCGCGAGGGTCAGTTCCACCACGTCGCCGGCGACGGTGAGCGTCATCGCGTCGTTGTCGTAGGCCCCGACGAACTCCCGGGCGCGCGCCTCGTCGTACGGCAGCGGCTCCGGGTCCTCGTCCACGACACCGAGGTAGTGCTCCAGGGCCCAGCGGACGGCCGCGCGGTTGAACGGGATGCCGCCCGTACCGGAGTTCGCCATGGCGACCACGGCGAAGCCACGCTCGGGCACGAGCACCACCTCGACGAACTGACCGTTGGTCGAACCGCCGTGCTCGATCGTCCGCACCCCGCCGGCCTCGCGCAGGAACCAGCAGATGCCGAAGCCGTCGCCGAGGTTGCTGCCGCGCAGTGCGACCGTCCGCTCCCGCATCCGGTGCAGCTGCCCGGTCGGCAGGAGCCGCTCGCCGCTCTCCGTGCGACCGTCGCCCAGCTGGAACCGCGCCCAGGCGAGCACGTCCGCGGCCGAGGCCGCGAGGCCGCCACCGGGGTTGTCGCCCCTGGTGAGGCGCCACTCCCGCGCGACGGCCAGGGCACCGTCCTCGTCGGTGTTGTGGCCGACGGCGAACCGGCGCGTCATGACGTCGGCGGTGCCGAAGAAGGTGTTCGTGAGTCCCAGCGGCTCCAGGAGGAGCGAGGAGACCGCCTGCTCGTACGTGAGACCCGTGACGTTCTCCAGGACCCGGCCCAGCAGGTTGTACGCGGCCTGGCTGTACGAGGCCCGGGCGCCGGGCTCGCCGATCGACCGCAGCCCGGCCATCGCGGCCACGAACCCGGCCAGGGCGTCGTCGCCGTCACCGGTGTCGACGACGACGTTCCAGTCGAGCCCCGAGGTGTGGTTGAGCAGGTGCAGAACGGTGATCTCGGCCGCGGCCTTCTCGTCCGGGAGGACGAGTTCGGGGACGTACCGGCGTACCGGTGCGTCCAGCTCGACCCGGCCGTCGGCGACCAGCCGCATCAGCGCGGTCGCGGTGAAGGTCTTCGTCGCGGACCCCAGCTGGAAGAGGGTGTCCTTGTCGACGGGGAGCGGGTTGTCGAGGCTGGTCACGCCGTGAACGGCGAAGGACTCGCGGCCGTCCGCCCACACGCCGACGCTGACGCCGGGGACGTCGTACGTCGCCGCGATCCGTGCGACGGACTCGGTCAGTTCGGCCTGGGACGAGTCGGTGGTGGCGCTCATGAGGGTTTCTCCTGACGGGCTGTCGTCGTTCCTGATGACCACGACGATGCCCGGGCGCGCTGACAGCCCTCCGACCGCGCGCTGACGGGTGGGGCGGCCGGCTGTCAGCCGGCCGCCCCACCTGTCAGACCCATGCGCGGGTCACCGCGCGATCTCCTCCGCGGGTCCCATGACGATCACCGGTTCCTTGGCCGGGTCCAGTTGGCGCAGGAGCTGGCGCATGACGTCGGTCGTCAGGGAGATGCACCCCTGGGTGGGGCCGCCGTGGTCGACGTGGATCCAGACGCCTCCCCCGCGCTCCTCACCGAGCGGGCGTTCCTTGTCCAACGGGGTCGTTCCGGAGACGCGGTTGTAGTCGATGGCGACCACGTAGTCGAACGACCCTTCCAGTGGTTCGCCCAGAAAGCCGGTGCCCGGGGAGACGAACTGCTCGTCCTCGTCGTAGGGGAGCAGGGCTCCGGGGTCCGGCATGAGACCGCCCGCGTCGCCGAGGGTGAAGACGCCGATGGGAGTGCGCAGATCACCGATGGTGTGGTGGTTCGTCCAGCCGCGCAGCGCGTTGTGCGCGGTCCAGGGGCCACCGGCGCGCTGCCACCCCTTGGTCGCGTCCCGCTCGTAGAGCACGGCCTTGGACACGTTGGTGTCGCGTGTCTCCCCCGTCACCACGAACACCTGACGTGTGCCGTCCGGAATGTGCGCACGGGTGGCGGGGCCGAGACCGGGAGGGGCGGCGGGCCGCGCCGGGGGCGCGGCCGGTCGCGGCGCCGCGGCTCCCGAACCCGCGTTCTTCGCCGCGGCGCGGGGCGGGGCGGGTGCGGTGGACTGCTCTGGTGACACCGTCATGTAGCCGACTACGGCGAGGGTCGCGCACAGGGCGGCGGTCAGCCCACGGCCGGGGCGTACCTTCCTGACAGGCATGGGGCGGCATCCTCCGACGCTCGGAAACGACAGTGCGCCGATGTGTACCCGGTCCGCGTAACTCTCTGTCGGAAGAACGGCTTACTCACCCGACCGGGGCAGAGCGGACGGGTGCACCAGACCGTGCTGAGCCACCGTCAGGAAGCTGCCGACCTGCGGGGACGTACCGGACCGTCAGGAAGACGCGTCGGCCCGGCTGTCCCGCCACCCCGGTGCCCTGTCGTCGGAGCGGTGTTCACGGGACATCACGCCTCGTCGACCGCCGGGCCGCGGTGGTGACGAGGTCGTCGACGGCCGGGACCGCGGTCCCGGCCGTCGATCGCGTGATCCGGTGTCAGTCGCTCGCCTTGGCCTCGTCGAGCTCCCAGGCGTGGCGCTTGAAATCGCGGGCGAAGTCGGGGTGGTCCTCCCAGTTGCGGGCCACTCCTCGCAGGACGTCCCAGTTGTGCTCCAGGGCCTGGTCGAAGATGTTGCGCATCGCGGGGTCCGCCCCCGCGCGCTGCTCCGCGAGGCCCTTGATCGCCGCGGCGGCCCTCACGGTGCCGAGGAGGGCCCTCAGGGCGCGGGAGGTGTCGTCCATGCCGAATCCGTGGTCCCTGCCGTTCTCGGGGTCGAACAGCGGCCGGAGGCGGTCCTCGATGAACGCGGTGATCCGCTCGAAGTGCTGGACGTCCATCGGGTCTCCCTCTCGCCGCTCCACCATGGGCCGGCCTGTCGTGTGCTTCCGTCGTCCGCGGTGGTCCTCCGCGCCCCGCGATTATCCCGTGTCCCCTACGGGAGCGACGGCGGGGCCATCCGTGTGCCGTGCCACAGGGCGTGCGCGGGGCTCGCGCCCTCGGTCCGGTCGTCGGGCACGTCCCAGACGTGGACGGCGGGCGCCGCGGGATCGGTGAGCGGGGCCCACCCCGGCTCTCCGGTGGCGGCGAAGGCGGTCCAGGCGTCGACCATCCGCCGGGACAGGGCGTGGTCGCCGGCGTCGGCGGGTCCGCCGGTGAGGAAGTCGACGCCCGTCGCGTCCAGGGTGCCGAGGGCGAAGGGCACGTCGGCCGCGTGCCAGGCCCGCACCGGCTCCCCGTCGGGGCGGGGACGGCGGCGGTCGAAGCGGGACAGGAAGGTGCGGCCGCCGGCGCGGGCATGGGCCTCGGCGAGGCGGACGGTGGGAACGGTGAAGACGGCGTCGCCGGCGAGGGCCAGGAAGACGTCGAGCACCGGCGCGCCGGGCATGAGGGCGCGGTAGGCGGCGACGAGGCCCTGTGGAAGGCCGTAGTCGGCGGCGAAACGGTCGAGGCCGTCGTCCGTGGTGACCGGGGGCATGCTGCCGACCCGGTGCATCAGCCAGTACTCCTCGGTCGTGTGGCAGACGAGGAGGTCGACGGGACCGGCCGCTGCGTCGACGGCAGGGGTGTCGACGGGATCCCGCTTCAGCAACTCGCCGTCGAGGACCGGGCCGTAGAGGACGGTGTCGTAGTGGAGGAATCCGGAGTCAGGGTCGTCGGCGTACCGTGCCGCCACCCGGTCCGAGGCGTCGACGAGCGCCGCCGGGGTCGCGCGGAGCAGTCCGTCGGCGGTGGGCGCGACGCCGGCGGCCTCGGCCACCTGCCGGGTCAGGCGCTCGGCGAACTCCGGCGGGAAGAAGGCGTCGGGGACGCTGTGGACGATGGCGCGGTGGAAGAGTCCCTCGGCCCGCGCGCTGCTCATCAGACAGGCGATCGAACCGCCGCCGGCGGACTGGCCGGCCACGGTGACGTTCCCGGGGTCGCCGCCGAAGGCGGCGATGTTGTCCCGCACCCACTCCAGCGCGGCGATCTGGTCGAGGAGCCCCCGGTTGTCGGGGAAGCCGGGGACGCGGCCGAACCCCTCGAACCCGAGGCGGTAGTTGCAGGTCACCACGGTGAGTCCGGCCCGGGCGAGGGCGGTCCCGTCGTAGTCGGGCTGGGCGGAGGAGCCGAAGGTGTAGGCGCCGCCGTGGATCCAGAAGAGCACGGGCCTCGGCTGCGAGGTGTCCGTCGCGGACCAGACGTTGAGGGTGAGGACGTCCTCCTGGCCGGCGCGCCAGGCCGGTGCGCCGGGCAGCTGCGCCGACTGGGGCGCCACGGGCCCGAAGCGGGTGCAGTCCCGGACCGCGTCCCGGGCGGGGGCGGGCATCGGAGCCCGGAACCGGCCGGCTCCGAACGGCGGCGCGGCGTAGGGGATGCCCAGGGTGACCCGCAGCCCGTCGGTCACCGTCCCCCGCACCGGTCCTTGCTCGGTCGCCACGATGTCCTCGGCGGCATGCGCACACACAGGCGGGACTCCCCCGTTTCGCTCCTCGTCACCGGTGTCTCCGCGCGACAGGACACCCTCGCACGCGGCCTGTGGCCGGACAATCGGTTTAAAGATCATTCCGGGGAGGCGGAGCCCGGCTCGGCGGGATCGCGCTCCAGGGGCTGTTCGGCCCAGATCACCTTGCCCTCCGCGGTGTAGCGGGTGCCCCAGCGCCGGGTGAACTGGGAGATCAGGAAGAGGCCGCGGCCGCCCTCGTCGGTGGTGCGCGCGTGCCGCAGATGGGGTGAGGTGCTGCTGGCGTCGAAGACCTCGCAGATCAGGGTGCGTTCGAGGATCAGACGGAGCCGGATCGGTCCCGCGGCGTGGCGGATGGCGTTGGTGACCAGCTCGCTGACGACGAGTTCGGTGGTGAAGGCGAGCTCCTCCAGCCCCCATGCGGCCAGTTGGCGTGCGGCCATCACCCGGGCCCGGGCCACGACGGCCGGATCGGCGGGCAGGTCCCAGACGGCGACCTGCCCGGACGCCAGGCTTCGGGTCCTGACCAGCAGCAGGGCCGCGTCGTCGGTGTAGGGCCTGCTGGGGGCCAGTTCGTCGACGACGTTGCGGCAGAGTTCGTCGAGCGGCAGCTCGCGCGACCGCAGGAGGCGGCCCAGTCCTTCCTTGCCCGCGCCGGGCGCGGCGATCAGGCCCTCGGTGTAGAAGGCCAGCAGGGTGCCTTCCCGCAGGGGCAGCTCGACGGACTCGAACGGCAGGCCGCCGATGCCCAGGGCCGGGCCGGGCGGAAGATCGGGGAACTCGACGGTGCCGTCGGGGGCGACGACGACGGGGGCGAGGTGTCCGGCGCTCGCGAGGTCGCAGCGCAGGCTGACCGGATCGTAGACGGCGTACAGGCAACTGGCGCCGACGGCACCGAGGTTGACCTCCCCGCCGATGCCCGCCTCGCGCCCCTCCCGGGTCGCCTGGAGGACGAGGTCGTCCAGATGGGCGAGGAGTTCCTCGGTCGACAGGTCGAGGTCCGCGAGGGTCCGTACGGCGGTACGGAGCTGGCCCATGGTCGCGGCGGCCTCGATGCCGTGCCCGGGCACCTCGCCGACGACGAGGGCGACGCGCGCTCCCGACAGGGGGATGACGTCGAACCAGTCGCCGCCGAGGCCCGAGAGTTCGTCGGCGGGACGGTAGACGGTGGCCGCGTCGACGGCGTCCTGCTGCGGTACGCCGTGCGGGAGGAGGCTGCGCTGGAGGACCAGTGCGGCGGCCCGCTCGCGGGCGTAGCGGCGGGCGTTGTCCAGGCAGACGGCGGCCCGGGCGACGAGCTCCTCCGCGAGGCGCAGGTCGTCCTCGTCGAATGCCTCGTCGCGCCGGGAGCGGAAGAAGGTGGCCACGCCGAGGGTGCCGCCCCGGGCGAGGATCGGGACGACCATGGCCGTGTGCGCCACCGGGTCGGCGGAGGGCCGGGGGGCGGGGTCGGCGGAGGGGGGCTGCGTCGGTGCGGCCGGTGCGGTACCGGCCGACGGAGACTGTGCGGGCCCGGCGGGTCCGCCCTGAGGCGCCCGCGCGGTTCCGGACGTCCCGGCCGGCGGTTCGGGGCCCTTGCCGTCGTCGGTCGCCCGCCCCCTCACCGGGAGCGCCGACTCCCGGCCCGCGGCGTCCAGTCGGGCGGTGCGCCAGGACCGGCCGTGCGCCAGGCAGTCGATCTGGGGGGACGACGGCAGATAGGCGGTCTCCTCCCCCGGCTCCACCACCGTCTCGGCCGCGCCGGCGCGCACCGTCTGGACGCCCGCGCGCACCAGTCGCACGGCGGTGGCACCGGCCGTGGGCCCCGGGGAGGGTTCGGCGCCCCGGATGACGGAGTCCAGCAGGTCGACGGCGACGACGTCGGCGAGTCCGGGCACGGCCACGTCGGAGAGGTCCTGGGCGGTCCCGATGATGTCCAGACTGCGGCCGATGCGTTCGCTGGCCAGCGCCATCAGGGCCAGTCTGAGGCGGGCGCGGTAGCGGTCGGTGATGTCGACGACCGCGTAGCAGACGCCGAGGGGCCGGCCGCCGTCGTCGTCCAGCCGGACGATCGACATGGAGTGGGCTCGGTCCTGGCCGGGTGCGGCCCGGGTGCGGCCGACGTGTTCGTACCCCGTGACCGGGTCGCCGGTCTCCAGGACCTGGCGCATCTTCGCTTCGAGCATGTCCGCGTTGAGACCGGGCTGGATCTCCGCGATGCGTCGGCCGCGGCGCTCGTCGGCGGTGCCTCCGCCGAAGTGCTCCAGCGCGGTGTTGGACCAGACGCAGCGCAGCTCGGTGTCGACCAGCGCGAGTCCGACGGGGGCGTCGGTGACCATCCGTTCCAGCAGCGCGGGACCCATCGTCCACTGGCGGGAGGGTGCCGCTCCGGCGGCCACGGCGAGCCAGCGTGCCGGAGTCGCGTCCGCGGGCAGCGGCAGCAGGGTGATCTCGACGGCGATGTCGTGGCCGTCGCAGTGACGGGCCAGGAGGACACCCGACCAGCCGCCGTCGGCGGTGCAGCGCTCCACGATGGCGGGCAGGCGCGCGGCCTCGCCCGGTGCGAGCAGGGACTCGACGTGCCGGCCCCGCAGCGCCTCGGGCGGGTGGCCGAGGAGTCGCCCGGCCATGTGGGGGCGGCCGATGACGACCCCGTTCCCGTCGAAGAGGACGACAGCGGAGTCCGCGACGCCGGGCGCGGACGGCTGCCCGGTGGCGTCTCTGTCCTCGGGTCTCCCCACGGCCGTCGGCTCCGTTCTCGGCTCCCACCCTGTTTTTCCCTTTTATCACACTGTGCACCTTCCTTCCGGGTGCTGCGCGGGCGTCACCCCTTCGGCGGACGGGCCGGGTTCCCGAGCGGCCGGAGAGGTTAGTCAGCACTCAAGGACCGAAGACCCGGGAGGCGGGCACGTGACTCGACCGAAGATCCTCGTGGTGGGCGCCGGCTTCGCCGGGGTCGCCTGCGTGCGTCGACTCGAGCGGCGGCTGACCGCGAGGGAGGCGCAGATCTCGCTGCTCACGCCGTTCTCGTACCAGCTGTATCTGCCCCTGCTCCCGCAGGTGGCGGCCGGTGTGCTGACCCCTCAGTCGGTCGCGCTGTCACTGCGGCGCAGCGAGCGGCACCGGACGCGGATCATTCCGGGCGGTGCGGTGGGGGTGGACACCGCGGCGAAGGTCTGCGTCGTCCGGACGATCACGGGTGAGCTCCTGAACGAGACGTACGACCATCTGGTGCTGACGCCGGGCAGTGTGACGCGCACCTTCGACATCCCCGGTCTCAGCGAGCACGCGCGGGGCATGAAGACGCTCGCCGAGGCCGTGTACATCCGCGATCATGTGATCGCCCAGCTCGATCTCGCCGACGCGGGCCAGGACGAGGCCGAACGGGCGGCCCGGCTGCGGTTCGTGGTGGTGGGTGGCGGATACGCGGGGACGGAGACGGCCGCCTGTCTGCAGCGGCTCACGCACAACGCGGTCAAACGCTATCCGCGTCTCGATCCGAAGCTGATCAAGTGGCATCTGGTGGACCTGGCCCCCAAGCTCATGCCCGAGCTCGGCGACCGGCTCGGCGGCGCCGCGCTGGAGATCCTGCGCCGGCGCGGGATCGAGGTCTCGCTCGGCGTCTCGGTCGCCTCCGTGGACGACGACGCGGTCACGCTCACCGACGGCCGCGTCCTGCCGAGCCGGACCCTGATCTGGACGGCCGGGGTGGCCGCCAGCCCCCTGATCGGCACGCTGGGCGCGGAGACGCTGCGGGGTCGCCTCGTGGTGACGCCGGACATGGTCGTGCCCGGCGTGGACGGGGTGCACGCCCTGGGCGACGCCGCGGCCGTACCGGACCTGGCCAAGGGGGAGGAAGGGGCGATCTGCCCGCCGACCGCGCAGCATGCCCATCGCCAGGGCAAGCAGGTCGCCGACAACATCGTGGCGACCCTGCGCGGTGAACCGACGCAGCCCTACTTCCACCGGGACCTCGGACTGGTGGTGGACCTCGGCGGGCGGGACGCCGTCTCGAAGCCGCTCGGCGTGGAGCTGCACGGGACGCCCGCCCAGGCCGTGGCCCGCGCGTACCACTGGGCGGCGCTGCGGACCCAGGTGGCCAAGGCGCGGGTGATGACGAACTGGCTGCTCAACGCGGTGGCGGGCGACGACTTCGTCCGTACGGGATTCCTGGCGTCCCGGTCCGGGACCCTCGCCGACTTCGAGTACACCGACGCCTACCTCACCCCTGAGCAGATCCGGGAGCACACCGCGTCCCTGCGCGCCAAGGGCTGACGCCCGCCGCCCGGCCCGGCCGGTCCGGGCCTCCTCCGCCCGAGGGTCAGAGCCATCCGTTGCGGCGGAAGCTGCGGTGGAGGAGCAGACACGCGGTGACCATCGCGACGATGACGACGGGGTAGCCGTAGGTCCAGCGGAGCTCCGGCATGTGATCGAAGTTCATGCCGTACACCCCGCAGACCATCGTGGGGACGGCGATGATCGCCGCCCATGCCGTGATCTTGCGCATGTCCTCGTTCTGGGCGACGGTCACCTGTGCCAAATGCGCCTGGAGGATCGAGTCGAGCAGGGCGTCGAAGGACGTGATCTGCTCCGTGACCCGCGAGAGATGGTCCGCGACGTCGCGGAAGTACGGCTGTATGTCCGCGCCGACGAGCGCCAGCGGCTGGGCCGCGAGAATCTGCAGCGGGCGGTCGAGAGGGGTCACCGCCCGCTTGAGTTCGAGCAGTTCCCGCTTCAGCTGGTAGACGCGGCCGGCGTCGCGGCGGGACGACTGCTCGCTGAAGACGGCCGTCTCCACGGCGTCGATGTCGTTCTGCACGGCGTCGGCGACCGCCAGATAGTCGTCCACGACGTGGTCGGCGATGGCATGCAGGACCGCCGCGGGCCCCTTGGCCAGCTGATCGGGTTCCGCCTCCAGCGCTTCGCGCAACGGCCCGAGCGAGCCGTGCCTGCCGTGCCGGACGGTGATGACGAAGTCGGCACCGGTGAAGACCATGAGCTCGCCCGTGTCGACGACCTCGCTGGTGGCGGTCAGTTCCTCGTGCTCGACATAACGGACGGTCTTGAAGACGGAGAACAGCGTCTGGTCGTACCTCTCCACCTTCGGCCGCTGATGGGCATGCACCGCGTCCTCGACGGCCAGCGGATGCAGCCCGAACAGCTCGGCGAGTCCGGCGAACTCCTCGACGGACGGCTCGTGCAGACCGATCCAGACGAACCCGTCGCCGGACTTGCGCACCCGCCGGACCGCCTCGTCCGCGGGGCACGGGCCCCGCTGCCGCGCCCCGTCCTCGTACACCACGCAGTTGACGACGGCGCTCCCCAGCGGCGAGCGTGCCGGGTGGCTGAGGTCGACGGTGCGGCGGTAGGCGCGACGGACGGTGCGCCGGAGGCTGCGGATGATGGGCACGTGGGCTCCTCTGGACGATCAGCGGTCAGTGTGCCATCCACCGAGCGTGAGCGGGACTCCTGACAAATGTCACCGGGTTCCCGTGCGCAAGATCCTCCCGAGGGTGGAGGGACGGACGGGCGGCCCGGACGAGGATGAATCCACCGCATGTCAACGAGGGAAGCAGGATCCACCCATGTCTTCGTCCCGTAGGGCCCGACTTTCGTCCGTCGCCGCGGCCACGCTGATAGCCCTCTCCGCCTCGGCGTTACCCGCGCAGGCCGTCACCGCGGGCCCCGCCTCCCCGGCGGCCGCGTCGGCCGGCTCCGCGTCCCTGTCCGGCCACGGTCTCGACCGGGCGGCGCTGCGCGGCTCGCTCGACGCCTTCCACAAGGCGGGGATGTACGGCGCCTATTCGGCGGTCCGCGACGGTTCCGCGCAGTGGCGCGGCGCCACCGGTTTCGCCGACATCGACACCCGCCGCCCCATGCGGCCGGACCTGGAGCACCGGGTCGGCAGCATCACCAAGACCTTCACCGCCGTGGCCGTCCTCCAGCAGGTCGGTGCCGGACGCGTCGACCTGGACGCCCCCGTCGGCCGCTACCTTCCCGACGTCGTGCCCGGCGAGCGAGGCCGGCAGGTGACCGTACGGATGCTGCTCAACCACACCAGCGGCATCGCCGACTACGTCCTGCCCGCCTTCCCCGGCATCCTGGAGAACCCCGGGAAGACCCTCGACGAGAACCGGCTGCGGCACATCGCCCCCGAGGAACTCGCCCGCCTCGGTCTGGCCGCCCCGCCGGTCGCCCAGCCCGGGAAGCACTCGTACTCCAACACCAACTACATCCTGGCGGGCATGGTCCTGGAGCGCGTCACGGGCCAGAAGGCCGAGGCGTACATCACCCGGCACGTCATTCGCAAGGCCGGCCTGCGGCACACCTACTTCCCGCGTTCGGCGTCCCTCCAGGGTCCGCACGCCAAGATGTACGAGTCCTTCTTCGGGCTGATCGACCCGGCCCGCGACTACAGCGAGTACGACATGTCGTGGGCCGGGACGGCCGGCGCCCTCGTCTCGACGACGGGCGACCTCAACGACTTCTACCGCGCCCTGCTGAAGGGGCGGCTCCTCGGTCCGGCCGAGCTGCGGGCGATGAAGACCACCGTCCCCGCCTACGAGACGGAGCCGGGCGAGGAGCCCAGGATGCGCTACGGCCTCGGGATCTCCACCCTGCAGATGCCCGACGGCGGCTGGTTCTGGGGGCATGACGGGGGCGTCTTCGGCGCGGGTAGCTGGGCCCTGTCCACCGAGGACGGCCGTCGGCAGGTCGCCATCGGCTACAACCTGATGAAGTACCAGCGCTTCGACGAGCAGGGCCGCCCGCTGCCGGACCCGATCACCGACGCGCTGTACGCCCACGTCAGCGGTGCACTGTCCGGTGCTCCCAAGCCCGCCCTCGGGGATACTCCGGCGGCCGCCCGGGGGGTGGCGCCGCAGCGGACCGAGACGCTGCCCGGGCTGCCGATCGGCCCGGACGCCCTGCATCAGGCGTCCCTCCGGTAGGCGCTCCCCCGGATGGTCCGGTTCCCGGCCGCCCCCCGGCGGCCGGGAACCGGCGTTCAGCGGGACTGCAGGGCGTCCAGGGCGACGGCCTGCGCGATCGCGAGGCGGCGGTCGAGGTGCTCGTCGCCGATCTCCAGGACGTACCGGTCCCGCAGGCCGATCCGCTTGTTCACCGACATGACCGGACGGCCGTCGGCGGCGAAGTCGAAGTGGTACGGCCAGGCGAACGGCAGCACGTCCACGAACGGGATCAGGTCCCAGACCCTGCGCACGACGGCCACGGTCATGTTGCGCTCCACGCCGGTGCTCTCGGCGCCGACGCCCTCCTGGTTCATGTGCCAGGTGCTGCGCAGCAGGGAGGCGGCGAAGTTCTTGCGGAGCGTGCCGACGGGGCTGCCGGATGCCGCGCGTATGTCGTAGGTCGCTCCGAGATCCACCATCTGCCGCGCCTGGAAGGTGAAGAGGACCTGCCGCTGGGACTCGTCCGTGTAGAAGGTGATCCGCTCCTTGAGAGCCATCCTCTTCTGGTGGGCGAACGCGACGACCTCTCCGTCGGTACCGTCGGGTCCTGCCGCGTGAACCACGTACCGATTGGCCATCGGCGTGAGCTTCTGGCGGATGTGGAAGCGGTGCTGCGACTGCTCGAGACCCACGGTGCACTCCACGTTCGTCGTTGACTTCACGACGATGATCCCGCCCGGGCCGAGGCCGCCGCAGTCATCGAAAGTCGCTTCCCGCGTCGACGAACGGATGGCCCTGACCTCGGTGGACGGGCGCGCGGGCGCGTCCCGTCCACCGGGCGTGGGTCAGGCCCGGGCCGCCGAGAGGAGGGCGTCCTCGGGGATGAGGGCGGTCGAGCCCGGGGCCGCACAGGCGTGGGCGCGGGCGAGCGCGCCGAGGCGGGCGCATTCCAGGACGTCCCGGCCGTCGAGCCTGCGGGATCGCGCTCCGTTACGCGTCGGAGTCGCCGCCGCGGTCGCCGGCGCCGTTGCGGTTCGTGCGGCCGGAGCGGCGTACCAGCTCGCCGGCGGCCAGGGTCGCGGTGGCCACACCGCGCACCCAGCGCGGGCCGCCGCGCGCCGCCCACACGACACAGACGCACCCTCCGACGGCGAGCACGAGGACGCCGGACAGGATGATCAGAGCCATGTTCCTCCCCCTTTTCTGGTGTTGCGGTCCTCGTCATCCTCTCACCGGCGCCCGAGCCGCCCGCGAGCGCCTCCGGCCGCCTCAGTCCTTGTAGTCCGGGCAGGTCCGGTCCAGCAGCCGCAGCATGGCCGCCCAGGCCAGTTCGTAGGCGTCGTCGTCCTGGAGATCGGCCGTGGCCTCGCCCGTGAGTTGCCGTGCCGTGTACTCGCAGACCTCCGCGGGAGGTATCACCAGGGGGCCGCCGCCGGCCTGGGCGGTGACCTGGATCTCGCAGGCCCGCTCCAGGTAGTACATGCGCAGGAACGCCTGGGCGGCGCTCTCTCCGACCGTCAGCAGGCCGTGGTTCCTGAGGATCAGCGCCGGGTGCGTGCCGATGTCGGCGACGAGGCGCCGCTGTTCGTCCAGGTTGAGGGCGACCCCCTCGTAGTCGTGGTAGCCCACGCGGTCGTGGAACTCCATCGACATCTGGTTGAGCGGGAGCAGACCGCCGGCCTGCGCGGCGACGGCGCAGCCGGCCTTGGTGTGGGTGTGCAGGACGCAGTGCGCGTCGGTTCGGGCGGCGTGGATGGCGCTGTGGATGACGAAGCCGGCCGGGTTCACGGGGTGGGGCGTCGGTTCGACGGGGTTTCCGGCGAGATCGATCTTCACCAGGTTGGAGGCGGTGATCTCCTCGAAGAGCAGTCCGTAGGGGTTGATGAGGAAGTGGTGCTCGGGTCCGGGCAGCCGGAGGGAGATGTGCGTGAAGATCAGGTCGGTCATCCGGAAGTGCGCCACGAGCCGGTAGACGGCGGCCAGTTCACGGCGCAGCCGCAGCTCCTCCGCGGTCCTCGTCGGCGTTGCGGTGGTCATGCGGCGGCTCCTTCGGGGGCGGGGGCGGTCGGGTCGACGACGGGGGCCGGAGTGTTCGGGTCGACGCCGGGGGCGGGGGCGCTCGGGTCGACGACGGGGGTCAGGGGGCGGCCGGTGCGGTGCCAGGCGAGGACGTTCTCGGCGGGCCCGCGGACATAGGCGCGGCGCGAGGTGTCGGACAGGAACGCGCTGTGGGGGGAGAGCTGGATACCCGGGTGGGTGCGCAGCGGGTCGTCCGCCGCGGGCGGTTCCACGGGGAAGACGTCGAGTGCGGCGCCCGCCAGGCGGCCGGAGTCGAGGGCCGCCGACAGGGCGGCCGGGTCGACGAGTTCACCGCGCGCGACGTTGACGAGGAAGCCGCCCGCGCGCAGCCGCCCGAGGAGCGCTCCGTCGACGAGCCCGCGGGTGTCCGGGGTCAGTGGGACGTGCAGGGAGAGCACCTCGCTCGCCGCGGCGAGGGCACCGAGGTCGTCGTACCGTGCGACGCCGGCCGGCCAGTGCGCGGGGTCGGTGTGCGGGTCGTGGGCGGCGATCCGCCCGAAGACGGGGGCGGCGAGCGCCGCGAAGGAGCGGGCGATCCGGCCGAGTCCGACGAGGCCCAGGGTCAGTTCGCTCGCGCGGCGCGGCAGGTGGGCCTGTCGGGCGAAGTCGGCGTTCCAGCCGCCGGTGCGGACGACGGCGTCGGCCTGCGGGAGGCGGCGTACGAGCGAGAGCGTGGAGGCGAGCGCGTGGACGGCCACGTCCTCGGTCGCGGCGTCGGGGAGGTTCGCCACCCACAGGCCGCGGCGTCGCGCCTCGGCCGTGTCGACCATGTCGTGTCCGGCCGACATCGTGGCGAGGATCCGCAGCGCGGGCAGCCGGTCGAGCAGCGCGGCGTCGATCCGCGCGTAGCCGACGATCAGGGCGACGGCGTCCGCTGCGACCTCGGCGATGACGTCCGGGTCCCGCGTGCCGGCGACGCGTACCTCGAAGCCGGCCTCCTCCAGGAGACGTACGCCCGGCGTGGGGTCGAGGTCATCGGTGTCGGTGAAAACGGCGACGGGCTGGTTCACACCGCCCCCTTCGCGCTCGTGCGGATGATTCGTCTGTCGAAGATGCAGAGAACTTACGATTCATTCGATCACGCTGTCCACAGACAGATGCAACGGATATCCGTGACGCATGTCACGAACACGGCCGGGCCTCGCCCCGGTACCCGAGAATGACTGCGGACCCGGGCCCGAACACCGCCCCGGGCCATCGAGCCGAGGAGATCAGCGGGTGGATCTGGACCCCATCGACCTGGCCGTCGTGCGCGCCCTGCAGGAGGACGGGCGCCTCGCCTACGAGACGCTCGCGCAGCGCGTCGGCCTGTCCCGGCCCGCGACCCGCGCGAGGGTCCGGCGACTGCTGGAGTCGGGTGCGGTCCGGGTCGTCGCCGTCGTCCACCCCTCGATCCGCGGACTCACCGCGTCCGCGCACCTGTCGATCGACGTGGACGGACCCGCGGAACCGGTGGCCCGCGCGATCGCCGCCCTGCCGGAGGCACCCTTCGTCAGCCTGACGGCCGGGCCGCGCGCCATCATGACGGAGCTGCGCACCGACGGTTTCGACGCGCTCGAAAGGACCATCGAGCAGGTGCGCTCGGTGCCCGGCGTCGCGGTCGTCGACACGTTGATCGGCACGCGCCACCTCAAGGACCCCTACCTGCTGGCGGACGAGCCGACCGCCGCCACGCCCGACGACACCGACCTGCGGATCCTCGACGCCCTCGAACGGGACGGCCGCCTCCCCTTCGCCGAACTCGCCGAACGCGTCGGCCTGTCCCCCGGCGCCACCCGCGCCCGTACGCTGCGCCTGCTGGACGGCGGCGTGGTGAAGGTCCTCGCGCTGGTACGCCCCGAACTGCTGGGCCTCGGATACCTGTGCGGGTTCGCCGTCCGGGTCGAGGGGGCGCGGGAGCCCGTGGCACGAGCGCTCGCCGGACGGGAGCGGGTGACCTTCCTGTCGGCCTGCCTCGGGCGCGCCGAACTGGTCGGCACCGTCACGGCGGAGTCCCTGGGGGCCGTGCGGGCGACCCTCGACGCCATCCGCGCCGAACCGGGGGTGCGCGCGGTGGAGAGCTGGATCCACCTGGAGCTGGTCAAGGAGCGCTACGACCTGGGTGCGCCGACGCCGTAGCGGCGACCCACTCCCCCGAGGCGCCGCTCCCACCGAGCCCCGACACTCCTCCCACCCCGCCGCGTCCCGGTGTGGCGCCACGGGCAGATGGTATGAATCCCGGTATGAGCGCAAAGTCCGTTGTTGTCGGTGTGGACGGGTCCGAGCACAGCCACCGCGCCCTGGAGTGGGCGCTGAGCACCGCGCGCGATCTCGATGCTCCGCTCGTGGTGGCGCATGTGCGCTCCGACGCGCTGCAGCTCGGGGCCGCGCGCATCGCCTCGCTCGGCGAGACCGCCGAGATCCCCGACAGCGTCGTCGACGGCGTCCGCCAGTGGATCGAGGAGCAGGGCACGAACGTCCCCGTACGGTACGAGTCGCTCGACGGCTCCGTGCCGGACGCCCTGCTGACCGAGGCGAGGACGGCGCGCCTCCTGGTGACCGGGTCCCGGGGGCGCGGCGGGTTCGCGACGCTGCTGCTGGGCTCATCGAGCCGGGCCCTCGCCTCGCATGCGCCCTGCCCTGTCGTCGTCGTGCCGCACGAGGCGCGGGACGCGTCACTGGAGAGCGGCGCCGAGGCGGGCCGGATCCTGCTCGGCCTCCATCCGGAGGAGACCTCCGACGAGGTCGTCGACTTCGCCTTCCACGCCGCCCGGCAACGAGGCGTCGCCCTGGAGGTGGTGACGGCCTTTCCGCTCCCACCCTCGCCGGTCATGCTGGTGGGGCCCCCGGCGCCCGCACTCCAGATGCCCCCGCCGATCCCCGTGGACGAGACCCCGGAGATCGTCGAGGAGACGGCGCGGAACCAGGAGAACCGGCTGCGGCCCTTCACCGAGCGGTACCGGGAGGTCGAGGTCGTCCCCTTCGTCGTCCCGGCGGACGCGGCGGGACGGCTCGTCGAGGGGTCGCGGAACGCGGGGCTCGTGGTCGTGGGCCGGCACCACAGGCACCGGATGCAGATGCTGCTCATGGGCTCCGTCGCCCACGCCGTCCTGCACCACGCCCACTGCCCGGTCGCGGTCGTGCCACCCGCCCCTCCCGCCTCGTCGTGAGCTCGGGTCGCCCGACCCACACTTCCCGGCCCGACTCCGCTCGGGGCCATCGCGGGCCGCACCGACGGGTTCTGATGGCCCGTAGCTTGGACGGCTCAGCTCAGTAAGCGCTTTCCGAAAGTGCCGCGCGACCCATTGACGACACACAGCGGTAGCCCTAACTTCATGCGCACCGCACGTCGTACGTCATATATGAGACGCGATACACGAGATCTGAGAGCGCCCATGGCCTTCGCCCCGAGCCCGATACCCTCCCGCACCCAGTACGTCCTGGAGGCGATCAAGCACGACATCCTGACCGGAGGACTCAGACCGGGACAGGCACTGGTCGAGACCGAACTCGCGGCTCGTTTCGGGGTGTCGAAGACACCGGTGCGTGAGGCCCTCAAGACCCTGGCGGGCAGCGGGCTCGTGGTGATGAGCCAGTACAAGGGCGTGACCGTCCGCATGGTCGACGCCGACATGGCCCGCTCCGTGTACGACGTACGGCTGCTCCTGGAGCCGGAGGCGGTGCGGCGTACCGTCGCCGCCGCGGCTCCGCTCGAAGCGGCCCGCGAGGCACTGCGGCGGGCCTCCGTGGCCGAGGATCCGGCCGAACGGTCCCTGTCCAACCGGGACTTCCACCGCGCGCTGTACGTCCCGTGCGGCAATCCGCTCCTCGGCCGGATGCTCGACGAGGTGCGCGACCAGGCCGCGCTCGTCTCCACCGTGGCCTGGGCCGCCGTCCCCTCCTGGGAGCGGGAGGCCGCGGAGCACGAGGAGATCCTGCGCCTGGCCGCCGCGGGAGACGCCGACGGCGCCGGACGGGCCGTTCACGACCACATCGCCTCGTTCGTCGAGCGCGCCTTCCCGCAGGAGAGTGAGTGACCATGGCCTTCGCGTCCATGAAGGCCGCGCTCGCCGATGTCGTGGCCATACCGGTGACCCCCTTCGCCGAGGACGGTTCGCTCGACACGGACGCGCACCGCGGGCTGCTGCGCAGACTCCTCGACGCCGGCGTGCGGACGCTCACCCCGAACGGCAACACGGGTGAGTTCTACGCCCTCACTCCCGAAGAGCGCCTCGTCGTCACGGAGTTGACCGTCCAGGAGGCGGGCGACCGGGCCACGGTCCTGGTGGGCGTCGGGCACGACGTTCCCACCGCGATCGAGGCGGCCCGGCATGCCCGCGAGACGGGCGCGACGATGCTCATGGTCCATCAGCCCGTGCATCCGTACGTCTCCGAGAGCGGCTGGGTCGACTACCACCGGGCGATCGCCGAGGCCGTGCCCGAGCTGGGTGTCGTCCCGTACATCCGCAACGCCCGGCTGGGCGGCGCGCGCCTCGCGGAGCTCGGCGCCGCGTGCCCGAACGTCGTCGGGGTGAAGTACGCCGTCCCCGACGCCTCCCGCTTCGCGGCCTTCTCCCGCGACGCCGGCCTCGACCGCTTCGTGTGGGTCGCCGGCCTCGCGGAGCCGTACGCGCCGTCCTACTTCGCGAGCGGCGCGACGGGGTTCACCTCGGGCCTCGTCAATGTCGCCCCGTCCGTCTCCCTGGAGATGCTGACGGCGCTGCGGGCGGGCGACTACCCGGCGGCGATGAAGGTGTGGGAGCAGATCCGCCGCTTCGAGGAGCTGCGGGCCGCGCACGCCGGCGCCGACAACGTCACGGTCGTCAAGGAGGCCCTCGCCGTCCTCGGGCACTGCCGCCGTGACGTCCGGCCGCCCGCCCGCGAGCTGCCCGAGTCCGAGCGGGCCGAGGTCGCCGCGATAGCCGCCGGGTGGCCGGCATGAGCCGTTCACCCGAGGAGCTGCGCAGCCACCAGTGGTACGGCACGGACGGCCTGCGGTCCTTCAGCCACCGTGCCCGCACCCGTCAGCTCGGCTATCTCCCCGAGGAGCACCTCGGCAAGCCGGTCGTCGCGATTCTCAACACCTGGTCGGACATCAACCCCTGTCACGTCCATCTGCGCGACCGCGCGCAGGCCGTGAAGCGAGGGGTGTGGCAGGCGGGCGGCTTCCCGCTCGAGTTCCCGGTCTCCACGCTCTCCGAGACCTTCCAGAAGCCGACCCCGATGCTCTACCGCAACCTTCTCGCCCTGGAGACCGAGGAGTTGCTGCGCTCCTACCCGGTCGACGGCGCCGTGCTGATGGGCGGGTGCGACAAGTCGACCCCGGCGTTGCTGATGGGTGCGGCCAGTGTGGACCTGCCCACCGTCTTCCTGCCCGCCGGACCGATGCTGCCGGGCCACTGGCGCGGCGAGACCCTCGGGTCCGGCACCGACATGTGGAAGTACTGGGACGACAAGCGGGCGGGGCTGATCGGCGACTGCGAGATGGCCGAGCTGGAGAGCGGTCTGGCCCGCTCCCCCGGGCACTGCATGACGATGGGGACGGCGTCCACCCTCACGGCCGCCGCCGAGACGCTCGGTGTGACGGTGCCCGGGGCGTCCTCGATCCCGGCGGTCGACTCCGGCCACGACCGGATGGCGGCCGCCTCCGGGATGCGGATCGTGGAACTCGTCCGGCAGGACCTGCGGCTGTCCCGGATCCTGACCCGCGAGGCGTACGAGGACGCGGTGGCGGCCGTCCTGGCCCTCGGCGGGTCGACCAACGCGGTGATCCATCTGATCGCGATGGCCGGGCGCTCGGGCGTGAAGCTCACCTTGGACGACTTCGACCGGATCGCCCGGACGGTGCCGGTGCTCGCCGACCTCCGGCCCGGCGGGCGGTACGTGATGCAGGACTTCCACTTCGCCGGCGGGATGCCCGCCTTCCTGTCGCGCCTGACCGACCTTCTCCATCTCGACCGGCCGACGGTCGCGCACACCACGCTGCGGGAGCAGCTCGCCGGTGCCCTGGTGCACGACGACGAGGTGATCCGGGTGCGGGAACGGCCGCTCGCGGCCGAGGGCGGGGTCGCGGTGCTCCGCGGCAACCTGTGCCCCGACGGGGCGGTCATCAAGCACATCGCCGCCGAGCCGCGTCTGTTGAAGCACACGGGTCCGGCGGTGGTCTTCGACGACTACCGCACGATGCAGCGGACCATCGACGACCCGGCGCTCGGTATCACCGCCGACCATGTGCTGGTCCTGCGCGGAGCCGGCCCGAAGGGCGGTCCGGGGATGCCGGAGTACGGCATGCTGCCGATCCCCCGGCATCTCCTGGAGCAGGGGGTGCGCGACATGGTGCGGATCTCCGACGCCCGTATGAGCGGTACGAGTTACGGCGCGTGCGTGCTGCACGTCGCCCCCGAGTCGTATGTCGGCGGGCCGCTCGCGCTCGTGCGCACGGGGGACGTCATCACGCTCGACGTCGAGGCGAGGACGCTCCGTCTGGAGGTCTCCGACGAGGAGCTGGAGCAGCGCCGTCGGGCGTGGACGCCTCCGCCGGCGCGGTACGAGCGTGGCTACGGCGCGCTCTACATGGAGCAGATCTCCCAGGCCGACACGGGCTGCGACTTCGCGTTCCTGGCCAGGCCCGGGACGACCCCGGACCCCTACGCCGGCTGATCCCTGCGGACCACCCCGCGTCCGCACCTGCCCGTTCGGTACCTCGAACACCATCCGTGAAGCGCTTCACGCCGAGATCGGAGCCGCCGTCATGGCCTCAGCTGTGACCTCACCACCCCGGGCCGCCGAGGCACCCGGGCGACGCCGCACGGGGGCGACGCCGCGCCGGCTGCCGTACCTCCTGATCGCCCCCGCGGGGCTGCTGATGCTGGGCTTCATCGCCTACCCGGTGCTCAGCGTCTTCTATTACAGCCTCCAGCACTACAACCCCACCAAGCCGTGGCGGAACGGCTACGCGGGCCTCGACAACTTCACGCGCGTCTTCACCGAGGACCCGCATTTCTGGGGAACGCTGACCTTCTCGCTGAAGTGGGTCGCCGTCGAGGTGACCCTCCAGCTGCTGTTCGGGCTCGCGCTCGCCCTGATCGTCAACCAGACGTTCGTGGGACGGGCGCTGGGGCGGGCCCTGGTCTTCTCCCCCTGGGCCGTCTCCGGGGTGCTGACCTCCGCGATCTGGGTGCTGCTGTACAACTCCCAGACGGGCATCACGCGTTACCTCGCGGACCTGGGCATCGGGGAGTACGGCACGTCCTGGCTGTCCGACACCGCCACGGTCTTCCCCGCGGTGGTCGTCGCCGACCTGTGGCGCGGCGTCCCCTTCTTCGCGATCCTCATCCTCGCCGACCTCCAGTCCGTCCCGAAGGACCTGTACGAGGCGGCGGAGGTCGACGGCGCGGGCCGGCTGCGGCAGTTCTTCCACATCACCCTGCCGCACCTGAAGGACGCCATCATCCTGTCCACGCTGCTGCGGGCGGTCTGGGAGTTCAACAACGTCGACCTGCTCTACACCCTGACGGGCGGCGGTCCCGCGGGCGAGACGACCACGCTGCCGCTGTACATCGCCAACACCAGTGTGGACGCCCACAACTTCGGCTACGCCTCCGCCCTCACGACGGTGGCCTTCGTGATCCTTCTCTTCTGCTCGATGGTCTATCTGCGCCTGAGCAAGTTCGGAGGCGAGAGCACGTGATCGTCCAGGACACCACCCCCGACACCGCCGTACGGCCCACGGCCGGGCCACCGGAGCCGCCGGCCGCGCCCCCGTCCGTGAGCCGGAAGCGGCGGCGCGCCTGGGACGAGGTCCCCCGCTGGCAGATCTACCTCCCGCTCGGCGTCTACCTGCTCTTCACCCTCGTCCCCTTCTACTGGGTCCTGCTCTTCGCGGTCCGCCCGGCCGGCTCCACCTCGCTGGTGCCCTGGCCGATGACGACCGAGCACTTCGAGAAGGTGTGGAACGAACGCAGCTTCGCGACCTTCTTCCAGAACAGCCTGCTCATCGGCCTGGCCACCCTGGTGACCACCACCGTCGTCGCGCTGGCCGGCGGCTACGCCCTGGCCCGCTTCGACTTCCGGCTCAAACAGGGCTTCATGCTGGCACTGCTGTGCTCCCAGTTCGTGCCGGGCGCGCTGCTGCTCGTACCGCTCTTCCAGATCTTCGCCGAATTGCGGATGATCAACTCGCTCGGCAGCGTCATCATCGCCGAGACCGTCTTCCAGCTCCCGCTGTCGATGATCCTCATCAGCGGCTTCATCAAGAACGTGCCGTACTCGCTCGAAGAGGCCGCCTGGGTGGACGGCTGCAGCCGGTTCACCGCCTTCCGCATCGTCGTGCTCCCGCTGCTGCGGCCGGGCCTGGTGGCCGTCGGCTCCTTCGCCTTCGTCCACTCCTGGAACCACTTCCTCTTCGCCCTGATGTTCCTCAGCAGCCAGGACAAGCAGACCATCCCGGTCGGCCTCAACACCCTGATGGGTGCCGACAGCGTCGACCTCGGAGCGCTCGCCGCCGGTGGTGTGATCGCGGCGGTGCCGGTCGTGATCGTCTTCGGCTTCATCCAGAAGTGGCTGGTCACCGGCTTCAGCGCGGGGGCGGTGAAGGGGTGAGCGCCGTACCCGCCCCGCTACCCGTGGTCCTCGCGGGAGCCCGCGGCCACGGCCGCTCGCACCTGGTCAACATCGGCCGGCTCGCACGACTCGGCCGGGTGCGCCTCGTCGGCGTCTGCGAGCTGCGGCCGCTCGACGCCGAGGAACTGGACGGCTTCGGCAGGCCGGAGCAGTCGGCCGACCTCGACGCGCTGCTCGCCTCCACCGGAGCACGGATCGCCGTCATCTGCACACCGATCCCCACGCACACCGCACTCGCGCTCGTCGCGGCCCGCCACGGGGCCCATGTACTGCTGGAGAAGCCGCCGGCGCCCTCGTTCGCCGAGTTCCGGCGCATGGCGGACGGGGTCGCGAAGGCCGGGGTGGCCTGCCAGATCGGCTTCCAGTCGCTCGGCTCCCACGCCGTGCCCGCGATCCGCCGACTCGTCGAGGAGGGCGCCGTCGGCGAGCTCCTGGGCGTCGGCGGAGCCGGGGCGTGGGTGCGGGACGAGGCGTACTTCCGGCGTGCTCCCTGGGCGGGGCACCGCCGTCTCGACGGCGTGGACGTGGTCGACGGGGCGCTGACCAACCCGCTCGCCCACGCCGTCGCGACGGCGCTCGCCCTGGCCGACAGCGCGCGGGAGGAGGACGTCGCTCACATCGAGACGGAACTGCTGCGCGCGAACGCCATCGAGTCCGACGACACCTCCAGCGTCCGGATCGTCACCGCGCGGGGCACCCGGGTCACGGTCGCGGCGACACTCTGCGCCGAGACCGCCTCCGAGCCGTATGTGATCGTCCACGGCACCCGGGGCCGGATCACGCTCTGGTACAAGGACGACCGCGTCCTGCTCCAGCGCGGCGGGCACGGCCCGGTGGAGACGGTGTACGGCCGCACCGATCTGCTGGAGAACCTGGTCGCGCATGTGACCCACGGCGAGGCGTTGTCCGTGCCGCCCGAGGAGACCGGGGCGTTCATGCGGGTCGTCGAGGCGATCCGCACCGCGCCCGATCCCGTGGAGCTTCCGGGCGACTGCTGGCGCACGGAGCCCGGCGAGGGCGCGTCCCGCCGGGTGGTGTCCGGCGTCGACGGGCTCGTCGCCGCGAGCGCCGACACCCTCAGCCTCTACTCCGAGCTCGCTCCCCCTTGGTCCCTGACCCCGAAGGCGGATGCCCGATGAACCCACCCACGGTGCTGCGCTGCGCCGGCCGTGCCGTCGCCCGCTACGTCCTGCATGCCGACCTCGCTCCCGGCCACTCCCCCCGCCCCCATCTCCACCCCGTGTCCACCCTCGCGGGTGTCACGGTCACCGAGCGGCTGCCCGCCGACCATCCGCACCACCTGGGGGCGGGCGTCGCCGTCGCGGACGTCGCCGGGTTCAACTTCTGGGGAGGGCGCACGTTCGTGCGCGACCAGGGGCCGGTCGCGCTCGACAACCACGGTGTCCAGCGGCACGAGGGGTTCAAGCTCCGCGACCCCGACGGCTTCGTCGAGGAGCTGAGCTGGACGGCCGGCGGGCGCGCGCTGCTGCGGGAGCACCGGACCGTCTCGGCGACCGCGCTCACCGACTCCTCGTGGGCGCTCGACCTCACCTTCTCCCTCGCCAACGTGTCGGGCGAGGAGCTGTCCGTCGGAAGCCCGGCCACCAACGGGCGGCCCGGCGCGGCCTACGGCGGCTTCTTCTGGCGGGCTCCCCTGGAGATCGCTCCCCCCGAGGTGTTCGGCGCGGACGCGGACGGGGAGACGTCCGTCCATGGGCGGCCCGCGGAGTGGGTGGCGCTGGCGGGCCGGGGGTGGACACTGGTCTTCGCCGGAGCCACGACGGAGACCCGGCGCGACCCCTGGTTCGTGCGGGCCGCCGCGTATCCGGGCGTGGGCTCCTCCCTCGCCTCCGCGGGAAGGCTGACGGTCGCCGCGGGTGCGGCGGTGGTACGGCGGGTGGTGACCGTCGTCGCCGACGGACGGCTCGACCGGGACGCCGCCGCGGCCCTGGTCCGCAAGGCGGTGACGGCGTGACCGCCTCCAGCTTCGGCCGGGCGCCCGGCCTTCCTCTCCTGCACTCCCGCGACCTGGTCAACTGGACGCTCGTCGGGCACGCCCTGGACCGGCTCCCGCCGGAGGCCGCGTACGCCTCGCCCCGTCATGACGGCGGTGTGTGGGCACCCTCGCTGCGCCACCACGACGACCGGTTCTGGATCTTCTGGGGCGACCCGGACCACGGCATCTGGCAGACCAACTCGCCTTCCGTACGCGGACGGTGGAGCGCACCCCAGCTGGTCAAGGCCGGCCGCGGACTGATCGACCCGTGTCCGCTGTGGGACGAGGAGACCGGCGCCGCCCATCTCGTGCACGGCTGGGCGAGGTCCCGCTCGGGGATCGGCAACCGGCTGACGGGCCATCGGATGAGCCCCGACGGCAGCGCCCTCCTCGACGAGGGCAGGACGATCGTCGACGCGGACACGATCCCGGGGTGGTTCACGCTCGAAGGACCCAAGCTGTACCGCCACGACGGCTGGTTCTGGATCCTCGCCCCGGCCGGCGGCGTGGCGACCGGCTGGCAGGGCGCGCTGCGGTCCCGCCACTTCCTCGGCCCGTACGAGGAGCGGGTCGTCCTCGAACAGGGGGACACCGACGTCAACGGCCCGCACCAGGGCGGCTGGGTGCGCACCCCGGGTGGCGAGGACTGGTTCGTGCACTTCCAGCAGTGCGGGGCGTACGGGCGCCTCGTCCACCTTCAGCCGATGCGCTGGGACGAGGACGGCTGGCCCGTGCTCGGGGACGCGGGCTCCCCCGTCCTCGTCCACGCCAAACCCGCTCTGCCTCCGCAGCCGCGCTCGGCGCCCGCGGTCGACGACGACTTCCCGGGCGGGCGGTTCGGGCGCCAGTGGCAGTGGACCGCCAACCCCCGGGACGGCTGGGCCTCGCAGCACGGCGGCGACGGCCTGCGGCTGAACTGCGGTCGTACGGAGGGGATCGACGACCTGCGGACGGTGCCGCACGTCCTGACCCAACGGCTGCCCGCGCGCCCCTGCACCGTGGAGGTCGGGCTGTGGCTCGACAGCGAGGAGCCCGGAGCCCGGGCCGGCCTCGTGGTGCTCGGCGACGCCTACAGCTGGATCGGGCTGTGCCGTGAGGCGGACGGCACGGTCCGCCTCACGCACCGTTTCACACCGCCCCATGCCGACCGCGAACGGGACGCGGCGCCGCCCCTTGCCGTCCCCGGCGGTCGCGTGAGGCTGCGGATCGAGCTGCTGCGGGGCGCTCGCTGCAGGTTCTGGTACGCCGTCGACGACCGCCCCGGATCTCCTGGCGGCTTCGCTCCGGTCGGACGGGTCTTCGCCGCGACGCCCTGGCGCTGGGTCGGCGCCCTGCTCGGTCTGTTCGCCGCCGCTCCGCCCGGTGCGGGCGGCCCGGCGGGCACGGGCACCTTCACCTCGTTCCGTATCTCCTCCCCCTCCTGAACCCACACCGCACGACATCCGAAGAGAAGAGAGCCGACGATGACCATCTTCCGCGGCGGCCGGCGCAGAGCCGCCTCTGCCCTGGCCCTGTCGACCGTCCTCGCCCTGACCGCCACCGCCTGCGGTGACGACGGCAGCGGCGCGGCCGGCGACAAGGGCACCGAGGGATCCGGCAAGGGAAAGATCACCTTCTGGGACAACAACGGCGGGGTCCGCACCGACGTCTGGAAGGAGATCATCGCGGACTTCGAGAAGGCGAACCCGGACATCGACGTCGAGTACGTCGGGATCGCCGCCAAGGAGGTCCAGTCGAAGTACGACACCGCCATCCAGGGCGGCGGCCTGCCGGACGTCGGCGGTGTCGGCGCGGCGATGCTCGCCGGGATCGCCGCGCAGAACGCGCTGGAGCCGCTCGACGCGCGCCTCGCCTCCAGCCCGCTCGACGGCAAGCTCAACGCGGGCATGGTCGCGAGCGTGAAGTCCGCGGGCGGCCGGGACACGCTCTTCACGGTCCCGACCTCCGCCAGCAACGGCGTCCTCTACTACCGCACCGACCTGTTCGCGGCGGCCGGTCTGGAGGAGCCCGACACCTGGTCGAAGTTCTACGCGGCGGCCGACAAGCTGACCGCCAAGGACAAGAACAGGTTCGGCTACACGATCCGCGGCGGCGCCGGTTCGATCGCCCAGGCGCTGGACGCCATGTACGGCCAGAGCGGGATCACCGACTTCTGGAACGGCGACAGGACCACCGTCAACGATCCGAAGAACGTGGCGGCGCTGGAGAAGTACGTGGGGCTGTTCAGGAAGAACACTCCCGCGGCGGACGTCAACAACGATTTCACCAAGATGGTCGCCCAGTGGGACAGCGGCGAGATCGGCATGCTCAACCACAACCTGGGCTCGTACCAGGACCATGTGAAGGCGCTGGGCACCGGGAAGTTCCGGGGCATCCCGAACCCGACGACCGACGACGGCGCCCGGGTCATGGTGTCCAACCCCGTGGACGGTCTGGGCCTGTTCTCGTCCAGCAGGAACAAGGCGGCGGCCTGGAGGTTCATCGAGTTCGCGGCCTCGCATGCCTCGAACAGCAAGTGGAACGAGTCCGCGGGCGCGATACCCGCCCACACCGACGCCGCCAAGGACGCCTGGATCCAGCGGGCCGAGCCGACGAAGCTGGCCGCCGAGGTCCTGTTCAGCGGGAAGGCGACCATCGTCGAGCTGCCGTACTACCTGCCCGACTGGAACACCATCTCCAAGGCCGACAACGAGCCCGGGTTCCAGAAGGTCCTGCTCGGCAAGACCTCCGCCAAGGAGTTCCTGGACGGCCTGGCCGAGCAGCTGAACACGGCGCAGGCCGAGTGGAAGGCGCAGAACAGGTGACCGACACCCGCCTGCCGGTCACGGCCGGGCTGCCGCGTCAGCGGGTGCCCACCCCGCGCGACACGCGCCGTGTCGACGAAGAGATCCCCACCGAGTGGACCACCCGGCCCGATTCCGAGGAGAGCCGCACGTGAGACGACACAAGTGCCTCTGGCTGACGGGCGCGACCGCGCTCGTCCTGGGCGTCACCGGTCCCACCGGCATCGCGCGGGCGGCGGGCGATCCGGCCCGTCAGACCCTGCCGGCCGGGGACGGCTGGGCGGCGGAGGGCGCGGGGACGAGCGGCGGGGCGGCGGCCGATGCCTCACGGGTCTTCACGGTCAGGACCTGGGAGCAGCTCCGTGCCGCGCTCGCCGTACCGGGGACCGCGCCGAGGATCGTGAAGGTCGTCGGAACGCTGAACGCGACGGCGGCGGGATGCTCGGCCTTCGAGGCCCCGGGCTACGACTTCGCCCGCTATCTCGCGGACTTCGACCCGGCGGTCTGGGGCCACGACACACCGGTGAGCGGCCCGCAGGAGGATCTGCGGGCGGCCTCCGCCACCAGGCAGGGCGAGGCGATCAAGGCGTACGTCCCCGCGAACACCACCCTCGTCGGGGTCGGCGCCAGGGCCGGGATCGTCGGCGGCAGCCTGCAGATCCAGGGCGTCGACAACGTGGTGATCCGGAATCTGACCCTGGAGAGCCCGCTCGACTGCTTCCCGCAGTGGGACCCCACCGACGGTGCGACCGGTGCGTGGAACTCGGAGTACGACAGCATGGTCGTGTACGGCTCCACGCACGTCTGGATCGACCACAACACGTTCACCGACGGCGCGCACCCGGACAGTTCGCTGCCGAGGTACTACGGCGAGGTGTACCAGCAGCACGACGGCGAGCTGGACATCGTGCGGGGCGCGGATCTGGTGACCGTGTCCTGGAACGTCTTCGCCGATCACGACAAGACGCTGATGATCGGCAACAGCGACAGCGCGGGAGCCACCGACCGCGACAGGCTGCGGGTGACCCTGCACCACAACCTCTTCAGGAACGTGATCGAGCGGGCTCCCCGGGTCCGCTTCGGCAAGGTCGACGCGTACAACAACCACTTCGTGGTGCCGGCCTCCGGCTACGCGTACAGCCTCGGCATCGGCCAGGAGTCCCAGCTCGTCGCGGAGAGGAACGCGTTCACGGTGCCGCAGGGCGTCGCCGTGGGGACCATCCTGAAGAAGTGGAAGGACGCCCCGGTCACGACGGCGGGCAATGTCGTCAACGGCCGGCCCGTCGATCTGCTCGCGGTCCACAACGCGGAGTTCCCCGACGAGATCCTGCGCGACGGAGCGGGCTGGACTCCGGTGCTGCGCACCCGGGTCGACGCCCCGAGTGCGCTGCCGGGTCTGATCGACCGCCGCGCCGGTGCGGGCCGGATCCGCTGACGGGACCGACCCGGTCGTCCTGCCGGAGGCGAGGCGACGCTGCCGCGGACCGCCCGGCGCCGTCGCCTCGCCTCCCTCCGTACGCCCTCTTCCTGGCGCGCTTCCCGCGCGGGAGCGCGTGGCCATGGTTCCGGCCGGTGGCGGAGGGTCGCGTGTCAGACAGCGACGGCTCGTGGTCGGAGGGCAGCGGCTCCGGGGAGTGCCGGGTAGTCGTTGTAGCCCGTCGCACCGCCCGTGTACATCAGGTACTTGTCGCGCACGAGGTTCAGCGGCGCACCGGCCCGGAGCCGCTCGACCAGATCGGGGTTGGCGAGGAAGGCCCGGCCCAGCGAGACCAGATCGGCGCCGGCCGCGCGCAGCGCCTCGCCCTTGCGGAGCCCACCGTCGGTGGCGACGTCCTCACGGGTGAGCACCGGGTTGCCGATCAGCGTTCCCGGCCACAGCCGGCGCAGCTCCCGGAACAGCTCCGGGTCCTTGTCCGCGTACACGAGGTGCAGATACGCGAGTCCGTCGTCGGCCAGCGCCGCGACGAGCGCCCGGTAGATCGCGTGCGTATCGCCCTCGGCCATCCCGTTCACCGTCACGTCGGGGGAGATCCGAAGCCCTACCCGCTCGGGCCCGATGGCTTCGGCGACCGCGCGGACCACCTCGACGGCGAACCGGACGCGCTGTCCGGAAGAGCCTCCGTAGCCGTCCGTACGGCGGTTGGTGTTCTCGGCGAGGAACTGGTGCAGCAGTTGTCCGTTGGCGCCGTGGACCTCGACACCTTCGAAGCCGGCGGCGACGGCGCGGCGGGCGGCCGCGGCGAAATCGGCGATGGTGGCGCGAATGTCCTCCGTTGTCATCTCCTGCGGGACGGGAGCGGGTTGGGGTCCGGAAGGAGTCTCCACATCCTCGGGGAGCGCGATCGCGGATGGCGCGAGAGGGGTGTGTCCGCTGGTGTCGGGGTGTCCGTTGCGGCCGCCGTGCTGCAGCTGCAGGAACATCCGCCCGCCCCGTGCCCGCACCGCTTCGGTCACCCGGCGCCAGCCCGCCTCCTGGGCGTCGGTGTGGATGCCGGGAATGTTCGGGTAGGTCTGTCCGACGGCGTTGGGTGTGGTGCCCTCGGCGATGATCAGGCCGGCCGAGGCGCGGTCGGCGTAGTGCCGCACCATCAGGTCGGACGGAACACCGTCGGACTGAGCGCGGTTGCGGGTGAGCGGAGCCATGACCAGGCGGTTCGGAAGGTCGAGGGTGCCGATGCGGGCCTGGGTGAAGAGTGAGTTCGTCATGGGGGTACCGTAGAAGTTGACATTAGTGTCAGATTCAAGTCCCTCGGGCGGCAGGCGGGGTGGAGATGCGCATCGGTGAACTGGCCGCAAGGACCGGCGTGAGTGAGCGCTCGCTGCGTTACTACGAGAAGCAGGGGCTGCTCGCCTCGGACCGCACCCCGGGCGGTCATCGCGACTACCTGGAGCAGGCGGTCGACCGGGTGGTCCTCATCCAGGCTCTGTACGCGGCCGGACTGCACAGCCGCAAGATCGCCCGACTGCTGCCCTGCATGCGGGATGCGGACGGCGGCCCGAGCGAGCTCGCGACCCCGGCTCTCGCCGAGGAACTGACCACGGAGCGCGAGCGGATCGACGCGATGATCGCGGATCTGGTGCGCTCCCGCGGCGTCCTCGACGAGGTGATCGAACTGGCCGCGGGAGGTGTGCGGCCGGGGACGGCGTGAGTCTCGGCGGTGACTGCGGCGGTTTCTGTCGGCGGTGACTGCGGCGGTTTCTGTCGGCGGTGAACGCAGGGCGGTTGATGTCGACGGTGGCGTTGCCGTCGTGGGGGGGCCTGAGACGGACTGAAGAACCGCAGCTCATGGCCTTGAGATCTACCGCAGACGTGGAGACCCCGCAGCCACCCGGCCCACCTCGGTCCAACCGCGCGCACAAGAGTCCAACGGTCCGGCAGGCGCCCGGGCTTGCGACGATCCCGACGGGCAGGGTGGGATGAACACGGGGGCAAGCGCTTTCTGCCGTCGTCAGCCTCTCCGATCCCCGCCTCACCACAGGAGCCCCATGGACCGCCCGCCCTGGTACGAAGACGTCTCCCCCGGGCGCGGCGGACTGCCGCCCCGGGCCTGGTACGCCCGCTCCGATGCCGACTCGCTCGCCCTCGACGGGTCCTGGCGATTCCGGCTCTCGCCGGCGGCCGACATCGAGGACGAGTCCTTCGCCGCCCCGGAGTACGACGCCTCGGGCTGGGAGGAGATCGCGGTGCCGGGGCACTGGGTGCTCCAGGGAAAGGACCACGGGTCGCCCGCGTACACCAACGTCGTCTATCCCTTCCCCGTCGACCCACCGCGCGTACCGACCGAGAACCCCACCGGTGACCATCTGCGCCGCTTCGACCTGCCGGCGGGCTGGCCGGAGACGGGCGGGGCGGTGCTGCGCTTCGACGGTGTCGAGTCCGCGGCGCGCGTCTGGCTCAACGGCGAGGAGCTGGGCGATTTCAAGGGCTCGCGGCTGCCGCACGAGTTCGCGGTCGGGCCGCTGCTGCAGCGGCGCGGCAACGTCCTCGCCGTCCGGGTCCACCAGTGGTCCTCCGGTTCGTATCTGGAGGACCAGGACCAGTGGTGGCTGCCGGGCATCTTCCGTGGGGTGACCCTGCTGCACCGCCCCGAGGGCGCGCCCGGCGACTTCTTCGCCCACGTCGGGTACGACCACTCCGACGGCACGGGGACGCTACGGGTGGAGTGCGACGTGCCCGGTCGGGTCACGGTGCCCGAGCTCGGCGTCGACATCGCGACGGGCGAGTCGGCCACGGTGCCCGTCGAACCCTGGACGGCGGAGACGCCCCGCCTGTACCACGGCGAACTGGCCACCGGGGGCGAGCGCATCCCCCTGCGCCTCGGATTCCGGACGGTCGCCGTCGAGGACGGTGTGATCAAGGTGAACGGTCGCCGCGTCCTCTTCCGCGGCGTGAACCGGCACGAGTTCCATCCGGAGCGCGGCCGCAGCGTCGATCAGGCCACGATGCGCCAGGACGTGGAGCTGATGAAGCGCCACAACATCAACGCCGTGCGCACCTCCCACTATCCCCCGCATCCCGCCTTCCTCGACCTGTGCGACGAGTACGGCCTCTGGGTGATCGACGAGTGCGATCTGGAGACGCACGGCTTCCTGGATCTCGGCCGGCACGCCAACCCGGTCGACGACGCCCGCTGGACCCCCGCGCTGCTCGACCGGGCCGCGCGGATGGTCGAGCGGGACAAGAACCACGCGTCGGTCATCGTCTGGTCGCTCGGCAACGAGTGCGGTACGGGCGCCGGACTCAGCGCGATGGCCGAGTGGATCCGCGATCGCGACCCCTCACGGCTCGTCCACTACGAGGGCGACCCCTCCTGCCGCGACACGGACGTCTACGCGCGGATGTACGCCCCGCACGCGGAGGTCGAGCAGATCGGCCGCCGGGAGGATCCGGGCCCCGAAGCCCGCCGGGAACTCCCCTTCATCCTCTGCGAGTACGGGCATGCCATGGGCAACGGACCGGGCGGACTCGCCGAGTACCAGCGGCTCTTCGAGACCTACGAGCGGTGCCAGGGCGGCTTCGTCTGGGAATGGATCGACCACGGGCTCGTCCACCCGGAGTACGGCCACGGGTACGGCGGAGACTTCGGCGAGGAGCTGCACGACGGGAACTTCGTCTGCGACGGGCTGCTCTTCCCCGACCGGACGCCGTCGCCCGCCCTGATCGAGTACAAGAAGGTGATCGAGCCGGTCCGGATCGAGGCGGGCACCGCCCCGGGCACGGTCCGGATCGCCAACGGACACGATTTCGCCGGTCTTTCCGACCTCGCCTTCGAGTGGGCCTTCGCGGTCGACGGGGAGACGGTCGGGAGCGGTGCGCTCACGGTGCCCGCGATCGGCCCCGGCGAGAGCGCGGAGACCCGCTTGCCCGAGCCGCCCGTCGACCGGGCCGGCCGAGAGGCGCACTGGACGGTCCGGGCGGTGCTCGCGCGCGACACGCCATGGGCGGCGTCCGGGCACGAGATCGCCTGGGGCCAGCTCCCGGTGTCCGAGCCGGTTCCGCCCACGGCGGCGGCCGGGGTGCCGCCGGTGCGGGACAGCGGGCGGATCCGCCTCGGCCCGGCCGTCTTCGACGCCCGCACGGGCGAGCCGCTGGCCGTCGGCGGCATCGCGCTCACGGGGCTGCGCCTGGACGTCTGGCGGGCGCCGACGGACAACGACGACGGCGGGGCTCCGGAAGGGCGCCTCGGGACGCTCTGGCGCGAGCTCGGTCTGCACCGGATGAGGCATCGGACGGACGCGGTGGAGACGGACGGGGAGGCCCTGACGGTACGGACCCGGGTCGCGCCGGCGGCCCTGGACCTGGGCCTCGTGACCACGTACCGCTGGACGTCGGACGGAGCTCGGCTCCGGCTGACGGTGAGCGTCACGCCCGAGGGCGAGTGGCGGCTGCCCCTGCCCCGGCTCGGCGTCCGGCTCGGGCTTCCGGCGGCTCTGGACCGGGTGGTGTGGTTCGGTGACGGGCCGGGCGAGGCGTACCCCGACACCCGGACGGCGGCGCGGACCGGCCGCTGGGGGGCCACCGTGGACGAGTTGCAGACGCCCTACGCGCGGCCGCAGGAGAACGGCGCCCGGATCGACACCCGGTGGGTCGAACTGGACGACGGAACGGCCGGGCTGAGGGTCGAGGGCGACCCGCTGTTCGGGTTCACGGCCCGCCGCTGGACCAGCGAACAGCTCGACGCCGCCGCGCACCGGACCGACCTCACGCCCGGCGATACGCTCTGGATGACCCTCGACCACGCCCAGCACGGCGTCGGCTCCCAGTCCTGCGGCCCGGGAGTCCTGCCCTCGTACCGGCTGGACGCCGCCCCCGCGACGTTCTCCTTCACCCTCACGCCGTTCGGAGGCCAGGGCTCTCCTTGTTGAGTCGGTCCACTGGTCGTCCGCCTTCGGAATCCTCGCGGCATCGCGGCCGTGGCCGCGAATCGATTCGCCGGCCGCGCCCTCTCGGGTGCGGACGGCGGAGCGGCCTTCAGCGGATCAGGCGCACCGGGACGATCCGCTGGGCCCTCAGTTCGGCGACGACGAGGGCGGCGTACTCGGTGGCCCCGCGCACCGAGGTGTGGGTGTCGTCGTTCCGCTCGGTCGTCAGGTAGAGCGCCTTGGACGCCTCCTGGCCGAGCGCTTCGACCCGCGCCTTGGTGAGCGCGGTGAGGTCGATCAGCGGGATGGCCAGGTCGGCGGCCAGGCGGCGGACCTCGGCGGGATGGTCCACGCCGAGGCCGTTGACGAGCAGGGCGGTGCCGTTGTCCAAGGTGCCGTCGGTGCCGAACCAGCGGCGGACGATCGGCGACACCAGGACGGGCCTGCCGCCCCGCGCCCGCACGCCGTCGACGAGGGTGGTGAGGTTCGCGCGGTAGGTGGCCGCGTCCGTCTGCCTGTCGTTGTGAGCCAGCTGGATGAGGACCGGGTCGCCTCCCCTGATCAGCGGCTGGACCGCCGGGAAGAGCGCGGGGTGGGCGAGGTAGCTCACCGTGCTCTCACCGGAGTCGGCGTGGTTCGCGACCGCGACGCCGCGCTTGAGGTACTGCGGGAGCTGCTGGCCCCAGCCCGCGTACGGTGCCCCCGGCTGGTCGCAGACCGTCGAGTCCCCGATCAGAAACATCCGTGTCGCGGAGGGTGCCGGAGTGACGACCACCCCGGCGGGGAGCGGTGCCGTGCCTCCGAAGGTCAGGTCGAGTCCGGGGCTGCCCGCGGGTCCCGTGGGCTGCCCCTCGGGGACGCGCACGTCGACGGTGAACGAGCGGTGGATCCTCTCCCCGGTCGACGTGGCCGTCTCGGCGAGTACGGTCCGCCTCGTCTCGGCGGTGACCGACGTGGAGCCCGCGGTGTCCCCGCCGAGCATGACCTGGACGTGGTAGGTGCCGGGCGGCACGTCGAAGCGGCAGACGAACGGCGCCGCGGTGGTGCAGTGCTCCAGGCCCCGGCCGCGGGGGCCGTCGGCGTGGGAGGGAGCGGCGCCGACGGTCGCGGCGGTGAGCGCGGCGACGACGGTCGCGGTGGCGGTGAGCCGGGGAATGCGTGTCATGGCCTCTGCCTACTACGCCGACGGGCCGTCGACCGTGAGGACGGGGCTGCGGGCGGCGGCGAGTCCGGACCCTTCCCCGGGCGGCTCGGCGTGTCGGCGGAAACGCCCCGCGGGGCGGCAACCTCCCTGTCGGTGGTGGCGACTACGGCTCGGAGCCCCGAGAGCCGGTGCTCGACGTCAGAGGGAGACCACGATGAGACGACCAGTCGCACGGCGCCTGTCCGCGGCGATGGCCACGATGGCGGTCGCGGCCGGGACCGGGGCGGTGCTGCTGATGCCCTCGGCATCGGCGGCGACCGGGAGCGCGACCGGGTACGCGACACAGAACGGCGGTACCACGGGCGGGGCGGGTGGCCGGACCGTGCGGGCGACCACGGGGGCCGAGATCCACGCCGCCCTGTGCGGCCGGGCCGACAGCGCCACCCCGCTCACCATCGAGGTCGAGGGGACGATCGACCACGGCAACACCGCCAAGGTGTCGGGCGGCAGCTGCAGCACCGCCGACGGGGTGATCGAGCTCAAGCAGATCAGCAACGTCACCATCGTCGGGGTCGGGGCGGGGGCGCTCTTCGACCAGGTGGGCATCCACATCCGCGAGTCCAGCAACATCGTCATCCAGAACGTCACCGTCAGGAACGTGAAGAAGTCCGGTTCGCCCACGTCCAACGGCGGTGACGCCATCGGCATGGAGAGCGACGTCCGCAACGTCTGGGTCGACCACGTCACCCTGGAGGCATCCGGCGGGGAGTCGGAGGGCTTCGACGGACTCTTCGACATGAAGGACGGCACCCAGTACGTGACCCTGTCCTACAGCGTCCTGCGCAACTCCGGCCGTGGCGGCCTCGTCGGGTCCAGCGAGAGCGACGTCTCGAACGGCTTCATCACGTACCACCACAACCTGTACGAGAACATCGACTCCCGCGCACCTCTGCTCCGGGGCGGCACGGCCCACATGTACAACAACCACTACACGCGCCTCAACGAGTCGGGCATCAACTCCCGAGCCGGCGCCCGCGCCAAGGTGGAGAACAACTACTTCGAGGACTCCAAGGACGTCCTGGGCACCTTCTACACCGACGCGGCCGGGTACTGGCAGGTCAGCGGCAACGTCTTCGACAACGTCACCTGGTCGAGCCCGGGCACCGACACCAACCCGGCCGGACCGGACCCGCAGTCCAACACCACCGTCGCCATCCCGTACGGCTACTCCCTCGACGCCGCCTCCTGTGTGCCGGCCGTCGTGAGCAGGACCGCCGGCGCCGGAAAGGGACTGCTGGTGTCGGACGGCTCCTGCGCGCCGCAGACTCCGTCCCCGACCCCCACCACGACCAGCCCGACGGCGACCCCGTCCACACCCGCTCCGACGGCGACGCCCACCCAGCCGTCCGGCGGCAACCTCAGCATCGGCGCCGGCTCCGACGGTTCCAGCAAGGCGAGCGGGACGAGTTACGGCAACGTCCGCGACGGCGACATGAGCACGTACTGGTCCCCGGCCGGCTCGACCGGCGCGATCTCGATCAAGTGGGGCTCCGCCGTCTCCGTGTCGGCGATCGCCGTCCGAGAGGCGTCCGGCTCCGTGGGGGCCATCGGGTCCTGGCGGGTCGTCGACGCCGACACCGGCGCCGTGCTCGCCTCCGGCAGCGGGGCGGGCGCCATCGCCTTCCCCCGGACCACGCTGAGCAAGATCACGTTCGAGATCACCGGTTCGACCGGCACGCCGAAGGTCGCCGAGTTCGAGACCTACGCCGGGTAGCGGCACGGTCCGCGCTCCCGGGCATCGACGTCCGGCCGCCCTGCCGGGTGGCCGGCCGTCGTCCGCCGCTGTCACGTTCGCCCGCGGCCCGTACCCCATCACCGTCGTCCGCGGGCCGCCACCGCCCTCAACGGAAAGCGGCGACGTTCTCCGCCACCCATCGGCCGAACGGCCTGGCGGGCGAGCCGGTGACGCGCGGCACCGTGTCGCGCACCCTCAGCAGCGCGTCGTTCACGTCCCCGCCCGTCAGGTCGAGCACCGCGGCCGCGGCCTCGTCCCCCAGGAACGCCGCCAGGTGACGGTGTGCCTCCTCCCGGCCGATCTCGGCGAACGGCACCTCCCGTCCGAGAGCCGCCGCGACAGCTCCCACCTGGCCTCGGGGCGTGACCCGTTCCGGACCGGTCAGGGCGTACGTCCGGCCCCGATGACCGGGCTCGGTGAGAGCCACGCGCGCGACCGACGCGATGTCCGCCGGATGGATCGCGGGAAGCCCGACGTCCGCGTACGGCACCCGGACCGTCGCGCCCCCGCGGATCGTCTCCGCCCACCACAGGGCGTTCGAGGCGAACTGCGTCGGCCGCAGAATCGTCCAGGCCGGGCCGCTCTCCTTGAGCAGCCGCTCCACGGCCAGGTTCTCGGCGGCCGGGCCCAGATGAGGGTGGGTCTCGACGGTGATGGAGGACACGAGCACCACGTGTTCCACACCCGCCTGCCGGGCGGCGTCGATGATCTCGGCGTCCGGGCCCAGCCGTGACACGAGAAACAGCGACCGCACGCCGTCCAGCGCCGACGTGAGCGAGTCGGGCTCGGCGAAGTCCCCTTCACACGCCTCGACTCCCTCCGGGAACGAGGCCCGCGACGCATCGCGGGTCAGGCCCCGCAGCGGTCCCGCGCCGTAGGCGTGCAGTTCCCTCAGCAGAGCACCGCCTATGTTCCCGGTGGCTCCGGTCACGAGCATCATGAGCGCCTTCCCCTCTCGAAGGTGATCGACTGAAGGAGACGCTAGGAGCTCAATCGCGCTTCAGGTCAAGAGGAAGCCGCACCGGGCGAGTTCGGGCGTGACGGCCTCGCCTTCACTCCGCAACGCCCTTTACCGACAGGCCCCGGGCCGGCCTCGATGGAGACCGTGCCGGGGTGGTCGGCGAGGCTTCGGGCCCTCGCGGCTCCTGTCAGGAGAGCAGGGTGGGGGCGGCGCGATCGAGCGTCCCTGCGATGCGGTCCCAGGTCTCGTGGTCCCTGGCCGAGGCCGGCAGCACCTCCCCATGGCCGGTACCCCAGGCGGTGGCCACGGCGACCGGGTCCTCACCCGCGGCGGCCGCCGCTGCGAGGGCGGCGGCGCCGAGGGCGACGAGTTCGGTCGCGTGCGGGATCAGCAGGGGCCGTCCGGAGAGCCGGCGGACGGTGTCCGTCCACGCCTTGCCCCGGGCGCCCCCGCCGATCAGGCGCAGCGGACGGTCCCGGACCGCCGGATCGGCGGGATCGAGCCCGCAGGCGGAGAGGAGTTCGTCGAGGGCGCGCAGGACGGTGAAGGCGGCGCCTTCGTAGGCCGCGCCGAGGATGGCGCGCGGGGTGGTGGTGTGGCGCAGTCCCGTGAGGAGTCCGGCCGCGTGGGGCAGGTCGGGGGTGCGTTCGCCGTCGAGATAGGGCAGGACGACGAGTCCGTCGCCGGGGACGGCGTCCTCACGGTCGAGGCCGAGCAGGTCGGCGAACCTGTCCACGGCGAGGGTGCAGTTGAGGGTGCAGCCGAGCGGGAGGAAGGTGCCGTCGGCGGCGGCGAAGCCGGCGAGCCCGGGAGCCGCGGGGCGGGTGCGAGTGGCGGCGAAGACGGTGCCTGAGGTGCCGAGGCTGACGACCGGGTGGTCCAGGTGTCCGGCGGCGCCGAGGCCGAGGCCGACGGCGGCGGCCATGTTGTCGCCGGTTCCGGCGGCGACGGCGACGCCTTCCGGCAGGCCGAGCGTCGCGGCGGCGTCGCGGGTGAGGGTGCCGACGCGCGTGGCGCCGCTCGGGGCGACGGTGGGGAGCGATTCCGGTGCGAGGCCCAGGAGTTGGAGGAGCGCGGGATCGTAGGCACCGTCGGCGGTGGAGTACCAGCAGGTGCCCGAGGCGTCCCCGGGGTCGGTGGCGGCGACGCCGCTGAGCCGTTCGGTGAGGAAGTCGTGCGGCAGCCGGACCGCTGCCGTGGCCGCGGCGGTGGCGGGCTCGTGCTCGCACAGCCACTGCCACTTGGCGGCCGTCATGGAGGCGACGGGGACCGAACCGGTCCGTGCCAGCCAGGCGTCTGGGCCGCCGAGGGCGTCGGTGAGGTCGGCGGCCTGCGGCGCGGAGCGGGTGTCGTTCCAGAGCAGCGCGGGGCGCAGGGGGCGGCCGGCGGGGTCGAGGACGACGAGGCCGTGCTGCTGTCCGGCGACCGCGATCCCGGTGACGGCGGAGGCGGCGACGCCCGCTTCCTTCAGTCCGCGCGCGACGGCCTCGGCGAGGGCGGACCACCACTGGTCGGGGGCGCTCTCGCGTGCGCCGCCAGTGCCGTCGACGGTGTGCCGGGCGCGGCCGACCGCGAGCAGGGCGCCGGTGGCGGCATCGACCACGGCTGCCTTCGTGGACTGCGTGGAGCTGTCCACGCCGATCACCACGGGGTGTGTCGCCGACATGGCGTTCACCTTTCCTCGACTCGGCCTCTGGCGCGGTCTCGCACGTTGCCGTATTAGTTATCTCAGAAAACAAATACGCGGGCCAGACCCGGCCGGGTATCAGTTCGCGGTGTACGCCGCGACCGAGCAGCAAAGAGGGACAGAGCATGGCGGAACGCCTCACCCCCACCCCCGGAGACCGTTTCACCCCCACCCCCGCCGACCGCTTCACCTTCGGACTGTGGACCGTGGGCTGGCAGGGCCGCGACCCCTTCGGCGACGCCACCCGCCCCGCGCTCGACCCGGTCGAGTCGGTCGAGCGGCTCGCCGCACTCGGCGCGTACGGGGTCACGTTCCACGACGACGACCTCATCCCCTTCGGCGCCTCGGAAGCCGAGCGCGAGGCCGCGGTCAAGCGGTTCCGGGCCGCGCTGGAGAGCACCGGCCTGAAGGTGCCGATGGCCACCACCAACCTCTTCACACATCCCGTCTTCAAGGACGGCGGCTTCACCGCCAACGACCGCGACGTGCGGCGCTTCGCGCTCCGCAAGACGATCCGGAACATCGACCTGGCCGTCGAGCTGGGCGCCACGACCTATGTCGCCTGGGGCGGCCGGGAAGGTGCCGAGTCGGGCGCGGCCAAGGACGTGCGGGTGGCGCTCGACCGGATGAAGGAGGCTTTCGACCTGCTCGGCCAGTACGTCACGGAGCAGGGGTACGAGCTGCGGTTCGCCATCGAGCCCAAGCCGAACGAGCCGCGTGGCGACATCCTGCTGCCGACGATCGGGCACGCGCTGGCGTTCATCGAGCGCCTGGAGCGGCCGGAGCTGGTCGGCGTCAATCCGGAGACGGGCCACGAGCAGATGGCCGGCCTCAACTTCCCGCACGGCATCGCCCAGGCGCTGTGGGCCGGCAAGCTCTTCCACATCGACCTCAACGGCCAGTCCGGCATCAAGTACGACCAGGACTTCCGCTTCGGGGCGGGCGACCTGCGCCAGGCGTTCTGGCTGGTGGACCTGTTGGAGAGCGCCGGCTACGCGGGGCCGCGGCACTTCGACTTCAAGCCGGTGCGCACCGACGGCTTCGACGGGGTGTGGGAGTCCGCGAGGAACTGCATGCGCAACTACCTCATCCTCAAGGAGCGCGCGGCCGCCTTCCGCGCCGACCCCGAGGTCCAGGCGGCCCTGGTCGCCTCCCGGCTTCCGGAGCTGGCCACCCCCACGGCGGCCGACGGCCTCGCGGGGCTGCTGGCGGACCCCACCGCCTACGAGTCCTTCGACCCGGCCGAGGCGGCCGGCCGCTCGATGGCCTTCGAGCGCCTGGACCAGCTGGCTCTGGAACATCTGCTGGCGGTCCGCTGACGCGGCAGCCGACCGTCCCTCAGGGAGCCGTGGGAGCGAGGCCACCGCCTGCGGAGGTCCGCCGGCCGGAGGCGTCCCCGGCCGCGACCGCGTACGTGGCCGACCGGGCGGCGTGCCCGCCCTCGGTGCGCTCGTCGCGGCCGGCGACACCATGACGTCCGGCCGGGACGGCGCGGCGCGCGGCCGGTTCGGACCCCGCCCCCGGCCCGAGCACACGCTGCAGTTCGACCACGCCCTTGGAGGTCTGGCTCTTCACCGTACCGACGGAGACGGCGAGCACCTGCGCCGTGTCCCGCTCCGACAGGTCGAAGGCGTGCCGCAACACCACACAGGCGCGCTTGCGGAACGGCAGGGTGCGCAGCGCGCTCCGGACGTCGACGACCGCCGGTACGTCGGGGTCGTCGACGTGCTCGGAGCGCCGGTCCCAGAACAGGGCGACGCGGCGCCGTTCACGGACGGCGCCGCGGATGCGGCTGCGGACGAGGTGGACGACGACTCCACGGGCGTACGCGACGGGGTGGTCGGCGTCGCGCACCCGGTCCCAGCGGTGCCAGAGGGCGACCATCGCGTCCGCCGCCAGATCGTCGGCCGCGTCCGTCTCGCCCGTCAGCACATGGGCGAGACGGGCGAGTTCGGCGAAGTGACGCGCGAAGAACTCACGGAACTCCGCCGCGTCCTCGTCGACGACTGTGACCACATCCGCCTCCCTCCCTGGCATCGCTGCGCGCCGACCCGGACCCGGGAGCAGCCGGGGGCAAGCGCTTTCTACGTGTCGCCGGAGCGACTGTACCGCTTGGCGTGCCCACGACGAAGGGGGTGGCGGGCACAAGCGCTCCCGCCTCGCCCCGCGGTCCGCGGGGGGCTCGGAGAAAACGGCTCGTGCCGGTGGCACGCGATCTGGCAGGATCCCCCGCATGACCTACGGAATCGAGTTCCACTCCGCCCGGTGAGCGCCCCGGACGAGCGCGAGGCGCTCACCGCTCGGCCCTCTCTGTACGCGTACGCCCTGCGCCTGTCCCGCGCTGAGCCCGACGGCCGCCTCCCCGAGCACGGATACCCCTCTCCCGAACGGCCGCTGCGGCCGCTCTCCCCGAACGACCGGCGGAACGCGCGCCGGATCGCCGCGGACACCATCACTCCCTTCCTGACCGACCCGGACGCCGTGCGCGCCGCCGGCGAGGTGGAGCGTCGCCTGGACGAGCTGGGCGTACGGGACCACCACGTCCGCTGGGCCCTCACCGACTTGCCGCTGGAGAACGAGGCGACCGCGCGGGCGCTCGGCCGCCGGCTGACCCGCACGTGCACCGGCGGCGCGGCCATGAGCCTCGGACTGGGCCTGCTGGACCGGCTCGGCGAGCCGGAGGACATCCCGTACCTGCGGACGATCGGGCTGCTCCGGGACTTCACGGGTTACGCGGTGCGGGCGCTCGAGCCGCTCGACCGCCCCGCGGCCGCGCTCGTCCGGCTCGCGGTGCGCGTCAGGGACCGCGACGTGCGCGCCCTGGTCGACGCCCTCGCGGCGGGCGACGGCGACACCGCCCGCGCGCGGCTGGTGACGCTCCCCCGGCACCCGCGCGCCGTGGGGCCGGAGACCGCTCGCAGGATCGCGGAGGCCGTCCGGCTCGCCGACGTCCTGCGTGAGGATCGGGCGAACGCCGGCGTCCTGGCCAAGGCGGCTTGGCTGCTGAATCGGATGGCGAGCCGGCGTGACCAACGCCCCGAGATCCTCCTGTACGAGGACGCGGTCACCGTCTACGAGGCGGTCGTGGCGCGGGCCTCCGACCTCCCCCCGACACTGGACCAGCACGCGATCCTGCTCGCGCTCGCCCTCGACCTGCACAGCGGCCCGAGCCACGTCCTTTCCTGGCCTCCGGGCCGTCGCGAGGCGCTCCTGACCGATCTGGAGTCCCTGCTGCACTCGCCCGCGTGGGCGGGCGCCGCGGACGGCGAGCCCGCCGAGCCCGTCGAGCCCGTCGACCGCCGTCGCGCCGACTGGATCCGGCGCACCGCACGGCAGCCCTTCGGCCACCCCGGGGCAGGCGGAACCGGGCTCCGGGTGGAGGTCGCCGTACGCGACCCCGCCGACCCGGACGTCGCGGAGACCCGCATCCTCGTCGGCGGACGGCCCGTCCTGCCGGAGGCGTTCGACCTCGGCCCCGGGAACGCTCCCGAGGAACTGCTCGACAGCGGACGGCTGCGGGCCACCTCGGAGCCGCGGGAGGTCCAGCTCGCGGAGGCGTACTGCACCGAGGGCTGCTGCGGCGCGCTCTCCGTCACCGTGCGGCGGGAGGGGGACCAGGTCGTGTGGCGCGACTGGCGCCGCACCCAGGCCGGTCGACGCGGGCAGCCGCAGCTGCCGGCGTACCGATTCGACGGTGCCGCGTACGACACCGAGATCTCGCGTGCCGAGAACGACCACTCCTGGGCGTGGCCGGCCAAAATGACGGCTCGCCTGCTCACGGCCGGCCTGCGTGACAGGCCGGAGCTCCTGACGCGTTGGGACTGCCGGCCCGCCTGGGTCTCCACGGACCACCGCGACCCGGACACCACCGTCCTGTCGTTCACGTTCCTGCCGGGCCTGGCCGAGGGGAGGAAGGACAGGGACGGTCCATGGCTGCAGTTCCACTGGGAGCTGCCGGCCGACGACGCGCCCCCGGAGGCGCGGGCGGCCGCCGCACTGGCCCGCCTGGAGGCGACCGATCCGAAGACCTTCGCCCGGGTCAGTGGCGGCAGTCGGGAGCACGCCCGCGAACTCGGTTTCCCGTGGCCGGAGTCCGGCTGAGTCCGGTCCCCCTGCGGGGGCCGGCCTCAGTGGCTCATGAACCAATGCGTGTCGAAGTAGTGGGCCATGGTGAAGCGGTGGTGCGGGTCGACGAGGATGCGGCAGACGAACTCCGCGGCCCCGCAGTCGAAGGCGACGTCCTCGCCGTCGCAGGACCGGACCACGACGGGCCAACGGTCGGGGTCGTCGCCGTCGACACGCCAGCAGTACAGATCCTCGTGCTCGGTGCCCGCCCACATGAGCAGAGCGTCCTCTCGGAAGGCCGTCCACGGCTCCTGGTTCAGGTCCAGATACCCGTCGAAGGAGCCCCTGCCGAACGTCTCGACCATGCGCTTGTAGTCGCTCGGCAGCGCGGTGCCGAGGCGCGCTTGGACCTCCGCCCAGTCCACGTCGGGCCGCTGGTCGGGCTGTGTCCAGCCGGTGATCCCGCGGAGCCGCTCCAGCCAGTCGACGTCCACGTTCCCCTCCGGGGCGGGCGCCGGTTGTTCCGGCACCTCCCGGTGAGCGACCACCAGCACCGGCCGTTCGGCGCCCGCGACGTCCCGTGCCGTGCCCGTGCCGACCCACCGGTCTCCGTACGCCCACGCCCGTATCGTCACGGCCCGGTCCTCGAAGAAGGCGAGGAGGGCGGAGCCCTTGGACTCGTCGGCCGTCGGATCGGTGAAGCCGTCGAGGACGAGGGTGCGAGGGGTGCCGTACCTGTCGTCGAGCAGACGGGTCAGGTCATGCGGGTCCAGCTCCTCGGGAAGGTACAGGGGGGCGCCCCCCGGGGCGAGCCGGACCAGCAGGTCGTCGAGGGTCGCGTGCGTGAGCTCCATGGCGGACAGTCAAGCGCACGGCACTGACGGCGGGGTTCCCGGGGAACGGCCGGAAGGTCCCGCCCTGCTCGCGACGCCCCGCGGGCGGACGGCGACACCGTCCGCCTGCTCCCTAGCGGGTGTCGCCCTCCCAGTCCCAGTGCACGGCGTCGCCCTCGCGCGGCCCGTAGCGGGCGTGGCCGCCCGGGCCGTAGGAGCCGATCTCCGTGGCCAGGGCGGCGCCCTCCTCCAGCTGTGTCGCGGTCCATCCGGTCACGTCGAGCAGGAGTCCGTCCAGGGGGCCCGCCACCAGCTCGCGGTAGACGTGCCCGGGGCGGGGGCCGGGATCGGGATCGTCGTGGTCGGCGCCGTAGACACGGCCTCTCATCAGCTCGTCCATACCCGGCAGCATCGCACCCGGCACTGACACTCGCCCGCTCACGAGGGTGCGCTCAGGCGGCCGGGGCGATGTTCTGGTTGGAGCGGAAGACGTTGCCCGGGTCGTACTCCTTCTTGAGGAGGCGCAGCCTGCGGAGCTTGTCGGCACCGTATGCCTGCTCGACGCGCGACGCGCCCTCGTCCATGAGGAAGTTGACGTAGACACCGGCGTGGTACGGCTCCAGGGCGGACCACCAGGAGCGCGCCCAGGAGCGCGCCTCGTCGAAGCCCTCGGCGTCGACGCAGTTGCCGTTGATGTTGAAGGTGTGGCCCACGCCCCGCCCGCTGCACGCGGTGTCGTCCTCACCCACGCGTGCCACCGCACCACCCAGGTGGAAGATGTTGCACGTCGAGAGCGGGGACGTGATGCGCAGGGCGTGGGCCGCGCTGATGCCGATGACCTCGTCGTCGAGCCGCTCGATGTCGCAGGAGCGGACGTGGTACCACCAGCCGGGGCGGAACGACGGGTCGAACATGGACTGGTGCTGCAGGAACGGCTTGGGCGCGCACAGGTCGAGCAGAGGCGTCCCGAACCGCCGCAGCGGACGGAGCACCTCCTCCCCGGTCTCGATGTCTCCCGCGTAGCAGCTGATCACCGCGATGACGGGCCTGCCGTGCAGCTCGGGAGGGATCGAGGGCAGGGGCGGGGCCATGCGGTGCACGACGATGGTGGTCAGCTCGTCGGGGATGTCGGTGATCCAGTCCCGGTAGAAGGCGAGCACGTGCGGTGCTTCCTCCAGCGGCCACAGGATCGGCCCGGCGAGCACGGTGGGGCCCACGGGCTGGAGGCGGAACTCGAACTCGGTGACCACGCCGAAGTTGGTGCCCGCGCCGCGCAGTCCCCAGAAGAGTTCGGGCTCATGGTTCTCGTCGGCCGTGACGAAGCCGCCGTCGGCCGTGACCATGTCGGCGCGGAGCAATTGGTCGACGGTCAGGCCGTACTTGCGCATCAGCCAGCCGATCCCGCCGCCGAGGGTGAGTCCGGCGAGGCCGGTGTGCGTCACGATCCCGGCCGGCACGGCCATCCCGAAGTGCTGCGTCTCGCGGTCCAGCGCGCCGAGGAGGACACCTGCCTGGGCCCTGACCGTGCGATTCACCGGATCGACGCGGATGCCGTTCATGGTGGACAGGTCGATGACGAGACCGCCGTCGCACAGGGACTGGCCCGGGAAGCTGTGGCCTCCGCTCCGGACCGCGACCGGCAGCCCGCCGCGCGTCGCACCCTTCAGCGCGGCGACGACATCGGCGACGCCCGTGCAGTACGCGATCAGGGCGGGGAACTTGTCGATGGACCCGTTCCAGATCTTCCGGGCCTCGTCGTAGTCGGGGTCGTCGGGGCGGACGAGCCGTCCGGAGAAGGATCGCTCCAGCTCCTGGAAGGCCGCCTCGTCCATGTGTGCCGCAGCGGGGACTGCGCCCATCGTCACTCCTCGACCGATCGGCCCCTCCTGCCAGGCTCCCACCGGCCGGGATCCGATGCCAGCCCTGGCCGTACGGCCGCGATCGTGGGAGGTGTCCCCCGTCTCCCTCGTGGGCGGGTCAGGCGCCGACGGTCCCGTCGACGCCCTCGCGCAGGAAGTCCGCGTGCCCGTTGTGGCGGCCGTATTCGAGCAGGACGTGGACCATCACCATCCGCAGGGACACGTCCCCGCCCCACCGCGGCTGATGGCCGGTGAGGTCGAGGGACGCGGCCTCGCGTTCGATCCGCCGGGACGTCTCGACCTCGGCCTCCCAGGCGGCGAACGCCTCGGCGCGGGTCGACCGGCTCGCGTCGTAGGCGGCCTGGAAGTCGATCTCGTCCGACCAGACCATCGGCGCCTCGCCGTCCTCGAAGACGCGGCGGAACCAGGCTCGTTCCACTTCGGCCATGTGCCGGACCAGACCCAGCAGCGACAGGGTGGACGGCGGCATCGACCTCTCCCGCAGCTGCTCGTCCCCGAGCCCCTCGCACTTCATGGCGAGCGTCGCGCGCTGATAGTCCAGAAAGGCCCGCAGGGTGTCGCGTTCGCTGCCGAGGTGGGGCGGTGCGACGCGCGGGTCGGTGGTCACGGTCTCTGCTCCTCGTCATGATCCGGTAGGGGTACCGAACCTAGTGGCCTCGGGGCCGGGCTTCCACCGACTTACGCACGGACCGTGGTCACTCCCCCGGCGGGCGCCGCTCGGCCGTCAGCGAGGCGACGATGATCCCCGCCAGCACGGCCCACACGACGACCTCGGCTCCGCCGACGGTCGCCCAGCCCACCGCGCCGAGCGCGCAGGCCGCCCCCGCTCCCGCCCCGAGCGCCCGCCGGTCGGTGGCGAACGCCCAGGCGCGTCGGCCCGCGCCGGGCGTACGCATCTCCAGCACCGCCGCCCGGCACACGAGCGCCGCGGCGGCGACCACCGCGGTCAGCACGGACGGCTCCATGGCACCTGCCTCTCGCCGTCCATGCTCGCGCACCCCGGCCGGAAACGCACCGGCCGGGGCGGTGTCGGGCCCGTATCAGCGGGCGAGGAAGTCCTCGATCGCCTTGGCCAGCGCCGGCGGGCTCTCCTCAGGGGCGTAGTGGCCGGCCTCGGCGAGGACCTCCAGCCGGGCGTTCGGGTACCAGCGGAGCCAGCCGGCCGCCATCGCCTCGGCGCCCAGCGCCGGATCGTGGGCGCCGACGACGAGCAGGACGGGGGCCGGATTGTCCTTGACGCGGTGGTGGAAGTCGGTGCGGGACCAGGAGTCGAGATAGGCGCGGAAGGCTCTCGCCGAGGAGCGCTCCACCGAGCGCTTCACCAGCGGGTCCAGCCAGGCCGCGTCGTAGCGGCCGCCCGTGGTCGTGTCGATGATGACCCTGCGGGCGGCGGGATCCTCCGCGGCCCCGGCGAACAGCTCCCAGCTCTCGCCTTCGAGGGGGAAGCCGGCGGCGGAGACCGGCGAGATGCCGATGAGGGAGCGGACCCGCGTGGGGGCGTCGAGCAGCATCAGCTGCGCCGCCTTGGCGCCCATCGAGTGGCCGATCACGGTGAACGCGTCCCAGCCCAGTTCGTCGGCGACGGCCAGCGCGTCCGCGGCGACCTCGTCCATCGTGAACGCGCCCTCGGTGTCGATCGCCTCTCCGTACCCGCGGCAGTCCAGGAACGCGTACGTTCCGGTGTCGCCGTCGAGATGGGGGCGCAGCGCGTCGAAGCTCGTGCGGTCACCGAACCAGTTGTGCAGCACCAGGGCCCGCCGGGGCCCGCTTCCCTCGATGTCGTACGGAAGAACCTGGCCCGTCATGATGCCCCCTGGTCAGAAGGTGGGTGCCGTCGCGCCGACGCGGTCCGTTCGGCGCCGACGATCGAGTGTCGCGAGCCGCGGCGACCGGGTCAACGCTCCCGGCCGGGCGCACGGCGGCACGGCGGGCGTGACCGGGTGTGCCCAGGCGGGCGCGCCCCGCGATCACCCCGAGATGCGGGGCCACGCGGCCCGGGAGCATGCTGACTGTGTGACGTCGCACGGCGCGGCCGGCCCTGCCCCGTCGGCCGGGACCGGGTACGTCCCCGGGAGCGCGCAGACCGACGGGGAGCTGCTCGACGCCCTGCCGCTGGTCCTGGCCGAGGGCACGCTCCGGACGATCGAGGCGGTCGGCGGCTACGCGGGCGGGGTCTATCTGCGCTCCGGGACACCGGACCTGCTGCGCATGGCGGTGCTCGCGGGACTCCCGGGCCCGCTGTTCCGGCCCTGGTGGCGCATGCACGTGAACCGCCCGTTCCCGGTCGCCGAGGCCCACCGCTCGGGCCAGCCGGTCCACCTCGCCGACGTCGAGGAGGCGATGCGGCAGTTCCCGCAGCTGGTGGCGAGCCTGCCCTTCCCGTTCGGATCCCTGTACGCGCCGGTCGTCAGCGGCAGGGAACGCTTCGGCGTGCTCGTCGTACTGCGCGCGCCGAGCCCGGGCGTGCCGGTGAACACCCGGGACCGGATGCGCCTGGCACGGGAGGCCCGCCGGCTCGGGGACGCCCTCGCGGACCTCTCCGACACCGGTGTTCTCGTCGAGTGGCCCGGTGAACCGGTGTGCGTCCAGCTCCCCTCGGGCGGCACCAAGCCGGTACGGATCGGCTACTTCGACTGGGATCTGACCACCGGAACGGTCACCGCCGACGCCGGGCTGCGGGCCATCATCGGCGAGGACGACCCCTCTGCCCTGCCGGGGACCATGGAGGCGCTCACCGCGCGGCTGGCTCCTGAGGACAGCGCCGCGCTGTGGACGATGGCCCGCCGCGCGGCCGAGTCGGGTGCCCAGATGGCGCGCCGGATCCGGCTCAAAGGACCCGACGGCGGGCTCCACCTCCTGGAGATCTCCGCCCGCGCGGCGGGCGACCGCCCGGGACGGCTGAAGGGCTCGCTCGTCGACCTCGGCACCGGCCTTGTCGGTTCCGACGCCACCGACCGGCTGCCCCGCGCCATCGTCGCCATCGACCGCCTGGGCCGGATCACCTATGTGAACCATCTGACCGAGGCCCTCCTCGGCAAGCCCCGTGCGTCCCTCGCCGGGCTGACCGTGTGGGAGGCCCTGCCGTGGTTCAACAACCCGGGGTACGAGGAGCATCTGCGCGCCGCCCTGCTCTCCGACGAGCCCGTCCACTTCCTCGCCCATGTCCCGGCGGAGGAGTGGCTCTCGGTCTCGCTCTATCCCGGCCACGACGGCGTCACGATGGTGCTGCTCCCCGAGACCGACCCGGCCTACCAGCCCGGATCGGTCGCCAACCCCGATGCCGGTCTCGGTTCTCCCGCGGACCGGGCGTCGGCGCTGTACCGGCCGGTGGCGCTCGCGATCGCGCTCACCGAGGCGGTCACGGCCCGCCAGGTGTCGGCGGTGGTCACCGACGAGCTGCTGCCCGCGTTCGGGGGCCGGCAACTGGCCATCTACCTGCTGAGCGAACGGCATCTGTACCTGGCGTGGGAGACCGGGTTCCCGCCGGGGTTCCTGGAGCCCTTCGACGGTGTCGGGCTGGATGCCCACCTGCCCGGTGTCGAGTCGCTCACGACCGGCCGGCCGCTGTTCTTCGAGTCGATCGAGCAGATGAGCCGCGCCTATCCGGGGCTTCCGCTGGACTCCCTCTCGGGCGCCCGGGCCTTCCTTCCCCTGATCGCCTCGGGGCGGCCGGTCGGCTCGTGCATTCTCGGCTTCGACCGGCCGCGCGGCTTCAGTCCGGAGGAGCGCACGGTCCTGACGGCGCTGGCCGGCCTCATCGCCCAGGCTCTGGAGCGGGCCCGGCGGTACGACAGCGAGTCGGCCCTCGCCCGGGGGCTGCAGGACGCGCTGCTCCCGGCCCGGCTGCCGGTCCGCGACCATGTCGACACCGTGGCGCGGTATCTGCCCGGCACGCAGGGCATGGACGTGGGCGGGGACTGGTACGACGTGGTCGAGACGGGGCGCGGGCTGCTGGCCCTCGTGGTCGGCGACGTCCAGGGCCACGGTGTCGCCGCGGCGGCGACCATGGGGCAACTGCGCAGCGCGGTACGGGCCTTCGCCCTCGGCGGTCATGCGCCGGAGGATGTGCTGATGGGCACCAACCGGCTGTTGATCGACCTCGATCCCGGGCAGTTCGCCAGCTGCTGTTACGTGGTGCTCGACCCGACGACGGGCGCCGCCGAGGCCGTCCGGGCGGGACATCCGCAGCCCCTGCTGCGGCACTCGGACGGGAGGGCGGAGGTGCTGGAGCTCGCCGGCGGCCTGGTGCTGGGGATCGACGCCGATGCCAGGTACCCGGTCACGGAGCTGACTCTGGACCCGGGAGCGGTCCTCGCCCTGTACACCGACGGCCTGGTGGAGCGTCCCGGCCACGACATCGACGAAGGGGTCGAGTGGCTGCGCCGGACCTTCTCCGTGACGGGTCAGATCCCCCTCACGGAGACGGCCGACCGGCTGATCCGCGACGCCCGCCAGGCCACCGACCGGCCGGACGACATCGCCGTCCTGCTCGCCGCTCGCTGGACGGACTGAACGGCCGTACCGCGGAGGTCAGAAGCGGTAGCTGTCGGTCTGGTTCGGTGGTGCGTTGTGGGCCGAGAAGGAGGAGTACGACGTGCGGTCGTCGCGTGCCCGGTGGCGCCGCGCCTGCTCGATGAGAAGGCCGTCGGCGTTCTCGGTCCGGCCGCTCCCCCGGCGCAGCAACTTCGCGATGAGCAGCACGGCGAGCGCGCCCAGCACACCGAAGAACACGAGGATCGAGGTCAAGACGGGCTCCCCCCACGTCGCCGCGCCGTCCCCCCGGACGTCGCCGTCGCACCAGCCTACTCCGGGAGCGATCACACGGGAACGCCGGCGGCGGCCTCACCCGGTCGGCCCCGCGGCGCTGGTCGGCCGGGCCCGTCCCGACGAGGCTGGGCCCATCGAACAGGCAGCCCGAGGAGGAAGAGTGCAGCAGGACAAGCAGCCCGAGTACCGTCCGGTGGTCTTCCGCGACCGCTCCGCGGGGTTCGCGTTCCTGACGCGGTCCACGGCGAGCAGCGAGGAGACCATCGAGTGGGACGACGGGCAGACCTATCCGGTGGTCGACGTCGAGATCTCCTCCGAGAGCCACCCGTTCTTCACGGGCAAGGCCCGCACGGTGGATTCCGAGGGCCGTGTCGCCAGGTTCGAGCGCCGCTACGGCGAGGGCGGCGAGGAGTCCTGATCCGGCGCCGCCGACGCCGACACGCGTCGTGACCCGGTACGGATTCGCGGAGGCACCGACACGCGTCCTGTCCCGGTACGGGTTCGCGGAGGCGCCGGCGCGCGGGCCTTGCCTGCCGGGCGCCGACGCTCCTCCGCGAACCCTTCTCTCACCTCAACGGGCGGAAGAAGTCCCGCAGTTCGGCGGCCACCTGCTCGGGCTCCTCATGGGCCATGAAGTGGCCGCCACGGCGCGGGGTGTTCCAGTGCCGCAGATCGCGGAAGGTGCGCTCGGCGAGGCTCCGGGGGAAGTCCGCGTAGGCCGGTTCATGGCTCAGGGTCACCGCGGCGGGGACCTCGACGGGCGGGACCGCCCGGTTGTGGTGGTAGTCGTAGTACTGCCGGAACGACGAACCGATGGTGCCGGTGGCCCAGTACAGGGTGGCGACCGTCAGCAGCGTGTCCCGGTCCCAGCGGGACTCGAGGTCGCCCGAGCAGTCGCTCCAGTCGCGGTACTTGTCGGCGATCCAGGCGAGGAGTCCGGCGGGTGAGTCCCGCAGGGCGGCGGCGATGGTGTCGGGCCGGGTGCACATGATCTCGCTGTAGCCCTGGTCGGCCTCGTCGTGGACGGCGAGCGCGTCGAGGTAGGCACGTTCCTCGGGGGTCGGCGGGTGCGCCTCGAAGTCCCCGGTGACGACGGCGGAGGTGATGTGGACTCCGGCGACCTCGCCGGGGTACAGGGCGCCGAGCCACTGTGTCACGCCACCGCCGATGTCCCCGCCGAAGGCGCCGAAGCGCTCGTACCCGAGGTTTCGGGTCATCAGCGTGTGCCAGGTCTCGGCGACCCCTCGGCGGGTGAAGGGCCCCGCGGGCAGCGCGGACCAGAGGAAGCCGGGCAGGGAGGGGACGACGACGTCGAAGGCGTCGGCGGGGTCGCCGCCGTGGGCTGCCGGGTCGGCGAGCAGGTCGGCCACGCGCAGCATCTCCACGAAGCTGCTCGGCCAGCCGTGGGTGAGGATCAGGGGCAGCGGCTCCCGGCCGTGCCCGGTTCGGCGGGCGCGCAGATGGACGTAGTGCACCGGTCGCCCGGCCACCTGGGCGAGGTGGTGCGGATAGGTGTTGAGGACCGCCTCCGCCTTGGCCCAGTCGAATCCGTCCGCCCAGTGGGCGACGAGCTCGCGCAGATGCCCGGGGTCGGCCCCGGCCGCCCAGTACGTGGAGTCGGAGGGTTCGGTGAAGAGGGTGCGGTTCAGGCGGTGACGCAGGTCGTGCAGGACGTCGTCGGACACGGAGATCCGGAAAGGTGTGACGGTCATGGTTCCTTCGCTCAGGAGTGCTCGGCCGACGGGCGCTCCCGGTGCGTGGTTCAGAAGGACGCGACGCGGAGGGCCCGTTCGATGTGCGGGTCGTCGTACATGCGGGCTCACCTCCTGGTTCGGCGTGTGCTCCGACCGTACCGGCAGCGCCGGAGCGGCGCATCCCGGTAAACGCCGTCCGGCCGTCCCCGCGGCATGATGCGCGGGAACGGCCGGGCGGATCCCCTCACGGGGGCGGTGTGCGAACCGGTACGGCTCAGCCCTCGACGACGCCGGAAGCGGAGACGAAGATCTTGGCGCTGGTCGCACCGGAGCGGGAGCCCAGGCCCTCGATCTTCTTGACCAGGTCCTGGCCCTCGACGACCTCGCCGAAGACGACGTGCTTGCCGTCGAGCCACGGGGTCAGCACGGTGGTGATGAAGAACTGGGAGCCGTTGGTGTTGCGGCCCGCGTTCGCCATCGACAGCAGGTACGGACGGTCGTGCTTCAGCTCGAAGTTCTCGTCGGCGAACTTCTCGCCGTAGATGCTCTTGCCGCCGGTGCCGTTGCCGTTGGTGAAGTCGCCACCCTGGAGCATGAACTCGGGGATGACGCGGTGGAACGGGGAACCGGCGTAGCCGAAGCCGTGCTCGCCGGTGGCGAGCTCACGGAAGTTCTTCGTCGTCTTCGGGACGACCTCGTCGAACAGCTTGAAGACGATCCGGCCGGCCGGCTCGTCGTTGATCGTGATGTCGAAGTACACGTTGTTGCTCATGGGGACATCCTGTCATTCCCGCTCACGCAGCGCGCGCACGGGCTGCCCATCGGAGGGTTACAGCAGGCCGCCGGCGTCCGGCGTCTGGGGCAGGGCGTCGCTCACGTGCGGGGCGGCCCCGTCCAGGAGGGGGGCGACCGGGTTGTCGTTCTGCAGGAGACCGGTGGTGCCGGTCGCGCCGTGGTCGGCCGCCGAGGCGTGCGGCGGCGGGGTGACGAGGGCCGTGACGACACCGGCGGCGAGGGAGGCGATGGCGAGCATGCTGCGCTTCTTCATGCCCTGGTCAACTGCCGAGAGGCCCGGCGGGTTACGGCCTGCGTTCCAGGTGAGACAGAACGCGAAGTTCATATCACCGTAAATCCCTATGAAACAGCCGCAACCGTATGGTTGTGGTGGATGTCTTTCCCAGTGACACCACTGTCCCCGTACAGGCAGGAATGGGGGACGTCATGCTTCATCGTCAGAGCCTCGCGGCTGTGGCCGCCGGCATTCTTCTGGCCGCCGGGATCGGTGCCACGATCCCCGCCGGCGCCTCCACGGACCGGTCCCGGGCGACCGCACCGCCCTCGACCGCCCTGGTGGTCAACGCCCGCTGGGGCGGGCACCCCTCGTTCGACCGGCTCGTCGTCGACGTCCGGGGCGCGATGCCCCCGGTCACGGTGACCCCGGTCGGCGCACTGCACTACGACGGCTCGGGCGAGCGCGTTCCGCTCAAGGGGAAGTACTTCCTGGAGATCCGGTTCTCACCCGCCGCGGCCCACGACGATTCCGGCCGGTCCGTCTACCAGGGCCCCCGGCTCGTCAAGATCTCCTTGCCCGTGCTGAAGGGCGTCGCCCTGACCGGGGACTTCGAGGGCGTGGTGACCATCGGGGCGGCCTTCGACACCAAGCCGAGCTACAAGACCTTCACGCTCCACTCCCCCGAGCGCTTCGTGCTCGACATCAAGCACCCGGTCGGTTGCCGGGCCTGAGAAAGGAGCCGGGCGGGGCCGCCGCGGTGACGGCCCCGCCCGGACCTCAGAGGCCGGCGCCGGTCTCCACGTAGACCGTCGTGCCGGAACGGCGGGCGCGGTCGATCTCGACGAGCCGTGCGAAGCTGTCCGCCGTCATCTCCCGCCGCCACTCGGCCAGGGTCCGCAGGCGGAACTCGCTGTGCTCGGCCGGGTCGAGCACGACACCGGCCAACTGCTCGTCCGTCAGGACGCCCCCGTCGAAGATGAAACCGATGTGGTTGGCCGGCCACTCGTCGCCGCGGTCGGACACGAAGTGGGTGCCGAGCAGCCGCGGCTCCCCCTCGAAGACGATCCCGGTCTCCTCGTGGCACTCGCGCACGGCGGTCTCCCACGGGGTCTCACCGGGGTCCATGTTGCCGCCCGGCCACTGCCACAGCTCGGAGCGGTAGGTGGCGCGCAACTGGAACGGCCGGCCGTCGGTGTCCGTGAAGTACAGGCAGGCGTACGCCGTCGCTCTCGGCAGCGTCGCGATGTACTCGGCGGGCGGCAGCCAGGTGTTCGCCATGGGGCGGCTCTCTTTCGACGGACGGATGGAACACGTCCATCCAATCGGTCGCGGGAGTCCGCATCCGGCGTGCCGGGGGTGCGTCACCGGATGGTGTGATCACGGAACCTCCGGGTCCGCCCGTACGCGACGATGCCGCCCGGTCGCATGCGCCGGCCGGCGCCGTGATCACGACGGCGGCGGCGCACCGGCTGAGCGGGGGCGGGCACCGCCGTCAGCCGGACTCGTCGTGCGGAAGTTCGCCCGGCAGCCGGTCGATCCTGCGCAGGACCAGGTGTTCGTGGATCAGGCGTCCGACGAGGGCCGCTCCGTAGACGACGAAGCCGACGCCCACGAGCCAGGACTGCAGCACGAGGACGGTGCCGAACTGACCGTACGTCACCGCGTTGGAGGCGATCAGCGGGGAGAAGACGTACTGGGAGAAGATCCGCAGCCCGAACAGTCCGAGGGCGGTGCAGACGGCCCCGGGGACGAGCGCTCTCCAGCGGATGCGGCCGCACAGGAGGAATCGCTGGGACCACCAGAAGAACAGGAAGGCGCCGATGATGTCGCCGACGGCGACGAAGACGGTGATGGTCCTCGATCCGTTCTCGGGCGCCTCGACGAAGATCAGGAGGGCGGCGATGAGGACCGCGAGCCAGACCACGTGGCGCCACATGGTGTGCCAGCGGGCGGTGGGCAGGTCCCAGACCCGTTCGTAGCCGGTCTGCACGGCGGATCCGAAGGTCACGCCGAACGCGGCGAGGGCGGCGAGACCGAAGGCCGTGGTGCCCTGCAGGGCCGCTCCCGGCTGGCCGAAGAGCCGCTCGATCTCCTCCTGCGACACCTCCGAGACGCCGAGTCCCTCGACGAGCCAGCGGGCGAAGCCCTGGCCGCTGGCGAGGTCGGCGGCGGCGACGACGATGAGGAGGGGGACGAGGGTGAGCAGGCTGAGCGCCGCGAAGCCCATCGCGCGGTGCATGAGCTCCACCTCGCGCCCCCGGTTCCAGGCGAGTCCGACGACCGAGGTCAGGACGGACCGATGGAGCCGGTGCAACCAATGGCCGTGCTCGTGGGGGGCTCCGTCGTGGGGCGCACCGGGAGTGGAGGGCATGTCACGGGGAGTACCCGCCGGGCGCCCGGACCCCTCCGTCATGCGGCCGAACGAGGGAACGCGAGGGGCGCGGGTTTCAGCGGGTGAGCGGCCGGGCGCCGGGGCCCGGACGGACGGACACGTCACGCGGGCCGAGGGTGGCGTGCTCCTCTCCCTGACACTCGACGACGACACGGACGGGCGCGCCGCAGCCGGCGTGCCGGATGTCGAGGGAGGGCCCTTCGGGGTCGGCGGCGTGCGCGTCGCCCCACTGCTTGAGCGCGAGCAGGACGGGCCACAGATCACGCCCCTTGGGCGTGAGCCGGTACTCGGAGCGGGTACGGGCCCCGGGCTCGCGGTAGGGCTCGGCGCGCAGGACGCCGGCGGCCGTCAGCTTGCGCAGCCGGTCGGCGAGCACGGCCTCGGACAGGCCGATGTGGCGGCGGAACTCCTCGTACCGGCGCACGCCGTTGAAGGCGTCACGGACGATGAGCAGGGACCACTTCTCGCCGACCACGTCGAGCGTACGGCCTACCGAGCAGTTCGCGGTGTCCGTCTCCAGCCACTTCATCGCCACACTCTACCGAGCTGGCTTCGTCGTTGACAGTCAGCTGACGACGGGGCTAGCTTCGATCTTCGCAGCCAGGTGGCGCGGTCGGACGAGGGAACGGAACGGGCATGAAGCGGTCACGCACGGTCGAGTGGGAGGACGCCGCGGCCACCGCGAGCGCGGCGGGGACGATGGCGGGTCTGGACTTCCTGCGGGAGATCGCCGCCGGCCGCCTTCCGGGCGCTCCGCTCGGGGCCCTGATGGGCTTCTCGCTGGAGGAGGTGGAGCACGGCCGCGCGGTCTTCGGCTTCGAACCGGCCGAGGAGCACTACAACCCGATCGGCAGCGTGCACGGGGGCGTGTACGCGACGCTGCTGGACTCGGCCGCGGGGTGCGCCGTGCACTCGACGCTCCCCCAGGGCATGGCGTACACCTCGCTGGACCTGTCGACCCGCTTCCTGCGCCCGATCACCGTGGACACGGGGAAGATCCGCGCGATCGGCACCGTGATCAGCCAGGGCCGCCGCACGGCGCTCGCAGAGGCGGGGCTCTACGACTCCTCCGACCGCCTCCTCGGCCACGCCACGAGCACGTGCATGCTGTTCCCGACGGGGTGACGCGGTCGCCTCCCCGGCGGCGTGCGTTTCAGGCGGGTCGGGAGGTGAGGCAGGTTCGGGTGCGGGTGCAGCCGTCGGGTGCGGCGTCCTGGAGCCGGGTGGACGCCTGGAGGGCGGCGCTGACGAGCGTCGCCAGGAGGTCGATGTCGGAGCCCGTGTCCAGACGGACCGTCACCCAGCCCGATCCGGCGCGCAGTCGGACGGCACTGGAGCCGAGCAGGGCGGGGCGCAGTTTGGCGATCATGGCTCGGGTGAGGTGGACGTCGGCCTCGTGCTCGCCGTGGAAGTGCACGATGTCCTGTGTCGGGGTACCCAGTCCGAGTTCGGCGCCGCACGGGGTGCGGCCGGGGACCAGCGAGGGCCAGCTCATCAGTCGTTCACCGGCGTGCCGGGCTGTGTTCATACCCAGGAGCGTGCCGGGGCGGAGGGCCTTGCACAAGCGTCCGGGGAAAAGAATCGCGCCGAGGCGTGAAACCGATACGTCCCTGGTGACGCACGGCGCGCAGGGGCTCACAAAGCGCCTCGTAAAGAGGGTTGTTCGGGAGCTCCGGCACGGTCCGTGAGGGGGCGGGCCGCGCCCGTCATGACGCGCTCGGATGGCGCGATTCCGGCCTCGTGCGCGGTGGTCGTGTGCGCGGTCAGGACGGCGGGGTGACACCGGCGAAGACGACCTCGAACTCCTCGATGCTCCGCGTGATCACGCGCGCCCGCTCGCCGGCCTCGCCCCTGAGCGCCGCGACGCCCGCGCGGGAGGCCGCCAGCGTGTCCCGGTCGCTCCAGACGACGCCCACGGTCGCCCGCCCCTGCGCACGGTCGACGAGCAGGGAGCCGCCCAGGAAGCCGGTCAGGGATTCGAGTCGGGGCAGTGCCACGTCCCGGAAGAAGGTCGTCAGGAGGTCCGTGTCGGCGGGGTCGAACTCCAGCCGTGCCAGCCGGAGCCACGCCCCGGGTCCGACGGACCGCGGAGGCTTGGCGACCGCCGCCTCCCAGTTGTCGACGGCCGCGGTCCGGGCGAACGGAGCGAGCTCGACCGCCCGCCGCTCGCGCAGCCGCTCGTCGCTCTCCCGCCGGGACTTCTCGTCGTCCCACCAGGTCGCCGTCAGGAGCTTGCCGAGTTCGCGGTCGACGAAGAGCCCCATGCCCCGGAATCCCGGTAGCTCCGACACCAGTGCGCGGCCTTCGGAAGCGGTCGCGTCGACGGCGGCGGCGAGTCCGGCCGGATCTCCTGTCGCATACATCGTGCGCACGTACACAGCGGTCCCTTCGTCGTGCCCGGCGCGGGGCCCGCGTGGGCTCGCCGGGCATGGGCGAGCCCGGGTGGACCCGCCTCCCGGCTCCATGCGACGGCCTGGCCCGCCGGGGCGCACCCGGGCCGGGGCGTTCGGGTGACCGGACCCCGCCGGTCGTGGCGGCCTGCCCCGCTACGGCGCGTGGCGTTCGCGGAGGCGGGCCGCGAGGACGGCGACGTCGTCCTCGGCGTGGTGGGCGTCGAGGCGCTGGAGGACCTCCTCCACGAGCTCCTCGGGGCCGGAGCCGGGACGGAGCCGGAGGGTGGACAGCCGGGCGAGCGAGACGTCGATGTCCTCGCCGCGCCGCTCCACCAGCCCGTCCGTGAAGAGGACGAGGGTGTCGGAGGGGGCGATCGCGCGGGTGACGGGTTCGTAGCCGCCGACTCCGGTGCCCAGCGGCGGGCCGACGGGGAGCTCGACGAGGTCGGCGGAGCCGTCGGCGGCGAAGATCACGGGTGGCAGATGCCCGGCGCTGGCGAAGGTGGCGGAGCCGCGCGCCGGGTCGACCTGGACCAGCAGACAGGTCGCGGGCCGCAGCCCGCCGTCGTCGGCGACGACGGTGTCGAGCTGGCGCAGGACCCGGTGGGGCGGCAGGTCCGTGGAGGCAACGTCGCGCAGCGCCGAGCGGTACGCGTTCATGTCGACGGCCGCGTCGAGGCCGTGCCCCATCACGTCGCCGACGACGAGCAGGCTGCGCCCGAAGTGGAGCCGTACCGTCTCGAACCAGTCGCCGCCCACCAGCGTCCTGGCGCCGACCGGCAGGTAGCGGCCGGAGACCTCCAGGTTGGGGTGCGGCCGGCCGGGTTCCGCGACGAGGGCCTGCTGGAGGTGGAAGGCGGTCCGCTCGGTGGCGTCGAGCCTGCGGGCGTGGCCGAGATGGACCGCGGCGAGGCGGGCGGCGTCGTGGACGGTGGCCCTCTCGTGCTCCGTCGGGGCGGTGGCCCGCACGCTGACGGCGCCCACGGACCCGATGACCCGGCCGTGCCACTCCAGCGGCGCCGACACGACCCGTACGGCGCCACCGCCGGGAGCGACGTCCGTGTACGTCCGGGGCTCCGGATCGTGGCGCGGCTCCACGCGGTGGACCAGCTCAGGGTCCCCGGCGACGGCGGCACGCGCCCAGCCGGGCCCTTCCTCGGACCGTACGTCCACGGCGGCCGCCTCGTACCCGTGACGGCAGAGGAAGGCGGCCAGGTCCGCGCAGATGCCCTGTTCGTCGTGGTGCGAGCCGATCTCCCCGATCGCGTCCGTCGTGGCCTTCAACCGGGCCAGGACAGCCGCGTGCTCCTCGACCAGGGAGGCCAGTTCCCCCGCTCGCTCCGACAAGACACCTCCACCGCCGCCACGGCCCCGAGCAGCGCACACATTCCATTGGACCAGCGCTGCGACGCGCCCGCGCGTCACACCGGCCGGACCGGGAGTCCATCACATTCCGTGACCCCATCACCAGAACTTCCGCCGCCACGCTACGCCGCGTCGGCGATCTTGTCCGACCATCGCGGGATTCCCCCCGGTGGGCCCCTCGGCTTCGCGCACGGCGCCCTGTCCGTATCGCCCGTAACCCCCGTATCGCCCCCGACTCCGGTGACCTTGGCCGCACTTGCGGTCCGGGCGGTTGTGGACAGCGCCGCGAGCTGATCGAGTACGTTTCTGGCTACTGGCCAGTACGAGATTCCGCGGCTCCGGGGAGAACCACCGATGACCACCGGGTACTTCACCTCCGTCGACGACGTCGCCGAGCGGCTCGCCGCCACCGGCTACCTGGCCTCGCCCGCCGTCGCCACCACCGTCTTCCTCGCCGACCGGCTCGGCAAGCCGCTCCTCGTCGAGGGTCCCGCGGGGGTCGGCAAGACCGAGCTGGCCAAGGCCGTCGCCCAGGTCGCGGACGCCCGCCTCGTCCGGCTCCAGTGCTACGAAGGGGTCGACGAGTCCCGCGCCCTCTACGAGTGGAACCACGCGAAGCAGCTGCTGCGCATCACCGCGGGCCGCGACGAGTCCTGGGACGAGACGCGCACGGACATCTTCAGCGAGGAGTTCCTGCTCCCCCGCCCGCTCCTCACCGCGATCCGCTCGGCCGACCCGACGGTCCTCCTCATCGACGAGACCGACAAGGCCGACATCGAGATCGAGGGGCTGCTCCTGGAGGTGCTCAGCGACTTCCAGATCACCGTCCCCGAACTCGGCACGATCACCGCCACCCGCCGGCCCTTCGTCGTCCTGACCTCCAACGCGGGCCGCGAGCTCTCCGAGGCGCTGCGCCGCCGCTGTCTCTTCCTGCACATCGGCTTCCCCGAGGAGGAGTTGGAACGACGGATCGTGACCACGAAGGTGCCGGGGCTCGACCAGACCCTCGCGACCTCCGTGGTGCGGGTGGTCGGCGCGCTGCGCGCGATGGACCTGCGGAAGGCGCCGTCGGTGGCGGAGACGATCGACTGGGCCCGTACCCTGCTCGCCCTGGGCGCCGACACGCTCGACGAGACCGTGGTGCGCGACAGCCTGGGCGTGATCCTCAAGCATCGGGACGACATCCAGAAGGCGGCGGCCAAGCTCGACCTGGACGCGGTGTGAGCACCCCGCCGGCGGGCGTGCCGGACCGGCTCACCGGTCTGGTGCACGCCCTGCGCGACCACGGCCTGTCCATCGGTACGGGCGAGAGCGTGGACGCGGGCCGGGCCCTGGAGGCGGTCGGCTTCACCGACCGGGAGCGGATGCGGGAGGCGCTCGCGGCCACCCTGCTCCACAAGGAGGCGCACCGCGCTCTGTTCGACCGCGTCTTCGACCTGTACTTCCCGCTCACCGCCGGCCCCGAGGAGCGGGCCGCGGCCGAGGAGTTCGACACGGCCGCACTGAGGGAGCGGCTGGCAGCCGCGCTCGCCGCCGACGACCGCCCGGCCCTGACCCGGCTCGCGGGCGAGGCCGTGGGCGGCCTCGGCGGCTACGGTTCGACGCCGGGCTCCGACGGCTGGTCCTCGTACCAGACCCTCGCCCGGCTCCGTCCCGAGACCCTGCTCGCGCGCGTACGGGCCATGCTCCGGGAGGCCGCGGCGGACGGCCCCGACTTCACCGACCGGCTGACGGACGACGAGATCCGGCGGCGCATCGAGGCGTTCCGCGAGCGGGTCCGGACCGAGTCCCGTCGGCGGGTCGCCGAGCGCCAGGGCCGGGACCGGGTCGCGCGGCGAGCCGTCGCCGGCACCGCGGACAGCGTCGACTTCCTGCTCGCGGGCCGCGCCCAGCTGGAGGAACTGCGCACGACGGTGCGGCCGCTGGCCCGGAAGCTGGCCACCCGTCTCGCGGCCCGGCGACGGCGCGCCGCGCGGGGCCGGATCGATCTGCGGCGGACGTTGCGCGGCTCGCTGTCGACCGGCGGCGTCCCGATGCGGCCCGTGCTGCGGCGCCGCCGTCCCGGCCGGCCCGAGCTCGTCCTGCTCTGCGACGTCTCGGGATCCGTCGCGGGGTTCGCGAACTTCACGATGCTGCTGGTCCAGGCCCTGCACGACCAGTTCAGCAGGGTCCGGGTGTTCGCCTTCGTCAACAGGGTCGACGAGGTGACGGATCTGATCGCGCGGGGCGCGGCCGATCCGGCCGGCCTGGGCGCCCGCATCCTCGAAAAGGCCGAACTGACCGGCTGGCACGGGCAGAGCGACTACGGGACGGCACTGGGCGAGTTCGCCGAGCGGTACGCCGACGCCGTCGGCCCGCGCACCGCCGTGTTCGTCCTCGGCGACGCCCGGACGAACATGAGCGACCCCAACCTGCCGGCGCTGAAGCTGATCGCGGACCGGGCCCGCCGGGTCCACTGGCTCAACCCGGAGCAGCCCTCGCTCTGGTCGACCGGGGACTCGGTCGCGCTCACCTACGCCGAGCTGGTGGAGATGCACCCGTGCCGCAACGCGCGGCAGCTGGGCGAACTGATCGGGCGGCTCCTGCCGGTCTGACGCCCGGCGTGGCACCATCGCGGCATGACGAAGCCGAACGAGTCACCGGGCACGGACCTTCCGCGCGGCATCGGAGCCCCTGCCACACGGGCGTTCACCGCCGCCGGCTACACCACGCTCGAACAGTTCGCCGGAGTGCCCAGGACCGAACTGCTGGCGCTGCACGGCGTGGGCCCGAAGGCGCTGCGGGTGATCCAGGAGAGCCTGGAGGAACGCGGACTGTCGCTCGGCTGACGCTCAGCCGCCTCGCAGCCACCCACCGACGGCCCGATCATGGAAGGAGACGTGTCGTGACGGGCGGCGGTGAGGCGTGATGGCTCGGGTGACGGTCGAGGGCGACGACATCGTCGTACGCCTCTCCCTGCGCGAGAGGCTGGCCGCGCGCCGTGGACAGGTCCGTGTGCCGCTGACCGCGCTGCGCGAGGTGCGGGTCGAGCCCGACTGGTGGCGCGCCCTCCGGGGGTCGCGCGGCCGGGGGCTCTGGATCCCCGACCGCCTGTGCGTGGGCACGCGTCTCCTGCCCGACGGGGAGGACTTCGCCGTGGTCGAGCCGGGCACACCGGTGGTCTGCGTCGAGCTGCGCCGCGATGCCCCCTACGGCCGCCTCGCCGTCTCCGACCCGGATCCGGACCGAGCCGTACGAGAACTCCGGCCGCACGTCCCCACGGACCGGCTTCCCTGAGGGACGGCCCCGAGCGCGCGGCTCGCCGTCAGGGCCGGGCCGGGGCACCGGCACGAGCAGGCGCGGGCGCGGGCGGGCACGAGCGGGACGGTCGCGCGGGCGGGCGACGCGGTGCCGCGAACGGGCGCCCGAGCGGCCCGGCGGGCAGCCGGAGCGGTTGCAGTTCGGCCTCGTGGCGGTGCTCCGCCGGGCGGTTACTCCGCTGGGGTATGCGCGTGCGACGGCGAGTCCCCGGCCCCACGGCGACGCGTCGGGCGGGTCTACGGAAACCCGCACGTCACGGCCGGTGCGCGGGGGTCCTCAGGCCGCGGCTACGCGTTCCGCCTGGGGTCCCTTCGGGCCTTGGACGACGTCGAACTCGACCTTCTGTCCCTCCTGGAGTTCGCGGTATCCGGTGCCGGTGATGGCCGAGTAGTGGACGAAGACGTCCGGGCCACCATCGTCCTGGGCTATGAAGCCGAAGCCCTTCTCCGCGTTGAACCATTTCACTGTTCCGGTTGCCATGGCGATCTCCTCGGCGAACGGGGACACCTCCATCGTCTCTCCGTACGGGTGGGAAATCCCAGCAGGTAGCGTGGGCGCATGGAACTCATCGGAGAGATCACCCCCGGCCGCCCCCTGCTCGTCCTGGCCGTCAAGGAGGAGGCGCAGTTCCTGGACACGGATCTGCCGATCCTGCTGACCGGTATGGGCAAGGTGAACGCGGCGACCTCGCTGGCGGCCGTGCTGGGCCGCGGCACCCGCCCCTCCGGTGTCGTCAATCTGGGGACCGCCGGGGCGCTGCGCCCGGGGTGGACGGGCACGCACGTCGTCGGCACGGTGATCCAGCACGATCTCGACGGCGAGCTGCTGGCGACGCTGACCGGTGAGACGTACGGGGAGCCGCTCGCGCTCCCGGACGGCGGTGACGTGATCCTGGCGACCGGCGACGCCTTCATCTCCGACGAGGCGGCCCGGGCCAGGCTGGCCGCGCGGGCCCCGCTGGTCGACATGGAGGGCTACGCCCTGGCGGTCGCCGCGGGTCTGGCCGGGGTACCGATCCGGATCGTCAAGCACGTGAGCGACGAGGCCGGCGACGGCGCGGCCAGGACCTGGCGCGAGTCGGTCGCGGACTGTGCGCGGGCGCTCGCGGAGTGGGCCGAGGCCCACACTCCGTACCGCTCCTGAAGGTCCGTGCCTCGGGCCGCCGCCTCAGGGCCCGGGGTCAGCCCGCCGCCGCCGGACCGAAGCGGCGGCGGTACGCCGACGGGGAGAGTCCCGTCTCGCGGTTCATCAGGGCCCGCAGGTTGGCCGACGTGCCCAGGCCGCTGCTGCGGGCGACGACATCGAGCCGGGACTCGCCGCGCTCGATCAGACGGCAGGCCAGGGCCACCCGCTCACCGGTGAGCCAGGCCAGCGGGGTCGTACCGAGCTGGGCGCGGAACCGGCGGTGCAGCGTGGCCGGGCTGACCGCCGCGCGGGCGGCGAGGCCGGCGACGGTCAGGGGTGAGCCGAGGCGCTCCTGGGCCCAGGCGAGCAGCGGGGCCAGGGACTCGTCGGGGGTGTCGGGGACCGGGCGCCGCACGAACTGCCGCTGCCCGCCGTCACGGTGGGCGGCGAAGACGAGCCGGCGGCTGACCGAGTTGGCGACCTCGGCGCCGTGGTCGCGGCGGACGACGTGGAGTCCGAGGTCGAGCGCTGCTGCGCTGCCGGCGGCGGTGAGGATGTCGCCGTCGTCGACGAAGAGGACGTCCGGTTCGAGGTGCACGGAGGGGAATCGGGCGCGGAAGGAGTCCGCCCACTGCCAGTGGGCGGTGGCGCGCCGGCCGTCGAGGACGCCGGCCTCCGCGAGGGTGAAGGCGCCGCTGCAGAAGCCGATGAGGCGGGCTCCGCGGGCGTGGGCGCGCCGGATCGCGTCGAGCACGGCGGGCCGGCGCGGGACCTCGACGTCCGGGCGGTTGGGGACGATCAGCGTGTCCGCGGTGTCGGCCGCGTCGAGCCCCGCGACGTCCGAGAGGGTGAAGAAGCCGTCCCGCATCGACGTGCGCGGCTCGGGCGAGCAGAGCCGGAAATCGTACAGCTCGCGGCCCAGTTCGGGGCGGCGCAGACCGAAGACCTCGGTGGCGCAGCCCAGTTCGAAGGGGTTGGAGTTGGCGTCGACGATCACGACGACGCGATGCGGCGACGCGTGAGAGGATCCTTGCGGCATGTGCTCTTTCTAGCACTCGCGCCGGGTCGCGATCAGGGCACAGGATGGCCGTATGAGCCAGAAGACCTCTCTGAACAGTGACCCCGTGGCCCTGTCGGCGGCGCTCGCCTCGTTCGAGGACCTGTGGAGTCCGCGCATCGTGACGCAGGTCAACGACTACGACGTGCGCGTGGCGAAGGTGGCGGGCGAGCACGTGTGGCATGCGCACGACGACACCGACGAGTTCTTCCTCGTGATCGAGGGCGAGCTGCACATCTCGCTGCGGCAGGAGGGCGTGGAGCGCACGGTGTCGCTGCCGCGCGGTTCGGTCTTCACGGTCCCCAGGGGCGTGGAGCACCGCCCGTACGCCCCGTCGGGCGCGTCGATCCTGCTCTTCGAGCCCACGGGCACGCTGTCGGTCGGAGACCGCCACGACGAGATCCCGGACCACGTCGACGCGACGACGGGCCACGCGCTCGGCGCCGTCGCGACCGCACCGCAGGACTGACACACACCGGTCAAAGGGAACGGGGCCGATGTGGACCGGCCACCGGGAGCCGGGCCGCTTCCCACCGGCCCCGGGGGCCGAACTGCTATCCACCAACCGCCGGGGCCTGACCGCTTTCCACCAGCCGCCGGGGGCCGGGCTGCTTCGCACCAGCTACCGGGGGCCGGGCTGTTCCCACCGGCCAAAGGGAGCCCGACCGCCTCGCACCGGGAACGCGCCACGGAAGGCCCGGTCGCCGATGCGCGTCGTCGCCGATCCGCCCCGCAGGGAGGGGCGGATCGGCCGGGACGCGTGGCGCGGCGTCGGAGGAGGGCATCGGTTCGGCCCGGCGAGCCGCCTCCGTCGCTTCCCATCGCACCCGCGGACACACGTTCTTGACAGTCCGGAAGGTCGCCTGCCTAAGCTGAAGCGATCCTTTCCGGATGTGTGGAGGCACCCGTGCGGACACCGACTGCGACGCCCCGTGGTGGCGTGCGGGCCGGTGCGCGACTGTGCTGCCGACGGCATGTCGACCTCTGCCGTACGTCCTCCGCCATCTGTCCTTCCGCGCACGTCTGATCACCTCCTCACCCCGGTCGCGCCTCGACGCGCCCGGCGGTTTCACGTGTGCCTTCGGAAGGACCTTCATGCCCCGTCCAGCCCTGCACCTCGCCCTGGAGATCGACGGCGACGGTGCCCACCCGGCCGCCTGGCGGCGGGCCGCCCACACACCCGGCGAGTTGTTGAGCCCGCGTCGGCTCGCGCGGGTCGCGGCCGTCGCGGAGAACGCCGGCCTCACCTTCGTCACCCTGCGGGACGCCCTCCTGCCGCCTGGCTCCGGCGCCGACCCGGTGGGGCGCCTCGGCGCGGTGGAGCGCGCCGCGTTCGTCGCCGCGTCGACCGGGGTCCTGGGCGTCGCCCCGGCCGTCGCCACCACCTACGCCGAACCGTTCCACGTCTCCTCCCGGCTCGCCTCCCTCGATCACGTCTCCGTCGGGCGCGCGGCATGGCTGGTGACCACCGAGGAGGGCGCCGCGGCCGCGCGTGCCTGGGGGCGGCCCCGGGTGGAGGGCGCCGAGGCCCTGGGGCGGGAGGCCCGTGACGCCCTCCGCGTGGTGCGCGACCTGTGGGACTCCTGGGAGGACGACGCCGTCATCCGGTCCGTGGCCACGAGCCGCTATCTCGACCGGGACCGGCTGCACTTCATCGACTTCACGGGCGAGACGTACTCCGTCAAGGGCCCCGCGATCGTGCCGCGACCGCCCCAGGGCCGGCCCGTGGTGATCGCCCGCACCGGTCTCGTACCCTCCGAACTGATCGACATCTCCCTGGTGGGCGGCGCCACCCCGGCGGAGGTGGGCGAGGCCGCCGCCGGCGCCGGCACACCGCTCGCGTTCGCCGAGGTCGAAGTGGCCCTGGACACCCCGCGGGAGGCTGCCCGGGAGCGCGTCGCGGATCTGGAACGCCATACGCCCTGGGATCCGCCCTCGCCGGACGAAGGTCCCCGCCTCCGCTACACCGGTTCCGCCTCCGGACTGGTCGCGCTCCTCGACGAACTGGGTCGTCACGTCGACGGGGTACGGCTGCACCCGCTCGTCCTCGACGAGGACCTGGCCGTGCTGTCCCGGCTGGTCCTGCCGGAGCTCTTCGCCCGGCGGATCGTCGCCCGTCCGCTGCCCGGCGCCACGCTCCGCGCCGTGCTGGGGCTGCCCCGCCCGGCGAGCCGCTTCACCGAGGGGGCCGTACGGTGACCCGCGCCGACCTCACCGACGTGCCGCGCCCCGACGCGCGGTTGCACTTCGGCGTGTTCTTCCAGGGGGTCAACCACTGGACGATCTGGTCCGATCCCGCGAGCGGGTCGCAGATCGACCCGGCCTCGTTCCGCCGGGTGGCGCGGACGGCCGAACGCGGCCTGTTCGACGCGTTCTTCCTCGGTGACGGGCTGCGCCTGCGCGAGGTGGAGGGCCGCATCCACGACCTGGACGTCGCCGGACGCCCCGACTCGATCACCCAGCTCTCCGCGCTCGCTGCGGTGACGGAGCGGATCGGCCTCGTCAGCACCTCGAACACCACGTTCAACGAGCCGGGCGATCTCGCCCGGCGGCTGTCGGGACTCGATCTCCTCTCCGAGGGACGGGCCGGCTGGAACATCGTCACCACGGACAACGCGTGGACCGGTGCCAACTTCCGCCGCGGCGGGTTCCTCGACCACGCCGACCGCTATCGGCGCGCCGAGGAGTTCCTGACCGCCGCCCGGGCGATCTGGGACGGCTGGGCGGACGGCGCGATCGCCGACACCGCCGACGCGCGGTCCTGGTCGGTGCCCGGCGGCGTGAGCCGCGTGCGGCACCGAGGGGCGCAGTTCGATCTCGACCTGGCGCCCACGCTGCCGCGCAGCACGCAGGGCCATCCGGTGATCTTCCAGGCGGGCGACTCCCCGGACGGCCGCGACTTCGCGGCCCGGCACGCGGACGTCGTCTTCTCCGCCCACGGTACCGAGTTCGACGACGCGCTCGGCTTCGCCGAGGACATCCGGCGCCGACTGCGTGCGGCGGGCCGACCGGAGGACGATCTGCGGATCCTGCCCGGCACGGAGATCATCATCGGGGCCACCGAGAAGGAGGCGGAGGAGAAGGCGCGCTGGGTGCGGCTCGAACAGGTCACTCCCGCGACCGCGCTGGGCATCGCCGGGCTGCTGTGGGGCCTCGATCTGTCGGAGCGGGACGCCGACGGCCCCCTGCCGGCCGAGGAGCCTGTGGTCGTGGAGAACACGGGAGCGTTCGGCGCGCGCAGGGTCGCCGACCCGCGGGCCGTGGTCGCCGAGTGGCGTGCGAAGGCGGAGGCCAACGGCTGGTCCCTGCGGGAGACGGTCATCGAGCTGGGGCCGCAGCGCGGGCATGTGGGCACGCCCGCCGGTCTCGCCGAGAAGTTCGTCCGCTTCGCGCGGCACGGCGCGGTCGACGGCTTCAACATCTCTCCGTATCTGATCCCGGACGGGCTCGACGACATCGTGGACCTGCTCGTGCCGGAGCTCCAGGAGCGCGGGGCGTACCGCAGCGCGTACACCGGCACGACGCTCAGGGACCATCTCGGCCTGCGCGAGCCCCGTCGACCGCGCGCCGGGGAGTTCTAGCGACCACGGCGCGGGGGCTCCCCGGTGGCGGGCCGGGTTGCCCGCCACCGGGGAGAACACCACGGGAGAGCGCATGGACGGCGCGCGAGACAGGGAATCCGAGCGTCCGCGACACCGAACGCCCGGAACCTCGCGTGTGGGGCGCGTGCGGCCCGGAGCACCCGCCCGCTCCCGGGGTTCGCCCCCGTGCGGTCGGCCGGCGGCGAGACCATCCTGGAGGTGTGGGCCCCGCCCGGGAGCCGCCGCTCGGTCCGGGTGGAGTCGTCGTGCGTCCCCGATGCGGACGCGAGCGCCGGGCCGCCTTCCGAGCAGGATGCCCACCGGTCGCGGTTCCTGCGGCGCGAGGCGCGTACGGCGCGGGTGCCGCCGGCGCGAGGAAGGCGGGACGGATGAACGGATCCGGGTCGGGTACGGGCGGCAAGGCGCGGTTCGACGACATCTACGACCAGCCCGACCCGCGGGCGTACTTCCGGCGCCTCGCGCCGCTGGAGTACGAGATACCGCAGCGCGCCCAGGGCGCCTTCCGGCGCGCGGCGGCCGAGCGTGGCGGCGGGACCGTGCTCGACCTGTGCTGTTCGTACGGGATCAACGCCGCGCTGCTGAACCACGACGTCACCCTGACCGAGCTGTACGCGCGCTATACCGATCCGGCGGTCGGCGGTCTGACCTCCACCGAACTGGCCTTCCGGGACAAGGAGTTCTACGCCGCCCGGCGCCGCTCGGACGCCGCGCCCGTGATCGGGCTCGACGTGGCGGGGCATGCGCTGCGGTACGCGCGCGAGGTCGGGCTCCTCGACGACGCCTTCGCGGAGAACCTGGAGGACGCGCCACCGAGTCCCCGGCTGAGGGCCGCGATGACCGACGTCGGTCTCATCACGCTGACCGGCGGCGGCAGCTACCTCACCAGGCGCACCTTCGCCGCGCTCCTCGCATGGGCCGGTCGCCCGGTCCGGGTGAGCGCCTTCGTCCTGCGCACGGTCTCGTACCGGCCGATCGCGGACTGTCTGGCTGCCTACGGGCTGCGGACCGTCTCCGATCCCTCGCGGACGTACCCGCAGCGGCTGTTCACGGACGTGGAGGAGCAGCGCTTCGCCGTCGAGGCGGTCCGCGCGCTGGGGGCGGATCCGACGGGGCGCGAGTCGGCGGGCAGGTTCCACACGGTGCTGTACGAGTCGGTGCCGGAACCCCTCGGGTGACCGGGGCGGGGTCCCGGCCGCCAGGGGTGCCGGCCGCCCCCTCCGCGGCCGAGGGCGGGGTCCCGGGCGCTGACGCCGCGAGCGAGGCGAGGCTTCCCGGAGACGATCTAGGGGTGCCGGACGACGAGGAGCGCGGCCACGTCGTCGTCGAGGCCGCCCGAGCCGTACTCGGTCAGGTCCTCGTGGAGGAGGGCGGGCAGCCGTTCGCCCGGCTCCGTCACCCACCGGGACATCCGCTCCTGGAGGGGGTAGAAGGTGCCCGCGCGGTCGCGGGTCTCGCTGACCCCGTCGGTGAAGAGCAGCAGCCGGTCCCCCGGGCCGAAGGGGACCTCTTCCACTCGATGGTGGGAGGGGAGCAGGCCGGCCAGGTTGATGGGCAGCGACGGGTCGGTGAAGTCCACGGGCCGCACGAAGTTGCCGTGCTGCAGCAGCGGTGCGGGGTGACCGCAGCTGAGGAGGCGGGCGACGTTGCCCTCGTCGGGGATCTCGACGAGAACGACGGTGGCGAAGCGTTCGGCCGCGTCGGAGTCCGGGTCCCAGGCGCCGTAACGGCTGAGGCCCTCCTCCAGCCGGTCGGCCAGTGCGGAGAGGTCGGGGGCGTCGTAGACGGCGGCGCGGAAGGAGCCGAGCAGCACCGAGGCGGTCTCGACCGCGCCGAGCCCCTTGCCCTGGACGTCGCCGAGCATCACGCGTACGGCCCCGGGCACAGGGACGGCCTCGTAGAAGTCCCCGCCGATCCGGGCCTTGGCGGCCGCGGCGACGTACAGCAGGTGCAGGTCGACCGTGCTGAGCGCGGGTGGGAGCGGGCGGAGCACGACGCGTTGCACGACGTCGGCGATGGCGGTGACCTCGCGCAGGTTCCGTTCGTAGCGCAGCCGTGCCCGGCTCACCCAGACGGCGACCACGGTCACCGCCGCCAGAGACAGTTCGTTGGCGAGGATGACGGGATAGAAGGGCTCGCCGCTGTCCGCCGCCAGCGCCCAGCCCACCACCATGGCGATCAGACCGATGAGGGCGGTGCCCCGGACGCTCCAGGTGACGGCGGCGAGTGCGGGCGCGGCGGCCAGGAGCCGGTCGTAGCGCTCGGCGTCGGCGGTGAGGGAGTCGGCCAGGACCGTCAGGATCATGACCAGGATCGGGAGCGCCCGGCCGATGTTGATCTGCGTGCGCGACCGGGAAAGGGAGCGGCCGCGGTGATCACCTGAGGGCATTTCGTGATCGTACGCAGTGAGGGCGGCGCGAGCCGGACGCCGGGACCGGGCGTGTCCGCGGAAGCACCCGGCGCGCGGGGCATGTCCACAGCAGGACCCGGCGCGCGGGGCGCGTCCGCAGAGGGGCCCGGCGCGCGCGGGACGTGTTCGCGGAAGGGTCGGGCGGCTCGGGCCCGTTCGTGCCGGGCCGGGGACGTGACCGGTCAGGGGCGGGGCACGGGCCGGGGCGCCGCAGGCTCCTCCACGGGGGCGGTGCGTCCGGGCAGGCCGAGCGAGGCCGCCGCGCCGAGCGTCGCGACGCAGGCCAGTACCAGGAACGCGGTCTCCATCGCCGGTACGAAACCGCCCGCCGCGTCGAGGGTCATCATCAGCGTCGCTGTCGCGACGCCCAGCGCCGGACCGACGTTCATGGCGGTCTGCTGCAGCCCGCCGGCGACTCCGGCCTCCGCCACCGGCGCGCGGTGGACGACGACGGCCGTGGCGGTGGCCATGACGGTGCCGAAACCGGCGCCCAGCAGGGCGAAGCAGGCACCCGTCGGGAGCGCCGTCGCCGACGCGTCGAGCCGGGAGAGCAGCAGCACACCGAGGGCGAGAATCGCTCCCCCGCCGACCGTCGTGCGGCGTGGGCCGAAGCGGCGTTGCAGCAGCGCAGCGACGGGTGCGCCGACCACCATCATGACGGCGAGGGGCAACACCCACAGACCGGTCGACAGCGGGTCGAGTCCGCGTACGTCCTGGAGGAAGTACGTCGCCACGAAGAGCGAGCCGAAGAGCGCGGCCGAGGCGGCCAGGAGGGTGGCGAGGCCGGCGACGACGGGCCGGGACCGCAGAAGGGCCGGTGGCACGAGAGGACGGGCGGTGCGCCGTTCGTGTCGGGCGAAGGCGGCTCCGGCGGCCAGGGCGACACCGAGGGCGAGCACGGTCACCATGGTCCAGCCGCTCTCCGGCACGGCCACGAGCACCTGGACGAGACCGCCCAGCGTGGCGGCGAGGAGCACCGCGCCCGGCAGGTCGAGCGAGGCCGGGGAGGCGCCGCACGGACGCGGCGCGGCGGACGAAGGGTCGGCGGACGCGGGATGTGCGGCCGAACGCGGGCCCGCCGGGGAACCTGCGGCCGGGGCGGGGACGGCGGCCGGGGCCGCCGGGACCGCGAGGGCCAGGAGGCCGATCACGACCGCCGGTATCGCGGTGAGCACGAACACGGACCGCCAGCCGTAGCCGTCGACCGACGCACCGCCGATGAGCGGCCCCGCCGCGGCGGCGAGTCCGATCGCGCTGGTGCGCAGGGCGATCGGCATGGCCAGCCGGTCGGACGGGAACGCGGCACGCAGCATTCCCAGCGTGGCCGGTTGCAGGAGCGCCCCGCACACGCCCTGGAGCACGCGCAGGCCGATCACCCAGCCGATCCCGGGGGCGAGCGCGATGCCCGCCGAAGCGGCGGCGAAGCCGAGCGTGCCGAGGGCGAAGAGCCGCCGGTGACCGTAGCGGTCGCCGAGCCTGCCCGCGAAGACGAGCAGGCTCGCGACGGCGACGAGGTATCCGGTGCTGGTCCACTGCACCTCGGCGAAGCCCGCCCCGAGGTCGCGCTGGAGGGCCGGCTGCGCGAGGGTCAGCACCGTGCCGTCGAGGGCGACGACGGCGGCGCCGACGACGCTGCAGGCGAGGGTCAGCCGCCGTTGCCGTATCACCGCGCACCTGCCTCGGGACCGAGATGGGCGTCGAGGGCGGCGCGGAGCAGTGGCTCCACGTCGTCCGTACGGGCGGCCAGCTGCAGGCTGCCCCAGCCCCAGAGCTGGGCGATGCCGTGCAGGTTGGCCCAGAGCGCGGCCGCCACCGTGGCCGGTTCGGGGCCCGGGCCCGCCGCCGGGCGGGCGCGGGCGACGAGCCGGGCGACCAGATCGAAGAGGGGCAGGCTGGTCTCACGCAGCCCGAGCCGCCCGCTCTCGAGCAGGTCGTGACGGAACATCAGCTCGTACATGCCACGACGGTCCAGCGCGAAGTCGAGGTAGACGCGGGCGAGGGCGGCGAGGGCGGCGCGAGGCCCCTCGGGGGCCCCGGGCTCCGCCGCGAGCGCGGCGGTGACGCGGTCCGTGAGCTCGACGAAGCCCTCGTGGGCGATGGCCGACAGCAGGTCGAGGTGGGTCGGGAAGTAGCGGCGGGGCGCCCCGTGGGAGACCCCGGCGCGCCGGGCGATCTCCCGGAGGGACAGCGCCTGAGCCCCTTGGGTGTGCACCAGCTCGACGCCGGCGTCGATCAGTCGGCCGCGCACGCCGGCCTCGGTCTCTTCACTCATAGACACTGTCTACCAGGCTGCGTAGACAGTGTCTACCAAGATCGACGGAGGACTCCGCTACACTGTTCGACAGCGAAGGGGAGTAGCCCTGCGAACCGGTCGTCGACACACTGGAGCCCTCGGGTTCCCGGTGACCGGGTCCTTGCGGAAGCGCGGACGGGCGAGACCTTCGGCCAGGCATTCGCCATGCCCGCGTTCCGTGGGTGTGGTCCGTCATGCCGGGCCGAGTGGTTCTTCCCGTCGCCCACCGTGGTGCCGTGCGGATCCCGGGCCCGGACCGAGCAGAGAGCCCACGGTATGCACCTCGACCCCTTGGCGATCCTCACCGCCTTCGGGCTGATCTTCCTCGCCGAGCTTCCCGACAAGACGATGTTCGCGTCCCTCGCGATGGGCACGCGGATGCGTCCGCTGTACGTCTGGTTCGGCACCTCGACCGCGTTCGTCGCGCATGTCGCCATCGCCGTGGGCGCGGGCAGCCTTATCGGCCTGTTGCCCGACTGGATCGTCAAACTCATCTCGGCCCTGCTGTTCGCCTTCGGCGCGTTCATGCTGCTGCGCAGCGGGGGCGACGACGAGGAGGACGACACGGGCGGCAGGACGGTGACCGGGTTCTGGCCCGTCTACTCGACGGCCTTCATGGCCGTCTTCATCAGTGAGTGGGGCGACCTGACCCAGATCACCACGGCGAACCTCGCCGCCACCAACGGCACCTGGTCGACGGCGATCGGCTCGGCCGCGGCCCTGATGAGCGTCTCCGCCCTGGCGCTGGTGGCGGGCCGTTTCATCGCCAAGCGCGTCCCGCTGAAGACGGTCCAGCGCATCGGCGGCCTCTGCATGGCGGCGCTGGCGATCTGGTCCCTCACCGAGATCTTCGTCGGCTGACCGAGGATTTCCGTCGGCCGGCCGGGAATCCCCGTCGCCGGACGGGATCCCCGTCGGCCGACCGAGATTCGCCATCGGCAGACCGAGATCCCGTCGGCCGACCGAGATTCTCCGTCGGCCAACCGAACGAGGTGCCCGGTCGGTGCACTCCCACCGGCCGGGCGTCCCGTACCTACTCGACGTGCGAGACGCCCCCGTCCCGGTCACGCCGCGCCTCGGCGGCGAACTCCGCGGTGGGGCGCCGAGGGGCGAGCACACGAGGGCGGGCGAAGTCCGTGTTGTCGATGAGGACATCCATCCTCGGCAGCGGGTCGACCTCGGCGAGGTAGATGCGCTCGGCCACCAGATAGCGGTCCCGGTGAATCGCCTCCGCCTCCGATCCCGCCCAGTTCTGGTCCCGCTCCGTGCCTCGGCGCACGGAGAGTTCCGGGTCCACGTCGAGCCAGACGCGGTAGTCCCAGTAGTCGTCGATCTCGGGCCGGAAGGCGAAGATCCCGTCGACGACGAGCACGGCGTCCGGCGCGAGCGGGGCACGCTCCTCGGAGTGGTCGACCTGGGTGAGCGGATCGATTCCGCACAGGGCGCAGGAGTTCGCCTCGGGCGACCGGAAGGGATCCAGCAGCAGACTCCTCAGCCGCGCGTAGTCGTACGCGTTGCGGTAGTAGCCCTCACCGGTTTCCCGGTCGTAGAGGTGCCTGTCCTTCCAGGGGTTCTTGAAGTCGTCGAGCGTCGCCCGCAGGACCGGCCGTCCCGCATCCGCCATCCATTCGGCCAGCTCGTGGCCGAAGCTGGTCTTGCCGGCCGCGGTGAGTCCGTCGATCCCGACGAGCAGGCGGCCGGACCCGCGGGCCAGGATCGCCCGTGCCGTCTCCTCGACCAGAGCGGCCCGTTCGGCGGACGCCGGCGCCGGGACCGGTTGCTGCCAGGTCGAGGGTGAAAGGTGTATGTCAGCTCGCTGCGCAGTCATGGGCCGAACCTACCCAGGCCGTCCACATGGCGGACAGCCGGGTGGGGTCCCACCGCCCCAACTCCTCGGTGGAGCACGGCCTCACGGTCACGCGCCGACCGCGAGGTCACCGACGGGCCGGGGCGTCACCCGGCCCGCGAGGGCGTCACCCCGGCCCACGAGACCGACCGCGCCGGCGGACGGCACCACGCCGGGCCGTCACCACTCCCTGGCGGCCACCAGCTCCTCCATGTCGGCGTCCGCGAATCCATAGGCGTGGGCGACGAACCAGAAGTTCTCGGCGATCTCCTCCCGGGCGACGGTCTCGATCTCGCTCCCCGCCTCCAGGAAGTCCGCCTCCAGGGCGTTGAACTCCTCGGTGGCCGCCTCCGTGAGCGCGTACAGCGCCGTCAGATCGGCCGGCTGCTCGGCCTCGATGCGCTCGCAGAGCCGCTGCAGGATCGCCTTCCCCTTGTCGACGACGCTGTCCGGGTAGTACCCGTCCTCGTACAGCGCGCGCAGAAAGGCGTACTCCGTCACCTGCTGGTTCGTGATGGACATGCGGTCCCCTTCACCTCTCGATCACCGATCGTGTCCATCGTTCCCCACACCACTGACAACGGCCTCCGCTCGGGGTTCTCCTGTCCCCGGGGAGCCGCGGGAGCGCCGATCGAGAGGCCCCTGTGGCAGTCGCCGGACGCCCAGTGCCACCACTCGGTGGGGTGGTTGACGACCCAAGTCCCGACGAGCGCGGCACGAACGGCACACGACTGCGCGTCGCGCGCGCTCTATGCGGCGCGCTCCCGCGCGGGCGGCTTGCGCAGGGCTCCCAGGTACACCCCGGTCAGGATGAGCGGCGTGCCGATGAGCAGTGAGGCGGTGAGGGGTTCGTCGTCCAGCCAGGCCGAGACCAGGATGGTGACGACGGGGATGACGACGAAGACGTACGCCGCCCGTGACGCGTCCCAGCGGTGAACCACGAACAGGAAGAGGACGAAGGTCAGCACGGAGCCGGCCACCACCAGATAGGCCAGCGCCCACCAGGTCGCGGCGCGGTCCGGGAGGCGCCAGGTGTCGCCGGCGACGAGCGAGCCGCCGAACAGCAGGACGGAAGCGGCGGTCATGCCCACCGCGTTCATCGTGACGGCGTGGACCTTCGGCAGGAGGCGTACGAGCACGGTGGCCTCCGCGAACGCCAGCACGCTGCCCAGGATCGCGAGGAGGGAAAGCACGGGCACACCGCCCTCCAGGGGCGCGTGCGAGATGACCGCGACGCCGGCGGTGGCGAAGACGGTGCCGACCGCCGCCATGAGACGGAAGCGTTCGAGCCCCTGCGCCACCGCGAGCAGCAGGGTCGCGAGCGGGACGAGGGACAGGATGGTCTGGCCGAGTCCGGCATGGATGTGGACCAGCGCGTAGTACGCCAGCGCGAAGGTCACACCGAAGTTGAGGACGCCGAAGAGGATCGCCCCGGCGAGCGCGCGGCCGCGCGGGAACTCCAGTCGCCGGACGGCCATCACGGCCAGCAGGAGCAGCGACGCGGCGCCGAACCGCACGGCCGCGCCCCACAGCGGATCCAGTTCACGGTTGCTGAACCGGACGCCGACCGCGTTTCCGCCCGCGAGGACCGCCACGGTCAGGAACACGGCGAGCGTCACGCGGTCTGGGGCACGCTGCACCGGGCCACCGTAGCCGTGGCGCGCCGCCGCCCCGTGCGGGACACACCGGGCCCGGGTTCCCTCAGGGCTGAGCGCCGACCTCCTCGGCAAACGCTCTGATCAGCGCGTTCTCGGAGGCCGTCGGCCAGACGAGGCCGTACTCGACGGGCGGCGCGTCACGCAGGGGCACGTAGCTGATGCCCGGGCGGGGATGGTAGCGGGCGCCACGGGCGGAGCCCGGGGAGACTCCGCGGCCGGCGCTCACATGGGAGAGCACCTCCTGCCAGGTGGCGGCCACCGGCCCACGGGGAATCGCCGCGCCGGAAGGGGTTCGGGCGGGGTAGTGGACGTCCTGCCAGGAGCGGGAGTTGGTGCCCGCCGCGGTGATCATCGGGACGTCGGCGAGGTCGTCGAGCGTGACGGACTCCCGGCGGGCCAGCGGGTGGGCGGCCGGGACGAGGAGGACCCGGGGGTCGGAGCCGAGGACGGGACCGGTCGTGAGGCCGGGTTCGCGGACCGGGAAGGAGGTGAGGAGGAGGTCGAGTTCGGCGTCCAGGAGCGGCCGGGTCCCGCCGTCGAGCGGCACTTCCCTGATGTGGATCTCGCAACCGGGGTGGCGCGCGAGGAAGGAACCGGCGGCCGTGGCGAGCAGTTCGCCGTTCCAGGGGGCGCCGAAACCGGCCCGGAGCGTGCCGTGAACGCCTCTGCCGGCGGCGGTGGCCCGCTCCAGGGCGGCGAGGATCCGGCCGTGGGCGGGGCGCAGGTCGTCGTCGAGGCGGCGGCCGACCGGGGTGAGGCGGACGCTGCGGCTGGTGCGCTCGAAGAGCGGGGTTCCGATGCGGCGTTCGAGCTTCTTGACGGTCTGGCTGATCCGACCGGTGGAGACGCCGAGGCGCTCGGCCGTGCGGCCGAAGTGCAGTTCCTCGGCGAGGGTGAGGAACGCCTCCAGTTCGTGCCGTTCCAGCATCGCACCGCCCCTCATCGTTGAGTTCCGCTAAACGCCGCTTGCATTGTTCCACCTTGATCGGCCCGGTCGGCCGCCAGCAGCCTGGTGGCATGAAACTCCCGACCGACGCGGCTCCCCGGGCCGCAGCCCGCCCCGACGTCCGACCCGTCACCCGGCCGGACGTCCTGGTGATGGCCGTGGCCGGGGCGGTCACCGTCGCCAACATCTACTTCCCGCAGCCGCTGCTCGACGCCATCGCCCGGGGCCTGGGCGTCTCCCCGCACACCGCGGGGCTCGTCTCCTCCGCCGCCCAGCTCGGCTACGCGCTCGGCCTGCTGCTCATCGTGCCGCTCGCCGACACCGCCCGGCTCCGCCGTCTCACCGGCGTGCTGCTCGGGCTGACGAGCGGTGGGCTGCTCGTGGCCGCCGCGGCGCCCAACGTCCTGACCCTGACGGTCGCCACGCTCGCCGTGTCCACCACGACCGTCCTGCCGCAGGTCCTCACCCCGGTCGCGGCCTCGCTCAGCGCGCCGGGCGACCGTGGTCGGGTGGTGGGCCTGATCGGCCTGGGGCTCACGCTCGGCTCGGCCCTCTCCCGTACCGTCGCGGGCGCGGCCGCGGACGCCGGCGGAAGCTGGCGCACGGCCTATCTGCTGGCCGCCGCGGCGACGGCCGCGCTGCTGTTCTTCGTGCCGCGCTCCCTCCCCGTACGCGGCCGGCCCGCGACGGACCGACTGCCGTACCCGCGCCTCCTCGCGAGCCTCCCCCGGCTCTTCGTCGAGCACCCGGAGGTACGGGCGTCGGCGCTGACCGGCGCCGCGGTCTTCGCCGCGTTCAGCGTCTTCTGGGCGACGCTGGCCTTCCACCTGGCCGCCCCGCCGCTGGGTCTCGGCCCGGGGGCGGCGGGGCTGTTCGGGCTCCTGAGCCTGCCCGGGGCGCTCCTCTCGGCGTACGCGGGGCGGCTCACCGACCGGTACGGAGCGAGGACGGTGAACGGCTGGTCGCTGCTCTGCGTGGCGGTCGCCTTCGGCCTCGTCGGGCTCGGGGGACTCTCGCTCGCGGCTCTGGTCGTCGGGGCGAATCTGCTGGTCCTGGGGACCAGCGCCTGCCAGGTGGCCAACCAGGCGAGGATCTTCGGCCTCGGCAGCCGGATCGCGGCCCGGGTGAACACGGTCTTCATGCTGTGCACCTTCGCCGGCGGTGCGCTCGGTTCGCTCACGGCGGTGTGGCTGTACGGGGCGTACGGCTGGGCGGTGACGATCACCGCGGCGGCCGGGTTCACGGCACTGGCCGCCCTCTCGGTCGCCGTGACACGCGGCGCCGCCCCGAGTTGCGCACCGCGCGACACACGCGAGGCTGGGACTCACGACCCGCGCACCCTCGCAGGGAGAGACGATGCATGATCTCGCGGCCCTCGCCGACGAACACCTGGCCAACGCGCGCACCGCCGCGCACGGCCGGAGCGCCCACGTGGTGGTGCACGACGGGGTGCTCCGGCAGAGCGTGATCGCGCTGCTGTCCGGCACCGCGCTGGACGAGCACAACGCGCCGCCGGCGGCGAGTCTGCAGGTGCTGCGGGGGCGGGTGAGGCTGACGGCTGCGGAGTGGTCCGAGGAGTTGTCGGCGGGGGAGCTCCAGATGATCCCGAAGGAGCGCCACGGACTCACCGCTCTGGAGGACGCGGTCGTCCTGCTGACCGCCGTCAACGACTAGGCCGTGCCGGGCGTCGCGGGGCAGGTGGGAGTTTCGATACACGCCGTAGGCGCGTCGATCGCGCCATGGTCCGCGTACGCGTCTGCGCCCAAGGGCCCGCCGGTGCCGGGTGGCCGGAGCGTCGGGTACCGCGACCGGCCGCTACGATCATGCGACGGCGGGCGGCGGCGAGGACGGGGCAGGGACCGGGCGTGAGTTTCTTCAACGGAGTCGAGGACCTCGAACTCTTCCTTTCCCGCAGCCGGGCGTTCACCGTCGCTTCGGTCCCGGCCTGTGTGGCCGTGATGATCTTCTTCCTCAGCGAGGAAGGCTGGCGCTTCAGTCTGCTTCTCTGCTGCATCCTCCCGGTGATCGCCGCCTACCTGGGGATTCGTGGCAAGCGCGAGATCCGCGGCGGGCTTGCCGCGGCGGGCCTCGCGCTCGCCGTCGCCACCGTGCCGCTGGCCCTCTTCCTGTCGCTGCTCGAAGGCGCGTAGCCGGGCTCGGGGCGAGCCCCCGGCCCGGCAGGGCGAGCCCCCGGCCGGGCAGCGCCGGGGACACGCGGCGCCGGGCCCTCGCGAGGACGGCCAAGGGCGCACTGGGCTCAGCCGGCCGTCCGAGCGCCGGTCCGCTCCGCGACTCGGGTGGCGATGTCCACGGGTAGTACGGGCGGTTCGCCCGTGGTCCAGACGGCCCGCACGGACATCCGGCTGACGCGCCAACCCTCGTCCGTGCGCCGGCACTCCCCCTCGTAGACACCGCCGACCGTGAAGAGGGGATCGGCTCCCTCGCCTCGGGCGTGCAGGGTGGAGCCCAGATGGACGTGGGTCATGTGGGCGTTCCAGCGGACGCGGGCCGTCCGTCCGTCCGGTTCGACCGAGACGAGCAGGTCGGAGGAGGTGTGCTGGGTGGCGGCGAAGCGCCCGACGGCCTCCTCCACCTGCCGGATGGCCTCGGCGCCCTCCGCCGCACCGATCGGCGTCGTCGTCCGCAGGTCGTCGGTGAAGTAGGCGTCGGCCCAACCCTCGTCGAACCGCCGCTCGTCCATGGCGCGGAAGAAGCCGCTGACGAGGGCACTGATCTCGAAGTGGTCGCGGTGATTCGTCGTGCTGGTCGCTTCGTTCATGACACGATCATTCGACCTCAAGCGCGCTTGAGGTCAAGGGGCGCCCAGGCCGGTTCCGCCTCGGTGGCTCACACCGTCTCGTGCAGGTCCCGCGCGTAGTACTCGATCGCCCGCCGGTACCTGCGGACGCCCGGATCGTCGCTCGTGGTCGCGAGGAGATTCAGCAGCAGCTGTGCGGACTCGTGGTGTTCGCCCGTGTTGAACAGTGCCATCGCGAGGAAGGTGCGCAGCGCGCCGTCCTCGGGGAACTCCTCGACCCCGCCGCGCAGGGTCGCGACGGACTCCTCGTAGCGGCCGAGGACGCGGAAGGTGCTGCCGAGACCGAGGAGCGCGCCCCTGCGGTCGCCAGGCGAGAGCCCGCCGCCGGGAGACTTCAGCGCGCGCTCGTAGAAGGGGACGGCCTCGGCCTCCAGACCGAGGACATCGTGGGCCCAGGCGGTCTGGTACGCGACCTCGGCGTCGTCGGGGTACCGAGCGGCGAGCTCCACCAGCCGTTCCCGCGCCTCCTCCTGCCGGCCCTGCTCGCGCAGCCCGACGGCCTCGGCCAGCCGGCCGTCCCGCTCGTCGTCGTTCGTCGAGGCGCCGTTCGTCGAGGCGTCGTTCATCGAGGCATCGTTCATCGAGGCATCGTTCATGGAGACAATCCTCGCAGGCCGCTCGCAACCGCCGTACGGGGGCTGCCAGATGACGGCGCGCCATACCCGACCCCCGCGGTTGTGGCGGCCGGGCCCATAGGAGGGCCGCACGGCCCGCCCCTAACCTCCCGGCCATCGACCCGACCCGAACGAGCCGCCCGGGAGACCCCATGCGTCCATTCCGCCCGCTCCGCGCCCGCGGGCCGCGCCGGCTGACAGCGCTCCTGCTGTTCGCCGCCGCGGCGCTCCTCCCCGTCGCCACTCCGGCGGCCGCCACCCCCGCCGCGGCGCCCGTCCCCGTGCCCGGGGCACTCCAGCCGTACACGATCGACGCCGTCCACAGCACCGGGGTGTCCTCGGGCGGCTACATGGCCACCCAGCTCCATGTGGCGTACTCGGGTACGTTCACCGGGTCGGCGGCCTTCGCCTCGGGTCCGTACGACTGCGCGCAGAACACGCTGAACCTCGCCCTCTACGCCTGCATGGACACCATGCAGGACCTTCAGCTCGCGAAGCTGGAGCAGACCACCCGGGACTGGTCGGCGCAGGGGCTGGTCGACCCGGTGGCGAACCTGGCGGGCGACCCGGTCTACGTCTTCAGCGGCTCGAACGACACCACGGTCAAGCGGCCGGTGGCGGACGCGCTGGCCGACTACTACGGGCGGTTCGGCGCCCGCGTGCAGTACAACCGGAGCACGGCGGCAGGACACGCCTGGATCAGCCCGCTCGGCCCCAACTCCTGCACGGTCACGCAGAATCCGTGGATCAACGACTGCGGCGTCGACGCCGAGCGGGAGCTGCTCGGCCATCTCCTCGGCACCGTCGCCGCGCCCAGCTCCTCCCCCGGCGGGAGCCTGATCCAGTTCGACCAGAACGCCTACGCCCCCGGCGGCGCGGCGGCGCCGCTGTCCCTGGACGACAAGGGCTTCGTCTACGTCCCGACGTCCTGCGCCGGGGGCGCGACCTGCTCCCTGATGGTCGCGCTGCACGGCTGCAAGCAGGGGTACGGGTACCAGGGCTTCGGCACCCGCTTCATCGACAACGCGTACCTCAACGAGTACGCCGACACCAACGACATGATCGTGCTCTATCCGCAGGCCGTTCCGACGGGAACCCTGGACAATCCCAACGGGTGCTGGAACTGGTGGGGTTACCTCGGCGACTCGTCGTACGCACGGCACGGCGGCAAGCAGATCGAGGCGATCATGGGCATGGTGCGTGCGCTGCGCGGCACCACTCCCCCGCCCGCGGCGGACCGGGTGACGCTGTCGAGCGTGGACGCGCAGGACGGCTATGTGAAGGCGGCCGCCGACGGATCGGCGCCGGCGGTGGGCACGCTGGAGGACTCCTCCGGGCTGGCACTCGGCCGGGGCACCGACGGCAAGCTGAACCGTGCGCTGCTCTCCTTCGACACCTCCCGGATCCCCGCGGGCAAGGAGATCACCCGCGCCTATCTGACCGTGACCCGCAGCAGCGGCTCCGGCGATCCCTGGGCCTCCCCCGCGGGCAACAACCTGCTCGTGGACGTCACCAGGGGCTGCTTCGGCGCCTGCGCGGTCGAGGCGTCGGACTGGTCGGCCGCTGCCACGGTGGCGGGCGGGGCGCAGATCGCCCCGTTCTCCTCGGGCACGGCCTCCTCCACGGACCTGTCCCCGGCGGCGCTCTCGGCCCTCGACCGCACCGGTACGACACAGGTCCGGCTCCGCTTCGCATCGGCCCAGGCCACGACGGCGTACCTCTTCGTCAACCAGGCGGCTCCGGTGACGCTGACGGTCGAGTACCGCTGATCCCCGACCCGCCGGACGAGCGCTCCTCCGCGGGCAGCACCCCGACCCGCCGGACGGGCGCCCCGGCGCTGGCAGCACCCGCCCGCCGGACGGGCGCCCCCACGCGGGGCATCACCCGTCCGGCGGACGGACCGGCGCGCACTCGCCCGCCCGGCGGACGGCCCGACGCCGCAGGTCCACGCGGGCGGCGTCCTTCCCCGCCACGGTCCGTCACCGACGGCGCCGGGTGGGGAGCGCCGGTTGCTGTTCCAGTGAAGGGAGAACTGCCCGGACGTCGACGTACCTGGACGGCACCCGATGACGATGTCTCCCCTCGGTTCCTTCGGTGGACCGGACCCGTTCAACGAGCTCCTGAACCGCTTCTTCGGCATGTCGCCCTCGGCATCTCCCCCTGCCGTGCAGCGGGTTCCGATCGGCAGGCTGCTCACGGACTCCGCGCGCCAGCTCCTCGACCGCGCCACCACGCGCGCCGCCGAGGACGGCAGCGCCGACCTGGACACCGAGCACCTGCTCTGGGCCTGCACCCAGATCGACCCCGCCCGTGGTCTGCTCGCCCAGGCGGGCGCCGACCCGGACGCGTTGGGCGACGCGATCGCGGAGGTCCTGCCGGGCGAGAGCGCCGTCCCGTCCGCCGAGCCGGGCCTCACCCCGGCCGCCAAGCGGGTCCTGTTGCGGGCGTACGAGCGCTCGCAGGCTTCGGGAGTCTCGTACATCGGGCCCGAGCACATCCTCGGCGCGCTCCTCGACGACCCGAACGGAGCGGCCGCGAGGGTGCTGAGCGGGTACGGGACGGATGTCGACGGTCTGCGCACCACGGCCGACCGGACGGTGCGGCCGGAGGGCGCACCGGCGGCCAAACCGGAGAGCAGGACGCCCACGCTCGACGAGTACGGCCGGGACCTGACCGAGGAGGCGCGGGCGGGGAAGCTCGACCCGGTGGTGGGGCGGGCCGAGGAGATCGAGCAGACCGTCGAGATCCTCTCCCGGCGTTCGAAGAACAACCCGGTCCTCATCGGGGAGCCCGGCGTCGGCAAGACCGCGATCGTGGAGGGGCTCGCCCAGCGGATCGTGGCGGGCGAGGTGCCGAAGACCCTGGAGGACAAGCGGGTCATCGCCCTGGACCTGTCCGGACTCGTCGCGGGCGCTCAGTACCGCGGCCAGTTCGAGGAGCGGTTGAAGAACGTCATCGACGAGGTGAAGGCGGACGCGGACTCGACGGTGCTCTTCATCGACGAGCTGCACACGGTGGTGGGCGCCGGCGCGACCGGCGAGGGTTCGATGGACGCGGGCAACATGCTCAAGCCGGCGCTGGCCCGCGGCGAGCTGCATGTGGTGGGCGCGACGACGATCGACGAGTACCGGCGGTACGTCGAGAAGGACGCCGCGCTGGAGCGGCGCTTCCAGCCCGTGATGATCCCGGAGCCCTCGGTGGAGGAGACGATCCTCATCCTGGAAGGGCTGCGGGACTCCTACGAGGCCCACCACCAGATCCGCTACAGCGACGCCGCGCTCACGGCGGCCGCCGAGCTGTCCGACCGCTACGTCTCCGACCGGTTCCTGCCGGACAAGGCCATCGACCTGCTGGACCAGACGGGCGCCCGGGTGCGGCTGCGTTCGCTGGGCAAGTCGACCGAGGTCGTGGGCCGGGAGGACCGGCTGGCGAAGCTGCGCCGGGAGAAGGACGAGGCCGTCGGGGCCGAGGACTTCGAGAAGGCGAACGAGCTCAAGCAGGAGATCGCCCGCCTGGAGGGGGAGCTGGCGGGGGTGGCGGAGCGCCGCGAAGGGGTCATGGAGGTGACCGCCGACGACATCGCGGAGGTGCTGTCACGGCGCACCGGCATCCCGGTGGCGCAGATGACGCAGAGCGAGAAGGAGAAGCTCCTCAAGCTGGAGGACGCCCTGCACAGCCGGGTGGTGGGCCAGGACGAGGCGGTGACCGCGATCGCCCAGGCCGTACGGCGCAACCGGGCGGGCATGGGCGACCCGAACCGTCCGGTGGGCTCCTTCCTCTTCCTCGGCCCGACCGGTGTCGGCAAGACCGAACTGGCCAAGGCCCTGGCGGAGTTGCTGTTCGGCGACGAGGGCCGCATGGTCCGCTTCGACATGAGCGAGTTCCAGGAGAAGCACACGGTGTCCCGGCTGGTCGGCGCTCCGCCCGGATACGTCGGCCACGAGGAGGCCGGTCAGCTCACCGAAAAGGTGCGTCGGCAGCCGTACAGCGTCCTGCTCTTCGACGAGGTGGAGAAGGCGCACCCCGAGGTCTTCCACACCCTGCTCCAGGTGCTCGACGACGGGCGGCTCACGGACTCCCAGGGACGGACCGTCGACTTCCGCCACTGCGTCGTCATCATGACGTCGAACATCGGCGCGCAGCGGATCCTGGCCCATCACGGCGACGTGTCCGAGATCCGGGACGACCTGAAGAAGGATCTGCGGGCCTACTTCGCGCCCGAGTTCCTCAACCGCATCGACGAGACGATCATCTTCCACGGTCTCGCCGGTGACGATCTCACCCGGATCCTCGACATGCTGTTGCGGCAGAGCGAACGCCGGGTCCGGGCGCAGGGCCTGGAGCTGGAGGTGACGGAGGCGGCGAAGAAGCTGCTCGTCTCCCACGGGCACCAGCCGGAGTTCGGCGCCCGGCCGCTGCGCCGCACGATCCAGGCCGAGCTGGACAACAGGATCGCGGACCTGCTCCTGGGCGGCGAGGCCGACCCGGGCGACACGATCGTGGCGGACGTCGTGAACGACGCGCTGGTGTGCCGGGTGCGCAAGCAGGAGGCCGCCTCGGCCGCGGCGGCGTAACACCCCCTGAGCCCGCGGGGCACGGAAGTGACGACTCCCCTTCCGGCCCCGCGGCCCCATGCCGGTCGCCTTCCGGCGCCGCCGTGCCCCATGTCCACCCCCCGCCAGTTCGTCGACGACGTTGCCGCAGAGTTCGTCGAGCGGCCCTTCGGGGCCAGCGGCGCCGACCGTCGTCGTCCGGTGCGCGCCGCGCGCCCCACGCCGTCGTCGCCATGTCTCACTCGCCGCGCAGCGCCTCCGAGATCGTCAGGCGGGCGGCGCGGCGGGCCGGGATCAGGGCGCCGAGGACGGCGAGCGTGACTCCGGCCAGGCCGAGCAGGACGAGGGCCGGGGCTGCCCAGACGTCGAGGACCGAGTTCGGGAGCGTCACCAGCGCCGCCTCGGCCATCAGCGGTACGACCACTCGGTGGGCGGCCATCCCGAGCGGTACGCCGATCAGGCCGCCGATCGCCCCGAGCGCCGCCATCGACGTCACCACCATGGCGATCACCTGCCGCGGGGTCATCCCGATCGATTTGAGCATCCCCATGTCCCTGCGGCGTTCCCTGGTGTTGAGGACGACGGTGTTGAAGACGCCGAGCGCCGCGACCGTGCCGAGCATGAGGGACAGAGCCGTGGAGAGGCCGATGACGGCGACCGTGAAGGAAGCGGGTTCGTCGAAGATGGGGTGGAGACCGGGGCCCGCCGCCCGGTCCACAGCGGCCGCGTACTCCTGCGGCGTGGTACCGGGGTCGAGCTTGACGTGGTAGCGGTACTGGTGGGTCTCCGGCTGGTGGTCGGCGTCGAGCCGGGTCAGCGTCCCCCGGTCGAGCAGCAGGCGGTCCGGCTCGTGGTTCATCAGCGAGCCGACGACGGTCACCTCGGTCCTCTTCCCTCGCAGGACCAGGTCGAGCCGGTCCCCCACCTTCCCGCCGGTCTGGTTCAGGAACTCGGAGGCGACGACCGCCTCCCCGGCGCCCTTCAGCCACCGCCCGTCCACGAGCTGCTTCTCGTATCCGAGCGCCGCGTGGTCTCCGCGCAGGAAGAATCCGTCGACGGCGTCCGCTCGGCCCGCCAGGGCCAGCGGGACGATCAGATCGGGCGTCACCTCGGCCGCGCCGGGCACGGAGCGCAGCAGCTCCTCCATCTCGCGGTCGCTCCTGTCCTTCGCCGTGGTTTCGCCGAAGAACGGGTTCGCCGGGCGCATGGTGAGATCGACGTCCTGCCGCGATGCCTCGGTCACCTTCACGACGGTGTCGGCGAGACCGCTCGCGAAGGTCACGGTCAGGACGCCGAGCACGATCGCGGAGAGCGTCAACGCCGTTCGGCCGGGCCGGGCCAGCGGGAGGCCAAGGCCCAGGCTGACCGCTCGTGGCAGCCTCGTCCCGCTCAGCCGGCGCTGGATCCGGTGGCCACGACCGGTCCGGGGCGGTGCGCTGCCGGCGCTGATCGCCTCGGTCGCGGAGAGCCGACGGGCCCTCAGCGCCGGGACGAGCGCGGCGAGGAGCACCACGAGCGGCATTCCGATCAGCACGGCGACGTCCACCCGCGGACTGACGCCCTCGATGCGCAGTCCGGTTCCCTGGAAGGCGCCGGACAGCAGCGGGCGGGCGGCGAGGTCACCGATGGCGGTGCCCAGCACGCAGCCGATGACGGCCGGCACGGAGACCATCAGGAGGTAGACGGCCGTGACCTGACCGGGTGTGAAGCCCAGCGCCTTGAGCACACCGATGTGCCGGAAGCCGGAGACCACGGCGCCGCTGACGACGTTCGCCACGATCAGCACGGCGACCGCGAGGCCGAGGAGTCCGAAGACCACGAGGAAGGGCACGTACGAGCCGGGTCCGGACGCGACGTCGCGCTGGATGGTGAGGTACGAGTGGGAGGCGAGCGGGGAGTCCGCGGGGAGGGTGGAGTCGACGGCGGCGAGCCCGGCCGCCACGTCGGCGTCCGTCGTGTGGTCGGTGAAGCGGTAGAGCATCTCGGTCATGGTCGGGCCGAGCGCGGCGATGTGGTCGGGTGAGACCCAGCCGTCGGCGGTGTCGCTCAGGCTGTGCGCGTAGCCGACGACGGTGAGGTCCGGCAGGCCGGGCACCTTGATCGTGTCGCCGAGCGGGAAGCCCGCGTGCTCCGCCTGGAAGGGCAGCAGCGCCGGCGCGGGCCGCGCGTCGTTGACGACGATCTCTCCGGGGGCGGTCGCCCAACGGCCCTGCCACAGGTCGACGCGGTCCACGTCCCCGCCGGGACCGGAGCGTCCCACGACGTGGAAGGGGCCGACGTAGCGGGGCGGGTTTCCCGCGGGCACCTGGAGCACGGCCATCGGGTACGGGCCCGCGACCGCCTCGACGCCGTCCGCCCCGGACGCCTCGGTCAGCCGGGCGTGCGAGACCTTGGCCGCGTCGTACGCGGCGACGGCGTGTGCCCCGCGCTGCTGGGCGAAGCCCTTGTCGAAGGGGCCCGAGGCCGCCTCCAGGAGGCCGAGGGCCACCACGATGGTGGCGGTGGAGAAGAGGACGACGAGGCCGATGACGAAGGTCTGGAGCCGGCGGCGCCGCACGGCCGCGCGCGAGGCGCGCCACACCGCGCTCATGCCGTGCGCTCCACGCTGCGCTCGCCGGCCACCCGGCCGTCGACCATGTCGACGATCCGGCCGGCGCACCGCGCCGCCATCCGCGCGTCGTGGGTGACCATGAGCAGGGTCTGCCCGATCTGGTTGAGGTCGAGGAGCAGGTCCATGATCTGTTCGCCTGCCCGGGTGTCGACGGCGCCGGTGGGCTCGTCCGCGAGGAGCAGAGCGGGCCGGTTCATCAGGGCGCGGGCGACGGCGACACGCTGGCGTTCGCCGCCGCTGAGGACGGCCGGGTAGGCGCCCCGGCGGTCGGCGATGCCGAGTTCGTCGAGGAGTTCCAGGGCCCGGCGGCGGGCCTGCGTGGCCGGCGTGCCGGTGAGCTGCGCGGCGAGCGCCACGTTGTCGAGGGCCGGCAGGTCGTCGAGCAGGTTGAAGAACTGGAAGACCATGCCGATGCGGCGCCGTCGGTAGAGGGCCAGCTGCTTCTCGCTCATCCCGGTGAGTTCGTCGCCGTGGACGAGCACGCTCCCGGAGGTGGGCCGGTCGAGGCCGGCGACCATGTTCAGCAGGGTGGACTTGCCGCAGCCCGACGGCCCCATGACGGCGACGGCCTCGCCACTGCGGATCTCCAGGGAGACTCCCCCCAGGGCGGTGGTCTCACCGAACTCCTTGCGCACGCCGTCGAGTCGTACGACGATCCGGTCGCTCCGGCCGGTGCCGGTCTCCATGTCCGTAGTCATGCCAGGAAGCTACGGTCCGGGTCCCGGGCGGTGCATCACTCCCCCGAGGTATCCGCGGAGGCGGGTCATCCTGGGGATGTAGGCGGCTGCATCCCCGTGTTGATGCGGATGACCTGTCGTTCTGCGAGGGTGAACCCCGTGGGTGGATCATGGGTGGGGTGGTGGCCGGGCGGGGCGTTCGCCGTACTCGGGGCCGTGGTGGGCTGGCTGGCGTGGTCGCTGGCGCGGGCACGGCGGCTGCGGCAGAGAACGCTGGAGGACCGGCGGCGGCTGCTGGAACGGGAGCGGGAGAGCGCGGCGCGGATCGCGGTGGAGGAGGAACGCGCCCGGATCGCCCGCGAGTTGCACGACATCGTCAGCCACAACGTGGCGCTGATGGTGGTGCAGGCGAGTGCGGCCCGCGAGGTGCTGGCCTCGCTGCCGGAGGAGGCGGCCACGGCCATGGAGGCCGTCGAGTCGGCGGGCCGGGACACCATGACCGAGCTGCGTCACCTGTTGGGACTGCTCGCACCCTCGCCGAGCGGTGAGGACGAGCCGTACGCGGCGGAGCTGTCCCCGCTCGCTCCGCAGCCGGGTCTGGCCCGGCTCGGTCCGCTGGTCGACCGGATCGCCTTCGCCGGGCTGCCGGTGGAGGTACGGATCTCGGGCGAGCCGCGGTCGCTGCCGACCGGGGTGGACGTGACGGCGTACCGGATCGTGCAGGAGGCACTGACGAACGCGCTCAGGCACGGCGACGGCGTGAAGGCGGAGGTGTCGGTGCGGTACGGGGAACGGTACCTGCGGGTGGAGGTGCTCAACAGCGGGCCGAGCGTGCTGTCCGGCGACGCCACGCCCAAGCTGTCGCTCCGTGACCACGCGGGCGCGGGCCGGGGGTTGATCGGGCTGCGGGAGAGGGTCGCGGTGTACGGCGGGGAGCTGGACGCCCGTCGGCGCCTCGGCGGTGGTTACCGGGTCAGGGCCCGGATCCCGCTGGACGGCGCGTGACGGGCGCGGGCGGGGCGCCTGCTCCCCAGGCGCCCCGGGTGCTCATCGCCGACGACCAGGCTCTGATCCGGACCGGCTTCCGGCTGATCCTCACGACGCGCGGCATCGAGGTCGTCGGGGAGGCGGCCGACGGGGCCGAGGCGGTGGCGGAGGCCCGGCGGCTGCGACCGGACGTGGTGCTGATGGACATCCGGATGCCGGGGATGGACGGGCTGGAGGCCACGCGGAGGATTCTGGCCGGGTCGCCGCGCTGCAAGGTGCTGATGCTGACGACGTTCGACCTGGACCGGTACGTGTACGCGGCGCTGGCCCTGGGTGCGAGCGGGTTCCTGCTGAAGGACGTGACACCGGAGCATCTGGCCGCGTCCGTGCGGCTGGTGGACACCGGCGACGCGCTGCTGGCGCCGTCGATCACCCGCCGTCTGGTGGAGCGCTTCGCGAGCGGCGACCGTGCGCCGGGTGCGGGCGGCGACGCGCCGGCGGTCCACCGTGACCTGGTGGCGCTGACGCCCCGGGAGCGGGAGGTGCTCACGCTGATGGGGCGCGGGTTGTCCAATGCGGAGCTGGCCGGGAACCTGACGTTGAGCGAGGCGACCGTGAAGACCCACGTGGCACGGATCTTCGCGAAGCTGGAGCTGCGCGACCGGGCGCAGGCGGTGGTCCTGGCGTACGAGACGGGCCTGGTCACCCCGGGCGGTGCGGTGGACGGCTGACGGGCCCGGGGTCAGGAGGACTTGGTCCATTCGAGGGTCACGCGGAGGTTCGCGCTGCTGCTGCCCTTGACGATGAGGGCGGTCAGGCCGCCCGCGTCCAGGCCGAGTTCGCAGCCGAACTCCACCGTCGCCCGGTCGGGCGCCGCCTGGTGGAGTGCGTGGCTGAGCTGTCCGGCGAAGGAGGACAGGGCGCGGGTGACGCCGGAGAGGTCCGGGACGCGGTCGCCCAGGCCCTCCAGCTCCGAGTCGGGACCGAGTCGCTCCGCCTCCACGTACAGCACGGCGCCTTCGACCTCGACCTTGGTGACGTCCCGCATCACGGATCCCTCCGGGGGTGGGTGGCGAGCAGAGCGCCAGTATCACCGAGGGGTCCCCGGAGCCCGGGCAAGCGGCCTCCCGAGGCGTGGCGGCGACGCGGTGTCCGCCCCCGGGCAAGCGGCCTCCCAAGGCGTGGCGGCGACGCGGTGTCCGCCCCGGGGAGACGCCCACGGTCAGACCTGGGGCCGGGCGGTAGTCGGGTCGGCGCGACGGCTGCGCGCCAGCGTCCGGCGGCCCAGGAGCACGGCGCCGATGCCCAGCGGGACGGCCGCGATCGCGCCGACGAGCCCGTTGCCGGTGCCGGGGCCGCCGCTCGTGGTGGCGGCGTGCAGCACTCCGAGGACCGTGCCCGCGATCCCCGCCACGACGGCCCACATCGCACCGCTGCGCGCGTCGCCGAAACCGATCCGGCCGCGGGCCCGGCCCAGGGCCGCCAGGCCGACGGCCACGCCGATCAGCCCCACCCCCAGAGCCAGGTTGGCCCCCGTGCGCCCGTCGCCGATGATCCCGCCCTCGACGGCTGCCATCACGGCCGCTGAAGCACTCATGTCGCTCTCCTCGTTCTCCGTCGTCGACTTCGACGTTCGACGTGTCGTGAGCATGCGGTCCGGACCTCCTCCCGGTCGTCCAGCGGACGCGGGCACTTTGCGCTGCCGCCGCCGCGCCATCCGTCTACCGCGGACGCGGTAGACGGATGGCGGATACCGCGTCCGCGGTAGCCGGTTCTCGGCCCTGGGCCGGACTCGTCCGGTGCCTCCGTCCGGCTACGGTTCCCCCATGGGCAAAGGACGGTTCGCTGTCCCGGTCGCGGTCACCGACGGGACGATCGCTGTGGGCGTGGCGGCGCTGCTGCTGGCCACCGGGCTGTCCGAGGACCACCCCTCGGGGGGCCGTGAGCTGCTCGGTGCCGCGCTGCTGACGGCCGGCGGGCTGGCGCTGGCCGCGCGCCGCCGAGCGCCCCTCGTGGTGCTGGCCGTCACCGGGCTGTGCGCGGTGGGCCAGCTCGCGGCGGGGTTCGAGGTGCTCGCGGTCGCGTACCTGGTCGCCGTCCACACCGCGGTACGCGCCGGGTACAGGGTCGCCGCTCTGGCCGCCTCCGTGGGGCTGCCGGCCGTACTCCACCTGACGGCCCTGGTGTTCCATGACGGGTCCGTGCGTGAGGTCGTGGCGCAGGCCCGCGGCACTCTCGAGATCGCCTGGCTGATCGCCGCCTTCGCCACCGGTGAAGCGGTACGGCAGGCCGAACGGCGGGCGGACGAGGCGGAGCGGACCCGCGAGGAGACCGCGCTGCGCCGGGCGGACGAGGAGCGGCTGCGCATCGCACGGGAGTTGCACGACTCTCTCACCCACCAGATCTCGGTCATCACGGTGCAGTCCGAGGTCGCGGTCCACGTGGCCCGGCGCCGGGGCGAGCAGGTGCCCGAGGCGCTGCTGGCGATCCAGGAAGCGGGCCGGGAGGCCGGCCGGGAGCTGCGTGCGACGCTGGAGGCACTCCGCGACGACGACACCAGCCCGCCGCGCGGCGTCGAGCACATCCCCGCCTTCGTGGAACGCTTCCACGCACCCGGACTTCGGACGACAGTGGCGATCGAAGGGCATCCTCACCCGGTGCCGGCGGCGGTGGGCCGTACCGCCTTCCGGATCGTCCAGGAGTCGCTCACCAATGTCGTCCGGCATGCCGCCGCGACGACCGCCTCCGTGCGCATCGTCTACGGGCGGGAGGGCCTCACCGTCCGCGTCGACGACGACGGAAGGGCCCCTTCGGATTCCGCCCCGACCCCCGGCCTCGGGCTGCTCGGCATGCGCGAACGGGTCACGGCACTGGGCGGCCGACTGCACACGCAGCCCCGCGCCGACGGAGGCTTCACCGTCCGGGCCGAACTCCCCACGAACGGAGCGCAGTGATCCGCGTCCTGTTGGTCGACGACCAGCCCCTCATCCGCAGTGGGTTCCGCGCGCTGCTCGACCTCGAGGACGACATCGAGGTGGTCGCCGAGGCCGCCGACGGCCGAGAGGGGCTGGCACTCGCCCGGGAGCAGCGGCCCGACGTCGCACTCGTCGACATCCAGATGCCCGTCATGGACGGCATCGAAGCGACCCGTCACATCGCCGCCGACCCCGCCCTGGCCGATGTCCATGTGGTCATGCTGACCAACTACGGCATGGACGAGTACGTCTTCGAGGCGCTGCGCGCCGGCGCGGCCGGCTTCCTCGTCAAGGACGTCGTGCCGGAGGACTTCCTTCATGCCGTACGCGTCGCCGCCCGCGGCGACGCGCTGCTCGCGCCCGCCCTCACCCGTAGGCTCATCGACCGGTACGTCGCCCGGTCCCCGCTCACGCGCGCCGGCACCGGGCTGCCGGAGCTGACCGGCCGCGAACGCGAAGCGGTCACCCTGGTGGCCCAGGGCATGTCCAACGAGGAGATCGCCCAGCGCCTGGTGATCAGCCCGTCGACCGCCAAGACCCATGTCAACCGGGCCATGGCCAAGGTCCACGCGCGCGACCGTGCCCAACTCGTGGTCCTCGCCTACGAATCCGGCCTGGTCGCCCCACGCGGCGGCTGACCCGGGCCGCGGACGAGCAGGACGCGGAGCGGTCGGCGGTGGACCCTCGGCGCCGCGTCGCCCAGGACGCGGCTCGCTCCCGGCGGACGGTCTCACCCCCGGCTCGTCGGCGGCTCTCCTTTCGAGGTCAGCGGGGCGGCTCGGGCAGCTCCTCGCCCGTCTCCAGGAGGGACTTGAGGCTGGACAGCAGCGACGGCCAGCCCTCGCCGATCATGCCGCGCATCGTGCCGTCCGGCTCCAGGTCGTCGTGCACGACGGTGAGTTTGACCGTGTCCCCGGCCGGCTCGATCTCGAAGGTCACCTTCGAGCGGCGCTCCTTGGCGAGCTTCGCGTACACGTCGTCCCCGATGCCGACCGCCTCGGCCCACTCCGGTGTGAAGGTGTGCCAGGTGTACGAGAGCCGTCGGCCGGGCTCGGCCGCGAGGACCACCTGCTCGGGGTCGCTGGTCCTGCGGCCGCCCTCGTCCCAGACCATCGGCGATCCGGCGGTCCACGTGGTCTCGAAGGCCACGCCCCAGTAGCGCCGGGTGAAGGCCGGGTCGGTGAGGGCCTGCCACAGCTCTTCGGGGGTGGTGCGGATGTAGGTGGTGTAGACGAACGCGTTGCTGTCCATCGGGCTCTGCTCCAATGCTGACTTCAGGTCGGCGAGCGCGCGGACGCGCTCGCGGGCGTACTGGCTGATCCAGCGGTCCGCGATGGCGTGGATCGGAGCGGCGTTCAGGTAGTGCAGCTTCTCGCGTCCTCGCCGCACCGTGACCACCAGCCCCGCCGCCTCGAGAAGCGCCAGATGCTTGCTGACGGACTGCCGTGCCATGTCCAGACCCGCGCAGAGTTCGCGCAGGGTCTGGCCGTTGCGGGCGTTCAGGCTGTCGAGCAGCCGTCGCCGACTGGCATCGGCCAGTGCCTTGAACACCTCGTCCATCGCCCCACCTCAACATGCAGCCTTTTAGCTGCCTCTACGATAGGCAGCCACTCGACTGCATGTCAACGAACCTCCGTCCCGGCCGGCCGAAGAGCCGCCGCCACGAGCCCCTCGATCTCCTCCATGGCGACACTCCCCCCTGCGACGACCCGGTCCAGCACCAGACCGTCCACGCAGGCGAGCAGCGTCAGCGTCCGACCCTCGGGGTCCTCGACCCCCTCGGCGGCGAGGAAGTCGCGGACCGAGTCGCGCCCCGGGTTCTCGCGCGGGACCAGGATTTCGCGGAGTTCGGGGTCGCGCACGCTCTCGACCACGCAGGCATAGCGGGCCAGGGAGCGACGGCGCCCCTCCCCGGCGAGGCGCGCCGCGACGAGCAGGCCGATGCCATCGGCGAGTTCGGCCGCGGAGCGCGGTGCGGGGCCCTTCAGCGCGGCGGCCCGCAGTTCGGCCTGGTCGAGTTCGACCAGGCGGCGGACGAGGCCGGTCAGGAGCGCCGAGCGGGTGCGGTAGTACGCCGAGGTGGTGCCGGCCGGCAGGCGCGCGGCGGCATCGACCGCGCGATGGGTCAACCCGCGCATCCCGGAGCCGGCGAGGACGCCGAGCGCGGCGTCGGCGAGGAGGGTACGTCGATCGGAGGTCACCCCCACTTTCTACACCTGTAGAGACAGGGCGATAGACTTTCTACAGATGTAGAAACCGGGTGGGTCGGATCGGACAGGGGGCTGGTCGTCATGGGGAACATCGCTGTCGTCGTCGGCGCGGGCATCGGAGGGCTCGCCGCCGGGATCGGGCTCCGACGGGCCGGCTGGAAGGTGCGGGTCGTGGAACGCGCACCCGTCCTCGACGACGCGGGCGCCGGGATCTCGCTGGCCGCCAACGGCATCCGCGCCCTGGACGAGCTCGGCGTCGGCGCCTCCGTACGCAAGGCGGCGCGCGGTCAGTACACCGGCGGCACCCGCACTCCCGGCGGTTCCTGGCTCGCCCGGATGGACGGCGCCGCGCTCGAACGCGCCCTGGGCGCACCGATCGTCGGCATCCCACGCGCCACACTGCACCGACTACTGCGGGACGCGCTGCCGCCGGGGAGCCTGCACACCGGGGTGGAGGTGACCGGGGTCGATCACTCGGACCCGGGCCGCGTCCGCGTACGGACCCGGCCGTCCGCCTCCTCCGCCGTCCCCGGCGACGAGCTCGACGCCGACCTCGTCGTCGCGGCCGACGGCGTCAACAGCCGCACCCGCGCCGCCCTCTTCCCCGGGCATCCCGGTCCGGCGTACAGCGGCTCGACCGTGCTCCGGGCGCTCACGGAACCGCTGGACCTCGACACGGACTTCGAGATCACCTGGGGGCACGGCGCCGAGTTCGGGCACATCGCGCTCCCGGACGGGCGCGCGGAGTGGCATGCCGTCCTCAACGGCCCGGCCGGCGTCCGTCACGCCGATCCGCTCGGCGCGCTCCGCGGGCGTTTCGCCGGATGGCACCAGCCCATCGGACGGCTCCTCGACGCGACCCGGCCCGAGGCCGTCCTCCACCACGACATCCACGAACTCGCCACCCCGCTCCCCTCCTTCGTGTCGGGCCGCGTCGCCCTGCTCGGCGACGCGGCCCACGCGATGACCCCGAACCTCGGACAGGGCGCCTGCCAGGCCGTGGAGGACGCTGTCGTCCTCGCCGCGGCCCTGGCGCGCGGCGCCGACACCGACACGGCGCTGGCCGCGTACGACGCCGAGCGTCGCCCACGGGCCCAGTCGGTCGCCACGGCCGCCCGCAAGGCCGGTCGCATAGGGCAGCAGCTGTCCGGCCCCGCGGTCGCCCTGCGCAACGCGGCCCTGCGGCTCGCGCCGTCGGGCCTGGCCGTGCGCATGATCCTTCGGCATGCCGACTGGACCCCGCCCCGACTGCCCTCGCCGGGGTCGGTCACCTCCCTCGTTGAATAGGTGCGGACGAAATCAGGTGCGGACAAAACTACTCAACGAGGCTGCTACTTTGTCCGGATGTCTCTCAAGCACGCGGTCCTGGCAGCCCTCCTGGAGGGCGAGGCATCCGGATACGACCTGGCCAAGATCTTCGACGTGTCCGTGGCCAACTTCTGGGCGGCCACGCCGCAGCAGCTGTACCGGGAGCTGGACCGGCTCTCCGACGCGGGCCTGATCGCCGCCCGTGTCGTCCAGCAGGAACGGCGACCGAACAAGCGGATGTTCTCGCTCACCGACGCGGGCCGCCAGGACCTGATGGCGTTCACGGCTCAGCCGCCGCGGCCGACCGCCATCCGTGACGAGCTGATGGTCCAGGTCCAGGCCTGCGACGAGGGGGACACCGACGCCGTACGCGGTTTCGTCGAGGAACGGATGGAGTGGGCCCGGGGCAAGCTCGCGCGGTGGGAGAGGCTGCGGGAGTGGATGCTCAACGGCCGGGACGAGGCCACGTACCTCCGTGAGGCGGAGCGGATCGGCCCCTACCTCACACTGATGCGCGGGCGTTCCCTGGAGGAGGAGAACCTGCGCTGGGGCGAGCAGGTGCTCACGATCCTCGACCGGCGCCGAGCCGTTCGCGAGCAGGTCTGAGGCCAGGACGGCCCCCATCCGTACCCATCGACATGCCTATGCTTGACGGCGTGACGGATAGAGGGATCGATGGCGGCGGCCCCGCGGGGCAGGGTGCAGGTCCGAGCCTGGCGGAGGCGGCGCCACGCGGGGCGGGGACGGCGCCGCGCGGGCCGCTCGACCTGTCGCTCCTGCGCACCTTCCTCGCCGTCCACCGCACCGGCTCCTTCACGGCGGCCGCCCGGCTGCTGGGCCTGTCCCAGCCGACCGTCACCACGCAGATCCGCTCGCTCGAACGCCGTATCGACCGGGAGCTGTTCGAGCGGCAGCCGCGTGGGGTGGCGCCGACGCCGTACGCCGACGAGCTGGCCGCGCAGGTGGCGGGGCCGATCGACGCCTTGGCCGCCGTGGCGGACCACGGGCGAGGGGGCGCGCCGACGCCCCAGCCGGTTCATCTGGCCGGGCCCGCGGAATTCCTCTGCGAGACCGCTCTGCCCGCCCTCGCACCGCTGGTCGGGGAGGGGGTGCGGCTCAGGGTGACGCCCGGCCTCACGGACGAACTCCTCGACGGGCTGCGGGCGGGGCACCACGATCTGGTGATCTCGACGGTCCGCCCGCGCGGGCGGACCCTGACCTCCGTACCCCTGAACGACGAGGAGTTCGTGCTGGTCGCGTCCCCCGCGTGGGCACGGCGGATCGGCCCGGACGCCGTGGCCGAGGAGGGGCCCGCCGCGCTGCACGGCGTGCCGATGGTGATGTACGCGGAGGATCTGCCGATCGCCCGCCGCTACTGGCGGCATGTCTTCGGCCGGCGCCTGACCGGCGAGGCCGCCGTCACCGTGCCGGATCTCCGAGGCGTCGTGGCCGCCGTCGCGGCGGGGGCCGGTTTCAGCGTGCTGCCGCACTACCTGTGCCGTGCGGAGCTCGACGCGGGGCGGCTCGTGGCACTGCTGGAACCGGAGGACCCGCCGATCAACACCTCCTATGTGGTTCAGCGGCCCACCCCCGAGAACCCGCATGTGGCGCTCGTGCGCGACCGCCTGCTGACCGCCGCCCGGGACTGGTGACGCCCCTCCTTACCCTGGGGTAACGTCACCGGTTGTCGACCGGAGACGCCGGTCGCGGACAAGGGGCGGACCGGATGAACGTCGGTGACATCGTCGAGGACTTCACTCTCCCGGACGAGACGGGCACGCCGCGCTCGCTGGTCGAACTCCTCGCGGACGGTCCGGTGGTGCTGTTCTTCTACCCGGCGGCCCTCACCGCCGGGTGCACCGCCGAGGCCTGCCACTTCCGCGACCTGGCCGGAGAGTTCCGGGCGGCGGGCGCGCGCCCGGTCGGCATCAGCTCCGACGTCGTGGAGCGACAGCAGGAGTTCGCCGAGCGGCACTCGCTCGGCTATCCGCTGCTTTCCGACCCGGAGGGCACGATCCGTGGCCGGTTCGGGGTGGCGCGCGGCTTCTCGCTGGCGCCGACGAAGCGGGTCACGTTCGTGATAGACGAGGACCGCCGGATCCTGGAGGTGGTCCGCAGCGAGCTGCGGATGAGCGTCCACGCCGATCGCGCGCTGGCGGCACTGAAGACCCGCACGGCCTGACAGGAGGGGTCCGGCACGGCTGTCCGGGCTTCGCCGCCGACATGCGGACCGGCGGGGGTTGGAGAACACTCACTCGTACGCGGGTCGAAAACGGCCGGTGCGGGAACGGAGTGCAGCCATGGACGACTACCCCCTCCTCAACCTCTTCTGGACCATGTTCTGGTTCTTCATCTGGATCATGTGGCTGTTCCTGCTGTTCAAGGTCATCACCGACATCTTCCGGGACCACGACCTGAACGGCTGGGCCAAGGCGGGCTGGCTGATCCTGTGCATCCTGCTCCCCTACCTCGGCGTGCTGATCTACGTGATCGCCCGCGGCAAGAGCATGACCCAACGGGACGTCAAGCAGGCCAAGGAGAGCGAAGCCGCGTTCCAGTCGTACATCCGCAAGACGGCCGGCACGGGCTCCGGCGGCCACGCCGACGAACTGGCGCGGCTCGCCGAACTGAAGGAGAAGGGCGCCATCACGAACGAGGAGTTCGAGAAGGCGAAGGCCAAGGTCCTGTCCTGACGGGCGACGCCAAGGGGTCCTCCACCGACGCGCTCTCCCGCTCGCTGCTGCGGGAGGCGCTCGCCGATCCCGGACGCCTCCCGGAGCTGCTGGCGGGGTACGCCCTGCGACACATGGGCCCGCGGGCCGGTCGGCGCGTGGAGCGACTGCGCCGGCAGCATCCGCGGGCCACCCCCGCCGAGCTCCGGGCCATGACGGCGGAGCGGGGGCGGCGCGCGGTCACGGCCCAGGGCTCGTTCGTGGGCGGGCCGTTCATCCTGCTCGTGCCCTTCGCCTTCTGCGGCGCGCTCCTGCTCCAGGCGCGGACGGTGCTCGAACTGGCGGGCCTCGAAGGCCGGAACACCACCGATCCCGAGCGCGCCGCCGAACTGCTGGTCCTGCAGGGGGTGTACGAGGACACCGACGCGGCGCTCGCCGGTCTGCGGGCGCCCCGGGCACCCGCCGACCGCGAGCGGCCTCGCCCGGGCCGGATCGCCGCGCTGCGGTACCTGGTCGTCCGCATGGCGCGCCTCCTCGGCATCCTGGTGCCCGATGACGACGACGGCCGCAGCCGCCTCGTCCGCGTCGGCCAGTGGGTGCTCCTCGGCGTGGTCTTCCTGGTCGGTCTCGTCGCGCCCCTGGTGTGGATGCCGTACATGGGGATCTCGTACTACCGGGGCACCACCCGGATGATGGACCGGGTGGTGCTCTTCTACGTCGGCAGCCGCGACACCCGTGCGCCCCGCTCCGGCCGCCTCCGGCCGGAGATGGTGGCCGCCGGCCTGCGCGCGCTGGCGTCGGTCCTGGTTCCCGTGGTGGGTGTGGCCCTGGTCCTCGTGACGGACCTGAAGCTCGGGGGCGCGCGGTGGCCTCTGATCGCGCTGCTCCTGATCGTCTGCCCGGTGGTGGTGGGCGGCCTCTGGCTGTGGCGGCGTCGCTCCTCGACCACACACGAGGACCCTTAATAAGTATCTGAGATGTTTGTTTGATAGCTTCATGACGTGCGGCTGACGAAATTCACCGACCTGGCGCTGCGCGCCGTGATGCGCCTGGCGGTCCCCGGAGCGCCCGGGCAGGACCCGTCCGTCACCACCCGCGAGGTCGCGGAGGTGATGGCGGTGCCCTACGCCCACATGGCGAAGGTGGTCACACGACTCCAGCACCTCGGGGTCGTGGAGGCCCGGCGCGGCCGCGGCGGCGGCCTGGTCCTGACCGAGACCGGCCGAGGAGCCTCGGTCGGCTGGCTGGTGCGGATGCTGGAGGGCGAGGAGGAGGTCGTCACCTGCGAGGGCGACACCCCCTGCCCCCTGCGCGCGGCCTGCCGCCTGCGAGGGGCCCTGCGCGAGGCACAGGAGGCGTTCTACCGCACCCTCGATCCACTGACGGTCGCGGACCTCGTCGAGTCGCCGACCGGCCCGGTGCTCGTCTCACTGGGCGCGCACCCCGCCGGCTGACACCCCCGAACCACCCCATCCGCAACCTGTCACGGTTTTAAATACGTAGATCATTTACCACTTAGGAGTCTCCATGCTGTCCGAGCAGGCCGTCCCGATCGTCCGAGCCACCCTCCCCGCCGTCGGCGCGGCGCTCGGCGACATCACCGACCGCTTCTACGCGGGACTGTTCGCGGCCCGTCCCGAACTACTGCGGGATCTGTTCAACCGCGGCAACCAGGCCACCGGCGACCAGCGCCGCGCGCTGGCCGGTTCCATCGCCGCGTTCGCGGGGGCGCTTCTGGACAGCCCGGACACCCGGCCGGACGTCATGCTCTCCCGGATCGCGCACAAGCACGCCTCGCTGGGCGTCACGTCCGAGCAGTACAAGGTCGTCCACGAGCACCTCTTCGCGGCGATCGCCGATGTGCTCGGCGATGCCGTGACGCCCGAGGTCGCACGCGCGTGGGACGAGGTCTACTGGCTGATGGCGAATGCCCTCATCGCTCTGGAGGCGCGGCTCTACGAGGAGACGGGTGTCGCGGAAGGAGCGGTCCGCCGGCCGATGGAGATCGTCGAGCGACGCCAGGAGACGGCCGACGCGGTCTCGTTCCTCCTGCGGCCCGCCGACGGGCGGCCTCTCGCGCCGTTCCGGCCCGGCCAGTACGTGAGCGTGCGGGTCGAACTGCCCGACGGCGCCCGGCAGATCCGCCAGTACAGCCTCTCCGCCGCGCCCGGCCTCCCACACTGGCGGATCACGGTGAAGCGGGTCGCGGGCGACCCGGCGGGCGAGGTGTCGAGCCGGCTCCACGCGGACGCGCGCGTGGGCGACACGGTCGAGGTGTCCGCGCCCTTCGGCGACCTCGTCCTGCCCGACGGGGACGGGCCGCTGCTCCTCGCCTCCGCCGGGATCGGCGGCACGCCGATGCTGGCCATGCTCGGCCACCTCGCCGCGACGGGCTCGGACCGCCCGGTGATCGTCGTCCACGCCGACCGCTCCCCCGCCGACCACGCGCACCACGAGGAGCTGCGGGGGCTGGTGGACGCACTGCCGCAGGGCACCCTGCACCTCTGGTACGAGGAGCGGGGCGACAGCGCCGACGCCCGCACGGGTCGCGCGGACGTCGGCGCCATCGACGTCTCCGCCGACGTGACGGCGTACCTCTGCGGCCCGCTGCCGTTCATGCGGCAGGTGCGCGGAGACCTGCTGGCCGCCGGAGTCGCCGCGGCGGCCGTGCACTACGAGGTCTTCGGCCCGGACCTGTGGTGGGGCGTCTAGGGCGCCCCCGGGGGCCGGAGCCTCCCCGGCCCGGCCGGCCCCGCGCCGTCGGCGGTGCGGGGGCCGACCGGGCGAGCCGGCTCGGGTTCAGCAGCCCATCGCCCAGGTGTGGGAGTCCCCGCGGTCGTTCGCGGCGCCGTTGTAGCCGACCTCCTGGCCGGGCGCCAGGCAGATCGTCATGGAGCCGCCCTGGTGGGCGCTCTCGTACACCTTCACGTGGTCCTTGATTCCGGGTCCGGAGATGCCGTGGTTGGCCCAAGAGGAGTCCGTGTCGGCGATCCAGCTCTCCCACCAGCCGTCGTCGCCGCTCCAGTTGGCGCGCTGGCCGCCGAAGTTGGCCTCCTGCCAGGTGCAGAACTCGCCGCTCGGACATTCGGCCGCCTGGACCGGCGCGGTCGCGGCGAGTCCGCCGGCGAGGGCGAGCAGTGCCGCGGCGGCGGTGGTCAGAATGCGCTTCATCAGGTGTCGGTGCCTTTCCCTGTGGTGGAGCCCGCGGACAGTTCGGCTGCCCGCCGCAGCGCGCGGTCGCGCAACTGCCGGTAGGTGGTGAGCTGATCGGCGCGCAGGAGGCGCACCTCCGCCAGCTCGACGGTTTCCAGCCGTGCGCGTACGTCGGCGAGTCCGCTCTCCCGCTCGCAACGGGCGACGACGGCGGGGCCCCAGCGCTCGGGACGTGTGGTGCCGGGCGGCACGGCGCACCGGTTCCAGCGCTCCAGCGCGGCCCGGTGGGCGGGGTCGCCCTTGATCCGCGCCTGCGCCTCAGCGCGCAGGTTGTCGACGGTCACCTGGGCACGGAACCAGCGCCTCTGGTCGCCGTAGAGGGTCTGCCGGGCACCGGCGAGGCAGCCGTCGGTGTGGGCGGTGACGGTGTGGCCGGTGGCGAGCGTGAGGGACAGTTCGCGCGGGCCGGTGCCGAAGAGGGCGGCCTGGAGGCGGCGGTCGGCTTCGGGTGTACGCGGCTTGGTGGCGAGGGTGAGCCCCTCCGCGTCGAGGCAGCGGTCGACGAGGGTGCGCTCGACCGTCCTGAGGAGCTCGTCCTGTGCGCGGGGCGTCGGTGGGACGGTCGGTCCGGTCGCGGCGGTGCCGCAGCCCGTGAGGATCAGCGCGGCGCCCGCGGCCGTCCCGAGGGTACGGCGGAGGTGCGCGGTCCTGCGGAGCATGGGCGGTCCCCCTCGCGATGTGCCTGGTCAGCGGGGAGTCATGGTGATCATCCCGGCCCGGAACGATCACTGCCCGGGGGCGGGCGGGCCATGCGGGAGGTCACCCGAAGGGGTCCAAAGCGCCGGAGTGTGCGCCGCTCGGGCGCCGCCCGCGCCCGCCGAGGTGTCCTGATCCGGGAACGGCGGCCCGGCGCGCGGCGGCTCCGGGAACGACACGGCCCCGGTTGGACGGGGGATTCCAACCGGGGCCGTTCGCCGTGACGTGAAGAGCGGTCGCCTCAAAGGGGGGACTCAGGGGACCGGGCCCCTTCGCCGTCACATATGCATGAACGATAAACCTTCATGCGGTGTTCCTGGATGTCCGAGGTGACCGCTGTGAGACACCTCACCCCGTTTTCGCCGCTCTCTCGTCTCGCCCTACGGACGGTAGACCTCACCGGGCTCGGCCCTGCCCGGCGCCAGCAGCTGCGGCACGGTCACGAAGGTGAAGCCGCGCTTCTTCAGCTCGTCGATGATGCCGGGGACGGCGGGAACGGTCCCGTCGTAGATGTCGTGCAGCAGGATGATCCCGTCCTTGTCGGCGGCGTCGAGTATGCGCTGGCGTATCAGCGCGGAATCGGTCGTGGAGTAGTCCTTGGCCGTGGCGCTCCACAGGATCTGCGCCAGACCCAGCTCGCGGCTGACCTCGGACACCGTGTCGTCGGTGCGCCCCTGCGGCGGCCGCATCAGCGTGGGCTTGCGCCCGGTGATCTTCTCGATCGCGTCCTGGGTGAGGGAGAGCTCCTCGCGGACCTCGTCGGCCTCCAGGTCGGTCAGGACGCGATGCGTCCAGGTGTGGTTGGCGACCTCGTGGCCCTCGTCGGAGATGCGCTTGACCACCTCGGGATAGCGGTCCACGTGCTTCTTGCCGAGCAGGAAGAAGGTGGCAGGGACCTGCTTCTCCTTGAGGACGTCGAGCAGGTGCGGCGTGTCCTTGCCGGGGCCGGCGTCAAAGGTCAGCGCGATGCATTTCGTCCTGCCACAGTCGACCGCCACGCCCGCGCCCGGCTTGTCGTCCGAGCCGGCGACCTCGCCCCTGGCGTCGCTCGGGGTGATCGGGTCGACCCCACAGCCGCTGAGCCCCAGCATCAGAGAGGCCGCCGCCAGAAGGGCGACGGCCGATCCCCGGCGCTTCCCCGGTTCGTTTCGGAACATGCTGCTGCAACCCACTTCCCCGTAGACGACTCAGAAAGGCCACTCGCGCCTGGTCAGGGCGACTGCGAGTGGCGATGCCGAGCACTCTACACATGGTGTATACATGCCATGCATAGGGGGGGTGGGGCAGTGATCCCCGGCGGGCTGCGGTCGTCGGGCACAGCGGTGCACCCGGCGGCGGCTCGGGCACAGCGGTGCCCCGGGCGGCGCCCGTCCGCTCCGCCCGGGGCGTCCTGTGTGCCGGCGCGACCGGTCCTCCGGCGGGAGGTGTCAGGGGTTCTGGTCCTCGCCGCCCGTCAGCGGGAGGCGAGCAGCAGCCGGGCCTCGGTCTCCTGGTCTCCGGAGACGGACTGCAGCGACTGGATGTCGAAGGCGGCGGCGAGCGTCTTCTCCATCTCGTCGACCGCGTGGTAGCCACCGGTCAGCAGCGCGCCGACCATGCCGTCCAGATGAACGGGTCGCGGCTCCTCACGGCGGCCGGCGGCCGTGTCGAAGGTGGCCGTCCAGACGTTGGCCGCGGGGGCCGTGGCGGCCCGCGGTCCCGGCGCCGTCATGTCCTCGAGCTCGTAGTAGTGGTCGAGGGCGTCGAAGACGGCCTGCGCGTCCTCCCGGTTGCAGTCGCTCAGCTGCACCGTGACGTCGGTGTCGATGTGCGTGTCGTACACGTCGCTCATCTCCTCGCGGCCAGGCGGCCGGTCGATTCCACGCTTCCAGCATCCCTCTCGGGCGGGCGTCCCGCGAGGTCCGGACCGGGGTGCCCGGGGCCTCGGCGACGCGCGCCGGTGCCGCCGTTCCCGGAACATCGGGATTGAGTCGGCCCTGAGCGGTTACCCGCCTCGAGGGAGCTACACGGGGAGGTTCCGTGACCATGCAGCCGGGCGGCGAACAGCGGACGGAGGGCGACGAACTCTCCCGGGGCCGCCACGAGACGAAGGACGAGCGGGCCGACCGGAGGTGGGGCGAGCTGATGCAGGAGATCAGGGTCGCCCAGACAGGCGTGCAGATCCTGTTCGGCTTCCTGCTCACGGTCGTGTTCACCACGCGCTTCCCCGAACTGTCGGCGACGGACCGGACGATCTACATCATCACCGTGTCACTGGGCGCGGCGGCGACGGGGGCCCTGATCGGACCGGTCTCCTTCCACCGGCTGGTGGCCGGGCGGCGCATCAAACCCCATGCGGTGGTCTGGGCGTCACGGCTGACGTTCATCGGGCTCGTGCTGCTGCTCGCGACGCTGGCGTCGGCCCTGCTGCTGGTCCTGCGGGTCGCGACGGAGGCCACGTACGTTCCCTGGCTGGTCGGCGGACTGGTCGCCTGGTACCTGGTCTGCTGGTACGTGTTGCCGCTCTGGGTCCGGGGCCGGTACACGAACGTCGACGACGGGGACGGGGACTGACCGGCCGGGTCACGTCTGACCGGTGACCCGCTCCACGGTGTCGGCCTCGGCGGCTGACTTGTCGGGACGGTGGCGTACGACCCGGGCGAAGCGCAGCGTGACCCCCGCCGGGTAGCGGGTGGAGCGCTGCAGTCCGTCGTAGGCGATCTCGACCACGAGCTCCGGGCGTACGCGAACGGTGAATCCGTCGTCGTCCACGGCCAGTTCTCCCAGCCTCTCGGTCTGCCAGCGCAGCATCTCGTCGGTGAGGCCCTTGAACGTCTTCCCGAGCATCACGAACGTCCCGTCGGCTGCGCGGGCGCCGAGGTGGAGGTTGGAGAGCAGCCCGGTCCGGCGGCCGTGCCCCCACTCCGCGGCGAGGACGACGAGGTCGAGGGTGTGCACGGGTTTGACCTTGAGCCAGGTGCGACCGCGCCGACCCGCCACGTAGGGCGCGTCCAGCGCCTTGACGAGGACGCCTTCGTGGCCGCGGGCCAGGGTGTCGGTGAAGAACCGCTCCGCCGCCTCGACCTGGGCGGCGGAGCCGGGGTCGTCGACGACGAACCGCCGCACCCGCAGGGCTTCGGGGAGCAGCCGGGCCAGGACCTGGTGGCGTTCCTGGCCGGGGTGATCGATGAGCGGCTCTCCTCCTGCGGCGAGGACGTCGAAGTAGACGGGTGAGAGCGGCAGCGTGGCGCTGGCCGTCTCGACGTCGACGCGTGACCCGACCCGCGAGGCGATGTCCTGGAAGGCCACCGGCCGCCGGGTGGCCGGGTCCAGGGCGATGACCTCGCCGTCGAGGATGAACGCGTCGGCCGTCATCTCCCGGGCGCGGGCGACCACTTCGGGCAATCGCCCGGTGATGTCGTCCAGGGACCGGGTGAACACCCTGATCCGTTCGCCGTCGCGGTGGACCTGGATCCGGATGCCGTCGAGCTTCTCCTCGACCACGCACGGCCCCAGGCCGGCGACGGCCTCGGTGACCGAGCCCGCGGTGTGGGCGAGCATGGGCAGCACGGGGGTGCCGACCCGCAGGGCGAAGGTGTCCAGCGCTGCGGCCCCTTCGGCGAGGACGGCCTGGGCCACACGGGGCAGGGACCCTTCGAGCATCACCGCACGGCGGAGCTCCGCGGAGGGGACGGTCGCGGCGCGCGCGACGCCCTCCAGCGCGATGGCGTCCAGAGCGCCCTGGCGCACCTCGCCCGAGAGCAGCCGGAGGAGGAACTCCTGCTCCGGCCGGGTGGCCCCCGCCATCAGCTCGTGCACGAGCCGGGCCCGCTCCGCCTGCGAACCGGCGCCGGACACTCCCGCGAGCTCGCTCATGGCGGCGTCGGCGCCCGCGAGCGTGAGGGTCGGCTGCGCGGCGGGCGGCACGGCCGGCGGGACCGCCTTCTTGAGCACGCTCCAGCCGACGCCGATGCGCCCCTGGGGCAGCCGCCCGGAGAGGTACGCGATCACCAGCGGGCTCTCCTCGGGCGCGGCCTCCGCGAACAGCTCGGCCAGCACGGCGATCTTCCGCGAGCGGGCGGAGGTGGCGGCGACCTGGTGGGAAGCGTCCGCGACACGGGCCAGAAGCATGGGCCCATCCTCCCCCGCGCCGATGGCAACCCGCCATCGGGCACAGCGCCAGATCCCGCCCGCCCCGGCTCGAACTCGCCGTACGGAGGGCACCCCGCCCGACGACGACCGGGCCCGCACCGCGCAGCCCCACCGACCACGACCGGGCACGCACCGCAATGCCCCGCCCGACGACGACTGGGCCCGCACCGCGCCGCCCCACCACCCGACGGCAAAGGGGCCCGCACCGCGCCGCCCCGGCGCGATCTCGCCGCACCGCAGCCGCCCCGCCCGACGGCAACCAGGTCCGCACGTCTGGCTCCCCGCCCGCCGACCGCCCCGGCCCCGCCCCCTCACCCCCCGCCCCGCCTCCTCCGTCCCTGCTCTTGTCCCTTCCTCCTGCCCCTTCCTCCTGCCCGTGCCCCTGCCGCTGCCGCTGCCGCCGGGTAGCGGATGCCGCCTAGCCAGCCCGAGCTCCGCGCCTCCCGTCTTCGTTCGTCGCCGACACCTTCGCTGCCGTCGGCTTCCCTGCCGCCGCCCTCCCCGCCATGGCCGTCGCCTTCTCCGTCGCCTTCTCCGTCGCCTTCTCCGTCCTCGTCTCCGTCCTCGTCTCCGTCCTCCGGCGGAGGAGGCGGTCGAGCAGGCCGCGGCGGATGTGGTGGGTGGCTGCGCGGCGCGGGAGCGTCGGCGAGCGGGGCGGCGCCGGCGGCCGGGCGGCGACCGCCCCGACCCCCTCGCCCGCGCGCGGGACCCGGCGGTCGGCGCGGGCCTCGTGCAGGGCGATCGCCAGGCTCATGCGGTGCCAGAGGATCTCGTCGGGGTCGTCCGCCAGCGCCAGTCGGTCGACGATCTCGCGGGAGGCCGCCGACTCCGGGCGCCCGGACGGCGGCTCCGGACGCAGGTCGTCCAGGAGTGCGCGTTCCCGGGGGTCGTCGACGACCTCGGCCAGTTGGGCCGGGTCCAGGAGCGAGGCGATCGCCGCTGCCCGTGCCCAGGGGTCGTCGGTCGCGCGGAGCAGGAGCCCCAGCCGCCGGGCGCGCCAGTTCCGGGGCCGGCGGTCCTCGCCCCCGTCGACCCTCTCCCTGATCTCCCGCGGAAGCCTTCCCGTCAGCAGGCTCTGCCGGGTCAGGGCGAACTCGCCCAGCTCACCGGCGAGATAGAGCCACACCACGGCGCGGTAGCGGTTCAGATAGAAGCGCACCGGGCTGAAGTGACCTGTTCTGGCCAGTTTGGTGAAGCGGTCCGGTGTCACGGAGAGCAACGCGGCCGCCTCCGTCGTACCGACCGTGCGGACGCGATCGCGCAGCCCGCCGGGGAAGTCCGGTGCGGCCCTGAGCCGGTCGATCTCCGCACGCTCCACGTGGTGAGGCCCGCCCGGTGCCCGGGCGGCACCCGGTGCCTTCGCACCGGAAGCGGCCCCTGGCACCGTCCTCACCAGCCCCAACTGGACGGCGAGCCGGAACTCGTCGCGCCTCAGCTCCAGTTCCCGCGCTGCCCGTGTCGGTGCCAACGCACGCATGCCTTCTTCCACCGGTCTCCCCCGTGAGCGACGAATACTCTCGGTGACGACCGTAGCCGCGGGCCTCCCGATCCCGCTCGGCCTGTGGACAACCGTGGTCGCGCGGACCGGTCGCCCGGCCCTGCGGCTGTGGACGACGTCAGAGTTCGGCGACTCCCGCCCTGCCCGGCTGTCGCGCCGCCACCCCGAGATGCTCACCGACCCGGTTCACCAGCAGCGTCATCTCGTACGCGACCTGGCCCACATCGGCCTCGGCCGCGCTCAGCACACACAGGCAACTGCCCTCGCCCGCCGCGGTCACGAAGAGCAGAGCCTCGTCGAACTCGACCATCGTCTGCCGCGCCCGCCCTGCCTGGAAGTGCCGGCCCGAGCCTCGGGCCAGGCTGTGCAGCCCCGAGGACACCGCGGCCAGATGCTCGGCGTCCTCCCGCTCCAGACCACTGCTCGCGCCCGTCACCAGGCCGTCGTTCGAGAGCACCAGCGCGTGCCGTATGTACTCGACCCGCTGGGTCAAGTCGTCCAGGAGCCAGTCCAGTCCCTTGTCCAGCGCCATGTGTCGGTCCTTCCCCCTGTGTGTGGCGTCCCCGTCGACCCGAAGTCCCCGCGGTCCGCGTGTCGCGGCAAGCCTTACGCACTGTCGTGGACAGAGCAAGCACCCCTCGGGCGCTCGCGTGGCTCACCATGGGTGCATGGCAAAGATGACCGAGGAAGAGTGGCGGAACTTCGTCTCCGAGGGAACCCGCACCGGCAAGCTGGCGACCGTGCGCGAGGACGGCAGTCCGCACCTCGCCCCGATCTGGTTCGTGCTCGACGGCGACGACTTCGTCTTCAACACCGGCAAGGACACCGTGAAGGGGCGCAATCTCGCCCGCGACGGGCGGGTGGTGCTCTGCGTCGACGACGACCGGCCGCCTTTCGCCTTCGTCACGCTCCGGGGCCGTGCCGACATCAGCGAGGACCCGGCCGAGCTGCGTCGCTGGGCCGCTCGCATCGGCGGCCGCTACATGGGCGAGGACCGCGCCGAGGAGTTCGGTGAGCGCAACGGGGTCCCGGGCGAACTGCTCGTCCGTGTACGGATCGAGAAGGTGAACGCCCAGGGCGGCGTCGCCGACTGACCCCTCGCCGGCCGCCCCGCAGGGCTCGTCTCCCCCGTCCGCCTCACCCGACGGAGTCCAGGAGCCGGGCCGTGTGCATGCGGCCCGCGTACTCGACGAGCCGGATCAGCACCTCCTTGCCGGAGTCCCGGTCCCGCGCGTCGCACAGCACCACGGGCGTGCCGCGGTCCAGGTCCAGCGCGCGCGAGACCTCGTGCGCACCGTAGTTCCGGGCGCCGGCGAAGCAGTTGACCGCGACGACGAAGGGGATCTTGCGGTGCTCGAAGTAGTCCACCGCCGGGAAGCAGTCCTCCAGTCGTCGCGTGTCGGCCAGGACGACCGCTCCGAGCGCGCCCTGGGACAGTTCGTCCCAGAGAAACCAGAAGCGGTCCTGCCCCGGTGTGCCGAAGAGGTAGAGCGAGAGACCGGCGCGGATGGTGATGCGTCCGAAGTCCATCGCGACGGTCGTGGTCGTCTTCTGGGCGACGCCCCCGGTGTCGTCGACGGTCTCCCCGGCCCGGCTGAGCTGTTCCTCGGTGCGCAGGGGACGGATCTCGCTGACCGCGCCCACCAGGGTGGTCTTGCCGACGCCGAAGCCGCCGGCGACCAGGATCTTCAGAGCGAGGGCCGTGGCGTCCTCACCGGTGCTGCTGTCAGAGCGCTCGTAGGCCATCGATGACTTCCCTCAGGATCCGTTCGTCGGGCAGCTGTGCGGGCGGTACGGGTCGGCTGACCTTGACGAAGCCCGCTTCGAGGAGGTCGCCGAGGAGCACACGGACGACCCCGACGGGCAGATCGGCGTCGGCGGCCAGCTCGGCCACCGACTGCGTCTCGGCCCGGCACAGGGTGAGCAGGGCCCGGTGCTCCGGGCCGAGGAAGGACTCCTCGGCCCGGCCGGGCGGGTCGTCGTCGACGACGACGAGTGCGATGAGGTCGAACCGTACGTTGCTGGGACCCGGCTTCGTACGGCCCCCGGTCATGGCGTACGGGCGGACGAGCGGCCCCGCGTCCGCGTCGTACCACTGACTGCCCGGAACGGCCTGGCCGTCTCCGGTGCTGTCCTCGTTCATGGTGTCTCCGGTCAGCCCGCGGCGGGCGGGGTCGCGGCGAGCCGCGGCGGGGTGTGCAGGTGCTCGCCGACGCGCTTCACCAGGCGGGCCATCTCGTAGGCGATGAGCCCGATGTCGGCGCTCACCGAGCTGAGGACGGCGAGACAGGAGCCGTCTCCCGCGGCGGCGACGAACAGGAAGCCGTCGTCCATCTCCACCATCGTCTGGCGCACGCCCCCGGTGTGGAACTGGCGGCCCGCGCCCTTGGCGAGGCTGTTGAACCCGGAGGCGATGGCGGCGAGGTGCTCGGCGTCCTCCCTGCTGAGTCCGCTGGAGGAGCCGACGGCCAGCCCGTCGTTGGACAACACGACCGTGTGCCGGACTTCGCGGACCCGGACGACGAGGTCGTCGAGGAGCCAGTCGAGTTCACCGGAGCGGTGGTGGGACATCCTCTCGTGGTCGATCATGCGTGGTCTCCTTCACTGCCGAAGTCGCGGCCGCGGTCACGGTCGTGGTCATGGTGGAGGTCGCCGCCCGGGCCGGAGCCGGGGGCCGTGCCGTGGTGACGGGCGGGGTCACTGCCACCGGCACCGCCCGCGGCCTCTCCGCGGTGACGGCCGGGCTCGCCTGCGGCGTCGCGGCCCTGTGCGGCGCCGACCGGGCCGGTGGGCTCGTCGCCGGAGTCGCCTCCGGAGCCCGTGCCGAGCGGGCGCCGGGTGCCGGGGGCCGCTCCGCCGCCGCGCGCCCAGCCGTCGCGGTAGGCCGTCATGCGGTCCCTGACCTGCTCCGGGGTGCGGTCGTCCGCGCCCTGGACGGCCGGGGTGGGAGGGACGTCGGCCGGTGGCGCCTCACGCAGCTGCGGGACGAGGTTGGCCTGACGTACGCGCCGGGGAAGCTCACCGTCCTCGGGGGCCTCCGACGGGCCGGAGTCCGGCGGTGTCTGCGGCGGCGCCGAACGGCCCCGCTGACGCAGGGTGGTGACTCCGGCGGGCGGCTGCTCGGAGGAGCCCGCTCCCGGTCCTTCCGGCTGTCCGGCCAGGGCGGGGATGCGCGGCGGACGGGACAGGGGCTGCGCCTGGGAGGGTGCGGGGGGCACCGCGACGGGCTGCTGGTGCCGGGGGCGCGGGAAGGGCGTGCCGGGACCGGTCTCGTCACGGCCGCGCTCGCCGGGTGCGCGGGGCGGTGCGTAGCCGTGCGCCGCGTCCGTGCGGGACCCCTCGGCGGCCCGCGGGTCCGGTGCGCTCCTGCCCGGCGGCAGCGCGCTCTGCAGGACGTCGTTGGGGAGCAGGACGACGGCTGTCGTCCCGCCGTAGGGCGAGGTGCGCAGATGGACCTTGATGTCGTGGCGGGAGGAGAGCCGGCTGACCACGAAGAGGCCGAGCCGGTCGCTGTCGAAGAGGTCGAGGGCCTCGGACTGTTCGATCCTCGTGTTGGCCTCGGCGAGGCTCTCCTTGCCCATGCCGAGCCCTCGGTCCTCGATCTCCAGGGCGTATCCGTTGCCCACCGGCTCGCCGCTGATCCGCACCTTGGTGTGGGGCGGGGAGAACTGCGCGGCGTTCTCGATGAGCTCGGCCAACAGGTGGGTGAGGTCGGCGACGGCGCCGCCGACGACGGCCGTCTCGGGCAGCTGCCGCATCTCCACGCGCGCGTAGTCCTCGATCTCGGAGACGGCGGCCCGTACGACGTTGGTCAGCGGGACCGGCATCCGCCAGGCGCGTCCCGGGGCCGCGCCGGAGAGGATGATCAGGCTCTCCGCGTGGCGCCGCATCCGGGTCGTGAGGTGGTCGAGCCGGAAGAGGTCGCCGAGTTCGTTCGGGTCGTCGGCCCGGCGCTCCATGCTGTCCAGCAGGTTGAGCTGACGGTGGACCAGGACCTGGCTGCGGCGGGCGAGGTTGACGAAGACGCCCGAGATTCCGCTGGCGAGTTCGGCGCGCTCCACGGCGGCGGAGAGCGCGGCCCGGTGGACGGTGGTGAGCGCCTCTCCGACCTGCCCGATCTCGTCCTGCGGCGCGGGTCCCGGCGGAGCCTCGGCCTGGACGTCGATCTCCTCGCCGGCCCTCAGGCGTGTCATGGCGGCGGGGAGTTTGCGGCGGGCGATCGCCAGAGCGGTGTTGCGCAGGCTGATCAGTTCGATGACCAGGCCGCGTCCGATGCGTACGGAGATGACGAGGGAGGCGGCGACGGCGGCGAGGCCGAGCAGCACCGCGGCGCCGCCCGCGGTGAGCACGCCTCCGGCGAACGGGTCCGCGCGGTCGGCGGCGGCGTGTCGGGCGTCCGTCTCGATGGTGCCGAGCCCGCCGCGTACGACGGCCATGGCGTCGTCCCACGTGGCGGCGGGCACGGCCTGGGCGGCCTTGCGGCCGGGGGCGGCGGCGCGCACCCGGTCCTCCGCGAGCGTGAGCTGCTGGTAGCCGCGCTGGGCGGCCAGGTTCTCCCAGGCGGCGCGTTCGGATCCGCGCAGGTCGGCGGTGGCGGACTCGGTGAGCGTGCGACGCGTCTCGACGGCCCCGGTGAACTGCCGAAGCCTCTCGGCGGGGAACTCTCCGCTCAGGTGGGCGGAGCTGAGCAGCGCGTCCTCCCGGGCGAGCATCTCGCCGGCCCGGCCGAATTCCAGCAGCACGCGCGCGTCGGAGCCGATCTCGGCGTCCTGGATACCGCTCAGCGCGCCGTCGACGGCGAAGGCGGCGGTGATCGCGGCGGTGTACTCCTTGTAGACCTGCTCCCAGTCGGCGCCGCCGGCCGCCGCGGCGGTACGGAGCCGGTCGAGGCCCTCGGCCTTGGCGACAAACCGCCCGATGCGGTCGGCGACGTCGCGGGGAAGTTCCCCGGTGTCGCCGACGGTGTGTCCGCCGTCGAGCCGGAGCCGCGCGACGGCGGCGTCGGTGCGCCGTGACTGTTCCTTCAGTTCGGTGACGCGTCCGGCACCGGGCACGGCGACCTGGCGCACGGCGGCGCGGCGTTCGGCCTGCAGGGCGGTGACGGCGGCGGCGACGGGTTCGCGGATCTCCGCGTCGACGCGCTGGAGCTGGCGGAGCCGGGCGATGTCCTGCGCGGTGGTGACGGTGGCGAATCCCCACAGGGCCAGCAGGGACACGACGGGAACCATCAGCAGCGAGACGATCTTCGCCCGGACGGTCCTGGGGCGCAGGCCGCGGCGTCGGGGCGGAGCGGGGATCCCGGGCGCCGGACCGCCCGGCCTGGCGTGATCGGCCCGGTCGGGCCGGGCCGCGGGTGCGGGTTCCGATCGTTCGTCGGCGGGCGGCCCTGCGTGCGCGCGCCGTCCGCGCGCCGCCTGCGGCGCCGGGGCGTCGGCGTCCTTGGTCCTGCGGGGAGTTCGCATGGCCTCCTCGTTCCGGCTGCGTCTGTCCTGGTGCGGTGTGCGTCCCGCGTGTGCCACGGTGCGGCGTTCGGCGAGCGGCTGTCTCGGCGCGGGTCGACGGGGTCGGGTGCCGCTCGGGGCTCACCGGAGCGGCTTCCCGCCCCGGTCCGTCCGAGTGCGGCCCAGGGGCCGGGGCGGGCTAAGGGTGGTCCCGTCCGCCGTCCACGGGCCCCACCGGGTAGGCGTAGGAGGCCGCTGTCCTCGCTGTGCCGGCGCTCGCCGGTTCCGGCCGGTAGCCGGGGGGTGCCACGTCGACCGCGCGCTCGTCGGGCTCGGTGAGGCGCTCGGCCGAGGCGTAGGCGGCGCGTTCCCTGGCCGTCGGGGAGAGGGCGACGAAGGCGGAGGTGATGAAGAGGTAGGAGCCGAGCCCCACGGCGAGGGGGAAGATGAACTGCATCGCCGTGGCCCCGGGCAGCGCGGCCGTCGAGGGGGAGACCTCGACGCGGACGGCGAACATGCCCGTGTAGTGCATGCTGCTGACGGCCGCTCCCATGACCAGCGAGGCGACCGCGACGGCGGCCGGGGCGTGGATGTTGAGCGCCGCCCACAGCGCCGCCGTCGCGGCGACGACCGCGATGACGACGGAGAGCGCGACGAGCATGGGGTCGTAGGTCACCTGTCCGTGCAGCCGCAGGGCGGCCATGCCCATGTAGTGCATGCTCGCGACGCCGACGCCGGTCGTGAGACCGCCGATCAGGAGCGAGCGGATCCTGTCTCCTCCGTGGCCGACGGCGAACACGCCGACTCCGACGACGGCCATGGCGATGAGGAGACTGAGAATGGTCAGCGGTACGTCGTAGCGGATGTCGGTCCCGGTCACGCCGAAGCCGAGCATCGCGACGAAGTGCATCGTCCAGATACCGGTGCCGATCGCGGACGCGGCGGTGAGCAGCCAGTTGCGTCGCGATCGGCCGGTCGCGTCGAGCGCTCGTACGGTGCAGCGCAGCCCGAGGGCGGCGCCTATGCAGGCCATCGCGTACGACAGCACAGGTGTCAGCCAGCCGAAGGTGGCGTGGTCCAGGTGTCCCATGACCCAGGGACGCTAGTGCGCACGAGGGGGCGCATCGGGGGCGCATTTCGAAACCTGATGGAATATGACATAGAGATGTTCCAGAACGATCGTGCCTGGCTCGAACGTGCGCGCCGGACGTTCACCCGTGAGGCTGGGGCATCATGCACGCATGAGCGATGACCCCACCCATGTCCAGGAGTTCTTCGGCCCCCGCGCCGCCGACTGGGACGCCCGCTTCCCCGACGACGGCCCGGCCTACGCCGCGGCGGTGGCCGATCTCGGGCTGCGCCCCGGCGACGCCGTGCTCGACGCGGGCTGCGGCACCGGCCGCGCCCTGCCGGCCCTGCGCGCGGCCGTCGGCCCGACGGGGACCGTGGTCGGGGCGGACCTGACCCCGGAGATGCTGGCCCAGGCCGTCCGCGCCGGGCGGGACGAGTCCGCCGGACTCCTCCTCACGGACGTCGCCCGGCTGCCGCTGGGCGACGGGGTGCTCGACGCGGTGTTCGGGGCCGGTCTCATCTCCCATCTGGCGGACCCCGCCGAGAACCTGCGCGAACTGGCCCGGGCGGTCCGCCCCGGCGGCCGGCTCGCCCTCTTCCACCCCATCGGCCGCGCCGCGCTCGCCGCCCGCCACGGCCGGCGGATCACCGACGACGATCTGCGCGCCGAGCCCCACCTGCGCCCGCTTCTCGCCGGTTCCGGATGGCGGATGGTCGATTACGTGGACGAGGACGACCGTTACCTGGTGCTCGCCGTCCGTCATTGAGCCACTTCGTCGTTTCACGGCCCAACGCGCCCTTCTGTCCCGGCACTTCCCTGTCTACGGTGGAGGTGCCGGGCAGCCGTGTCCGGGGAAGGCGGCAGGTCATGGCCAGAATGCGAGCACTCCTCAACGCCCTCCTGCCGGCCTCGCGACGGGCACCGGACGGCCCGCCGAAACCGCCCCCGGTGCGACGGCAGCACAACCTCTTCGAGGCGGCGGCGACCTATGTGGTCGGCTGCGTGGAGGAGGACCAGGACCAGATCGACGAGGCCGTCACCTGGGTCTCCCCCGAAGCCCTCTCCTTCGGCATCAACGAGCTCGCCTGCCGCGCCGTGATCGCGCTCGCCCGTGAACGCGGCGAGTCGCCGCAGACCGTGGCCCGCTCGCTGCTGGGACTGCCGGGACCGCCGGCGGCGTGAGCCGTGCGGAATCGGCCGTGCCAGATTCCTTCCGGAGACTCTCGACGCGCGGGTTACCCACTGGTTAAGGTGCGCCGACGACCAGATGGGGAGGCTGACGTGGCTACCGCAGACGACGACGCGCTGTACGTGCTGACCGCGGTGCTGCTCACGCCCGCGCAGTTCCCGAGCGCCTTGGGCGACGACTACCCGGCCGCCTGCGCAGCCCTGGATCTGGAGCCGTACGCCGAGGGCTACGGGCTCGTCCTCGGGCAGGACGGCCAGGGGGCCCGGTGGACCGTCGCGATCGACGACGTGTCGCTGGTCGCGGTGGCCATCGCCTCGTGGGACTGCGGGATGGAGTACGACCTCTCCCCCGACGAGCGCTCCGTCGTGGCCGCGCTCCCGGGCTGGCCGCTCGCGGTGGCGACGGCCTCCCCCGACCTCCCGGCCCCGCACGATCCCGCGCCGGAGGAGGGCGACCGCGCGCCGCTCAGCCCGCCGGACGACGCCGTCTGGGGCCCCGCCCAGCGCAGGCTGGGCGCCGACGAGGTGGCGCTGCAGTGGGCGTCCTGGCGCGCCCGGATGGACGACGACGAGGAAACCGAGGACTCCGGGGCGGAAGCGTCACGGCCCGAGGGCGACACCGGCACGGACGACACGCCCCGGAGCCCGGGCACCCCCGGCGAAGACGGCGACGGGGACGGGCTCCCCCACGATCCGTACGACGGTGTCCGTCGCGCGCTCACCGACCTGCGTGGCTACCTGGCGGACGCCCCGCCCGTGGGGCGGGTCCGATCGAGCTTCGCCACCGAAGGCGCCCGGATGCTGCGCGCCGACGGGCCCGGCTGGTCGCTCGTCGCCCGGACCGACGACATGGCCTTCGTCCTCCTCGACGACGAACCACGCGAGGTGCTCCCGGTGGCACGCGGACCGAAGCTGCCGGACCTCCTGGAGGCCCTCGACGCGATGGCGGTACGCCCGTCCTGAGCACCAGGAGCCCCGCGCTCCGAGCCGGGCATGCTGAGCCCGGGGCCCAGCGCTGCGAGCCCGGAGCCCAGCCGCTCTGAGCCGTGAGCCCCGCGCTCCGAGGCCCGCGCTCCGAGGCCGGCACGCTGACACGGCACGCTGAGTCCCGAACTCTCGGCCGGGCAGCCCCCGGCAGCCCCGGGCTCCGGCCCCAGCCGCCGCGGCCCCACATGGGCCGATGGTCCGAGATGTGGGCCGGGAACATGGCCGCACGGGACGGGTGCGCCGCACGATGTGGCGGCGCACCCCCGTTCCGTCGTCCCACCGGAGGCTGTCCATGCGCCTGACCCGAGGCGTTCCGTTGTTCGTCGCGCTCCTGACCGCGTTCACCGTCGCGGGTCCCGCCGCGCCCGCCGGTGCCCGGTCCGGCCCGCCTCCCGGGTGCGCGGGGCAGCACAGGATCCACGTGCCCGGCGCCGGGCACCAGGAGACGGCCTGTCTCGGGGACCTGACGACGGCGGGTCTGGCCGGAACCCCGTACACCGACATGGCCGACCAGGCCGGCCTCGCCGCGGCCGGGACCCGCAACCCGTCCGGCGTCCCCGGAATCCAGATCGACGGCTACTTCCCCGACGACTCACGGCTCAACGCGACCCATGGATGGGGCCACGACTCCCAGTTCGTGATCAGACTCCCCGCGAACTGGAACGGCGGCCTGGTCGTCACCGGCGCGCCCGGCACCCGGCGTCAGTACTCCACCGACGCGCTCATCTCCGACCATGTGCTGGCCCAGGGGTTCGCCTACGCCGCCACCGACAAGGGCAACACCGGGCCCGACTTCTTCACCGACGGCCGGCGGCCGGGCGACGCGGTCGCCGAGTGGAACCGCCGGGTGACCGAGCTGACGGTGGCGGCGAAGCAGGCCGTACGGCAGCGGTACGGCAGGGCGCCCCAGCGCACCTACATGACGGGCATCTCCAACGCCGGCTATCTGACCCGCTGGCAGTTGGAGAACCGTCCGGCGCTGTACGACGGCGGGGTGGACTGGGAGGGCGTGCTCTGGACGACCCGCGGCCCCAACCTGCTGACGAGCCTCCCGGTCACCGTCGCCCGTACCTTCGGCCACGCCTCGGACGAGGACCTGATCGGTGCCGGGTTCGCGCCGGGTTCCCGCTTCCTGTGGCCGTACCACGAGAAGGCGTACTGGGGGCTGACGCAGAAGGTCTTCCGGGCCGAGTTCGATCCTTCCTACGACCCGGCGTGTCCGGGCGCGACGGCCGGTTCGACGGTCGAGCGGATCCTCGCCCCCTGCGCCTCCGACGCGTCGTACGACTACGCCTCCCGGCCGGCGTCCGTGCACCGGGCCGTCGCCCGGGTCGCGCTGACCGGGCGGATCGGGAAGCCGCTGATCACCCTCCACGGCGATCTGGACACGCTGCTGCCCATCGCGACCGATTCCGACGTGTACGCGCGGATGATCGACGACCGGAGGCGAGGCGGACTGCACCGGTACTACACGGTCCAGGACGGCACGCACACCGACGGCCTGTACGACACCTATCCCGACAGGCTGCGTCCGATACTCCCCTGCTACCGCTCGGCGTTCGCGGCGCTGCGCGAGTGGGTCGAGGAGGGAACGGCTCCGCCCGCGGACCGTACGATCGCACGGCCGGCGGGCGGTGACGTGGTCAACTCCTGTGCGCTGAGGACCCCGTAGGGCGTCAGCGGTCAGACCATCTCCAGGGGGCGGTGCGGCTCGGCCGGCAGCTCGATCCGGATCGGGTCGCCGGGCCGTACCTCGCCACCGGTCAGCACGATGCTCATGATCCCGGCCTTGCGGACGATCCGCCCGCTCTCGTCCCTGCCGAGGACCTGCTTCAGCAGCCCGTGCCGGTAGCCGTCGATCTGGGCGCAGGGGTTGCGCAGGCCGGTGACCTCGACGACGGCCTCGGCCCCGAGGTGCAGCCGGGTGCCGGTCGGCAGGCCGAGGAGGTCGATGCCCCGGGTGGTGACGTTCTCTCCGAGGGCTCCCGGTGTGACGTCGAATCCGGCTCCGGCGACGTCGTCGAAGAGCTCGGAGTGGATGAGATGCACCTGTCGCAGGTTCGCGACGGTCGGGTCCTTGGCCACCCGGGAGCGGTGCTTGACCGTGACTCCGGCGTGGACGTCGCCCTCCACGCCCAGACCGGCGAGCAGCGTGATGCTGTCCCGGTTCGGCTTGGTGAACGAGTAGACGCCGTTGCTGCTGACCGTGGTGACGGTGGCGCTGCTCATGCGGTGGAGCTCCCCTTCCCCGTTCCGATGATCACCTGCGGGTGATCTTCTCCGAGCCTACGCCGGTGCTCTCCGGTCGTCGGCGGTCCCCCGCGGCCGCGACGCTGTCACGGACCCGCGGAGGTCGCCGGTGTCCCGTGGTGCCCGGGGCGGGTCAGCGGTTGAGCTCCTTGCGGGAGATCCTGCGCAGTCGGCGCCGCTGGCTCGGATCGAGGGCCAGGTAGGCGACGGCCGGTACGCCGAGGATCACCAGCAGGGACATCCAGAATCCGATGAGGGGGATCAGGAGGAGGCCGACGGCGACTCCCCCGATCACGATCTTCGTCCGTGTCGACATGTCCGACGCCTCCTTGTCACGCTGCCGAGCGCAGCGGCTCCCCGACCTCGTGCAGATGTCCGAGCGCCTGTCGGTAGGACTCGACGAAACCGGTCTCTGTGTAAGGGATACCCACCGTACGGCAGTGCGCACGCACGGCGGGCTGGGCCAGTCGAAGATGCGGCCTCGGCATGCTCGGGAAGAGGTGGTGCTCGATCTGGTAGTTCAGCCCGCCGAGGAACCAGTCGGTCAGGAGGCCGCCCCGGATGTTGCGCGAGGTGAGCACCTGCCGGCGCAGATGACCCCAGCTGTCGCCGTCCGGGTGGGCGTCGGGCATCTCCATGCCCTTGTGGTTGGGGGCGAAGGCCATGCCCAGGTGGAGTCCGAGGAGCATCTGATGGATCAGGGCGAAGACGAGGGCCTGACCGACGGTGAGGGTGGTCAGCAGCAGGGTGGCGTAGCCGACCACGTGGGCGAGGAGCAGGGCGCCCTCGACGAGCCGCTCGCGCCTGTTCTTGTACGGACCGTCCTTGGAGAACAGCGCCTGGAAGCCGTACACCTTGAGCGCGATGCCCTCAAGCGTGGTCAGCGGGAAGAACAGCCATGCCTGGTGGCGGGTGAGCCAGCGCCGGAATCCGGCGCGCCCCGTGGTCTGGTGCTGGGCGAAGACGAGGATGTCGGCCGCGACGTCCGGGTCCTTGTCGAGGTGGTTGGGGTTGGCGTGGTGGCGGTTGTGCTTGTCGTTCCACCACTCCTGGCTCATGCCGAGCAGCAGGTTGGCGTGGACGAGCTGGATGATCCGGTTGCGGCGCCGGTCCCCGGAGATCTGGGAGTGCCCGGCGTCGTGCCCGACGAAGGCCACCCGGGCGGAGAGCAGTGCGAGAGGGACGGCGAGCGGCAGCGCCCACCAGGAGGGGCCGAGCAGGACCAGACCCGCGACGACGGCGGCGAGGCCGAGGAAGTTCACGGCGATCCCCCGGGCGTACCATCCGGACCTGCGTTCCAGCAGCCCCTGCTCCTTCACGGTGCGCAGCAGCGGCGCGAACTCGCTGCCGCCACCCCTTCTGGTGGCGCTGTTCCCGTCGGGTGCCGGAAGGCTCCGGTCGGGCGCCGTGAGCGTGGCGGTGGCCTGGGGCATGGCGGTCTCCGTGTCCGTGGTCAGGGGTTCCGGACGCTGGCCGCCCGGACTCCCTCGAACGTACGGATCGGTGATCGTCCGCAGCCATGGCGTCACCCCCCGGAATTCCGGGGGGTCTGCCCGGGGGGATCCGGGGGGTCTTCCCGGGGGCGGGGGTGAGGCTGGCTCCACCTCGTGCCGTGCCGGAGCCACGACCCGAGGACCGGGACGTGAGGCAGGTCACGTCGATCATGTTCACGGGAAGGGGTGCGGTTCGGGTACCCTCGGCCGCTCGGTCCCGGTAGTCAAATTTGAGGAATGCGTTGTCGCCGTCCCAGAGACCCGATGAACTCGCCCGCTGCTCCGCCGTCTTCCTGCCCTCCGACCCGCCGCGCGCCGGCCGGGTCGCCTTCTGGTCCCCGGACGGGTCCCTGCCCACCGATCTTCCGCCCACAGATCTCCCGCCCGCCGGTCACCTCCCGGCCGATCACCCGCTCGCGATCGCCGGCGCTCCGACCGCGACCTCGGAGGATCTGACCGTGGTGACCGCTGCCGCCGACGAGGTCCGGCCGCACACCGTCCCCGCGCTCCTCCTGCCGGTACGGGACGCCCTGCCGGTCCTCACCCGCGCCCGCTTCTCCGGCGCCTCCTCACCCTCGGCAGCCTTCTGGGGCGCCGCCGCCCTCTTCGCCCTCCGTCTGGGAGCCGAGGGACTCTTCCTGCCCGGGCTCACGGCCACCGATCGCGACGCGTGGCGGGCCGGGCCCCTCGGACCCGAGGAGCTGGCCGCGCTGCGGGCGCTCGCCGCGTCGATGCCTCCCGCCGCCCATGCCGTACCGCTGCCCGGTTCCGGTCCGCTGCTCCTGCCCGAGCCCGAGAGGCTGCTGCGCGCCTTCGTCGACGCGGTCGCGGACACGCTGCCGCGCACTCCGGCGGCTCCGCTCGCCGCGGGCGGACCCGCCTTCGCGGCCGACGCGCCGCAGCAGATGCCCGAGCAGCGGGCGTGGGCGGCGGACGTGGCGGCCGGTCACGACGCCGGCGTACGCCTCTCCCTGCGCCTCGAACTGCCGGGGCTCGGCGAGCGGACGGTTCCCGGATTCCGGGCGGTGCTGCAGATGCACAGTGTCGCGGACCCGGCCCTGGTCGCCGACGCGGCCGACGTCTGGGCCGGATCGGGCCCCGCCGGCGGGGCGTTCGAGCCCCGGGCCCGGATGGACGCGCTCCTCGCGCTGCGCCGTGCCGCACGTGCCTGGCCGCCCCTGGCCCCGCTGCTCTCGGCCGCCGTCCCGGACGCCGTGGAGCTGGCGGACGAGGAGGTCACCGAGCTGCTCGGCCCCGCCGCGCGGGCGCTCGCCGCGACGGGCGTCCAGATCCACTGGCCGCGCGACCTGGCCCACCGGCTCACGGTCCGCGCGGTGATCGGCCCTCCGGACGGCGACTCCGACGCGCCGGGTGCGCGGGGAGGCGACCCGACGCCGACGGACGCGCCGCACCCGGAGGGGGACGCCGACTCCCCCGACGGCCGGCGCTCCTCTGCGCTCCCCTCCTTCCTCTCCGCCGACGCGCTCCTCGCCTTCAACTGGCGTTTCGCGATCGGCGAGCAGGAACTCACCCGTGCCGAACTGGACCAGCTCGCCGAAGCCGGCCGCCCGGTGGTGCGCCTGCGGGACCAGTGGGTGCTGGTCGACCCGGCGGAGGTCCGCCGCGCCCGCGCCTCGCACGACCGCAAGATGACGCCCGTGGACGCGCTCGGCGCCGTCCTCACCGGGACGGCGGAGGCCGACGGCCGCCGGGTCGAGGTGCATGCGACCGGTTGGCTGGAGCAGCTGCGCACCCTCCTCTCCGACCCCGAGGGCGGGCCGCAGGAGGTCCCCCAGCCCGCCGCGCTCGCGGCGACGCTCCGCGACTACCAGCTGCGCGGCCTCAACTGGCTGCACCGGATGACCTCCCTCGGCCTCGGGGGCTGTCTCGCCGACGACATGGGCCTGGGCAAGACCATCACGCTCATCGCGCTCCATCTGCACCGCCGGAGCCATCCCGACGCCGCCGGCCCCACGCTGGTCGTCTGCCCCACCTCGCTCATGGGCAACTGGCAGCGGGAGATCGAGAAGTTCGCGCCCGGCACGCCCGTGCGCCGCTTCCACGGCCCGGCACGGAGCCTGGAGGGCCTGGCCGACGGCGAGTTCGTCCTCACCACGTACGGGACCATGCGGCTGGACACCGAGCAACTGGCGGGCCGTTCCTGGGGTCTGGTCGTCGCGGACGAGGCCCAGCACGTCAAGAACCCGTACTCGGCCACCGCCAAGCAGCTGCGCACCATCGGGGCCAAGGCACGCGTCGCCCTGTCCGGCACTCCCGTCGAGAACAACCTCTCCGAACTGTGGGCGATCCTCGACTGGACGACGCCCGGCCTCCTCGGCCGGCTCGGCACCTTCCGCTCCCGGTACGCCTCGGCCGTCGAGGGCGGTGAGGACCCGGCCGCCGCCGAACGGCTCGCCGCGCTCGTCCGCCCGTTCCTGCTGCGCCGCCGCAAGTCCGACCCGGGAATCGCCCCCGAGCTGCCGCCGAAGACCGAGACCGACCGGGCCGTCTCCCTGACGAAGGAACAGGCGGGGCTCTACGAAGCGGTGGTGCGGGAGACACTCGCGGCGATCGCCGAGGCCGACGGCATGGAGCGTCGCGGGCTGGTGGTGAAGCTGCTGACCGGGCTCAAGCAGATCTGCAACCACCCCGCCCAGTACCTGAAGGAGGACCGGCCCCGCATCGACGGCCGCTCCGGCAAGCTGGAGCTGCTCGACGAGCTGCTCGACACGATCCTCGCCGAGGACGCGAGCGTCCTGGTCTTCACCCAGTACGTGCAGATGGCGCGGCTCCTCGAAGAGCATCTGGCGGCGCGGGGCGTACGGACCCAGTTCCTGCACGGCGGCACCCCCGTGGCCGAGCGCGAGGCGATGGTCGCGCGCTTCCAGGACGGCGAGGTTCCCGTCTTCCTGCTGTCGCTGAAGGCGGCGGGCACCGGGCTCAACCTGACCCGGGCCGAGCATGTCGTGCACTACGACCGCTGGTGGAACCCGGCCGTGGAGGCCCAGGCCACCGACCGCGCGTACCGCATCGGGCAGACGCAGCCCGTGCAGGTCCACCGGCTCATCGCCGAGGGGACGATCGAGGACCGGATCGCCCAGATGCTCCTGCGCAAGCGGGCCCTGGCCGACTCGGTGCTGGGCTCGGGCGAGGCGGCGCTGACCGAACTGACGGATGCCGAGCTGGCCGACCTGGTCCAGCTGAGAGGGGACGGGCGATGAGCGGGTACGAGGACGAACGGACCTTCGCGGCGCTGCCGCCGGCCGGCGGCTCCGGTTTCGCCCGCACATGGTGGGGCCGGGCCTGGCTGAAGGCACTGGAGGACACGGCGCTCGACGGCCAGCAGCTGAAGAAGGGGCGCAGGCACGCCCGTGAGGGCGCGGTGGGCGCGGTCTCGGTACGGCCCGGGCGGATCACGGCGGTCGTGCGGGACCGTGACGGCTCCTCGTACCGCAGCGACGTGCTGCTGCAGGAGCTGTCGGAGGACGAGTGGGACCGGCTGCTCGACCTCGCGGTGGAGAGCGCGGGCCACATCGCGGCGCTGCTCGACCATGAGATGCCGCCGCATCTCGTGGAGGACGCGGCGGCGGCCGGACTGGAACTGATGCCGGGCATCGGCGATCTGGACCCGGAGTGCGGCTGTGAGGCGTGGGACCACTGCCCGCACACGGCGGCCCTGTGCTACCAGGTGGCGCGGCTGCTGGACGAGGACCCGTTCGTGCTGCTGCTGATGCGGGGGCGCGGGGAACGCGCGCTCCTGGACGAGCTGCAGGAGCGCAGCGCGGTGCGGGCGGCTCCCGACGCCCCGGTCGCGGAGGGTTCGGGGGGCGAGTCCGACGGTGTGCCGGCCGGGGAGGCTTTCGCCGCGCGGGACATCCTGCCACCGCTGCCCGCCCCGCCGGCGCTCCCGTCGGTCCCGGGCGTTCCACCGGCCCTGGACACCGAGACGGACCCCGCGCCCGGTCTCGACCCTTCGGCGCTGGAGTTCCTGGCGGTGGACGCGGCGATCCGGGCCCACCGGATGCTCGCCGAGGCGCTCGCCCCGGGGCATGAGCACACCCCGGTGGAAGGGGCCTTGACGGTCGGGCAGGACGCGGTGCGCCTGGCGGCCTCCGGGTCCGTGCCGTCGGGTGTCGCGTCCCGGCTCGCCACCGGGTCCGGGCGGCGTCGGGCGGAGCTGGAGCCGGCCACGCGCGCGTGGCGGTTCGGCGGCGCCGCCGCCCTCGCCGTACTGGAGGAGGAGTGGACACCGGAACCGGAGGCGCTGGCACGGGCGAGGACGGCGCTCGCGGATGCCTGGGAGGACGCCGACCGGCCGGTGCTGAGGCCGGCGGGGGCGGCGCGCTGGACGGTGGTGGGTGCGGAGGCGCAGCTGCGGCTCGGCGAGGACGGCCGCTGGTGGCCCTATCGCAAGGAACGCGGCCACTGGGTCCCGGCCGGTCCCGCGGACCAGGATCCGGCCGCCGCGCTCGCGGCGGCGGGAGAGGGCTGAGGCGCGGCCGTCACCGGAGCGGCGCGGTGAGCTTGCGGACCGTGCCGCCCGTGGCGGACGCGGGGGTGTGTGCGGCGAGGCTGCAGGCGACGGCGTCGGAGCCGAGGAGGTAGCCGCTGCGGTACGGGTACTGGACGAAGGTGGTCCACCGCGTGCCGTACGGCTGCTCCGCGGCCTCGTCGCGCAGCGGCTCGCGACAGAGGGCCGCGGCCCCGTCGCGTACCTCCTCGTCCGTGCCGTGGTCGCCGGTCAGCCGGAGCACCGTGACGAGTTGGGCGTCGTGCGGCTGGTCGCAGCCGCGCCGCACGACGGTCCCCGGGGCCTCCCGGTCGATGTCGAAGCACTCCCCCGGTGCGAGGCGCTCGTACGGCACCGAGGCCGTCGCGGACGAGCCGGGGTCAGGCGGGGGACGACGGGTCTCGGCCCCGCCCTGCGGCGCGAGCTCGCGGCCGGCGGCCTGGGCCGTCGCGGACCTCAGATCTCCGGGATCCCCCGGGGACCGGGTTCCCGCCCCGTGACAGCTCACGGCCACGAGGCCCGCCAGGAGGAGAAGGACCGGCACGAGGAGGTGCGGCAGCGGCGCCGGCAGGCCGACGGGGAACCGGGACATGGTGACCAGATTCACTCACGAACCGTCAGTTTCTGCTGCCTGAAGGCAAGTTGCAGCACACCGCGGACAGAACGGTGACAAAAGTCCGTCCACCCAAGGGTCGCGCGACGCGCTGTCCTCGTGCTAGACGGGTCGCAGGGATCCGCCTGCCCGGTCCAGGCGGGCAGGCGGCGGCCCCCGGCACCTCTCAGAGGCCGAGCTGGCGCTCCGCCCCCTCGACGGTCTGCGCCAGGAGCACGGCGATGGTCATCGGACCCACACCCCCGGGTACGGGCGTGATGAGCGAGGCCCGCTCGGCGGCCGTCTCGAAGTCGACGTCGCCGATGTTGCCGGGGTTGTAGCCCGCGTCGATCACGACCGCGCCGGGCTTGATGTGCTCGCCCTTGATGAAGCGGGGCTTGCCCACGGCGGCCACGAGGATGTCGGCCTCACCGACGATCGAGGAGAGCTCGGTGGTGCGCGAGTGGCAGTACGTGACGGTGGCGTCGCGGCCGAGCAGCAGCAGTCCGGCCGGCTTGCCGAGGATCGCGGAGCGGCCGACCACGACGGCCCGCTTGCCGCTCAGCTCGACGTCGTACGCGTCGAGCAGGCGCATGATGCCGCCGGGCGTGCAGGAGACGAAGCCCGGGAGGCCGAAGCCCATGGCGGCGAAGGAGGCCATGGTGACGCCGTCGACGTCCTTCTCCGGGGCGATCGCCTCGAAGGCGGCGCGCTCGTCGATGTGCGCTCCGACCGGGTGCTGGAGCAGGATGCCGTGGACCTCGGGGTCCTCGGAGAGCGCGGTGATGGCGGCGACGAGCTCCTCGGTCGTCGTGGAGGCGGGCAACTCGACGTGCCGGGAACGGATTCCGGCCTTCGCGCAGCGGTTCTGCTTCATCTTCACGTACGTGACGGAGGCCGGGTCCGCGCCGACGAGGACCGTGGCGAGACAGGGCGTGACGCCGGTGCGGCGGGTGATCTCGGCGGCACGCGCGGCGGTCTCCTCGACCGTGCGGCGGGCGAGGGCGGTTCCGTCCATGAGGGAGGCGGTGCTGGTGGACATGGGCCACTCCTGGGCGTCGTCGATGACAGGTGATCGCCCAGGCGCACGGCAGCGACGGATCCGCGCGGGTGCGTGGAGTCCGCGGGGCCGCTCCCCGGTGGTGATCCACCTCAAGCGCCAGTCACGGCCCGAGCCCCACTCTACGTGAGGACCTGACGGCGGTGTCAGGACAGGGTGCATATGCCGTGGTGTCCGGACGCTTGTGGGCGACCCGCGCGCGCACGACGATGGCCAGGAAGGCAGCGGTGGACCTCGACGTGGAGGCCGAGTTGAGCGATGCGTGGGTGACGTCGGAGCCGGACGCCGGGGCGCTGCGGCGGGCGCACGAGGCGTTCACCAGCGGCGGTCGGGTGCAGCTCCCCCCGGTACGGCCGCTGGTCGCCGACTCCTGGCGGCGCTCGGCGCGGGCGCGAGTGAGCCCGGACGGCGCGGCCCGTGTGGAGCTGGCCGACGACGAGCTCGCCGGGCACCGGGAGGAACATCCGCTCTCCGCCGCGATGCCGGTGATCCGGGAGCTGATGGGCGCCTACGCGCGGGACGGGGAGCATCTGCTCGCGGTCTGCGACGCGGCCGGGCGGATGCTCTGGGTGGAGGGTCACCCCGGGACGCTGCGCCGTGCCCGCGCCATGAACTTCGTCGCCGGGGCCCGGTGGTCGGAGTCGGTGGCCGGGACGAACGCGCCCGGGACGGCGATCGCCGTGGACCGGCCGGTGCAGGTCTTCAGCGCCGAGCACTTCCGTCGGCCGGTGCAGGCGTGGACCTGCGCCGCCGCCCCGGTGCACGATCCGCGGACCGGGCGGCTGCTCGGCGCGGTCGACATCACCGGCGGGGACCGGCTCGCCCATCCGCACAGCCTGGCCTTCGTGCAGGCCGTGGCGCGCGCGGCCGAGTCCCACCTGGCCCTCCTCGCCCCCGCCCCGGCCGAGGACCGGGTGAGGCTGACCGCGCTGGGCCGGGACGAGGCGCTGCTGCGCGTCGGCGGCCGGGGGCTGCGGCTGAGCCGGCGCCACAGCGAGATCCTGGTCGTCCTCGCGCACCGTCCCGACGGCGTGGGCGGCGACGAGCTCCTGACGCTCCTGTACGAGGAGGAGTCGGTCACCCCGGTCACCCTGCGGGCCGAGCTGTCGCGGCTGCGCGGCCTCCTCGGTCCGGAACTGCTGCGCTCACGCCCCTACCGGCTGGCGGCCTCGGTGGACGCGGACTTCGGCACGGTCGACCGGCGGCTCGGCTCGGGCGCGGTGTCGGCGGCGCTCGGCGAGTACGCGGGTCCGCTGCTGCCGTCGTCGCGCGCGCCGGGCGTCGTACGGCTGCGCGAGCGGCTCGCGGACCGGCTGCGGGCGGCGCTGGTGGACCGGGGCGATCCGGCGCTGCTCGCGGACTGGACGTACAGCGCGTGGGGCGAGGACGACGTGGAGATGTGGCGGGCGCTGTCCGAGGTGGTTCCGGATGCCGGACTGGCGCCCGTGCTGGCCCGGTTGCGGGCGCTGGACGCGGAACTGTCGGCGGGCGCAACGGTGTTGCAACGTCGGGCGGAGCACTCTCGGCGGTGAGCGCCGGTCAGGACGGCCGGCGCGGTCCGAGGGAGGCCATGTCCATGACTCGTTACGCCGCACCCGGTACCGAGGGCGCGATCATGTCGTACCAGGCCCGCTACGACCACTGGATCGGCGGTGAGTACGTCGCCCCGGCCCGGGGACAGTACTTCGAGAACCCGAGCCCGGTCGACGGCCGTCCTTTCACCGAGGTCGCCCGCGGAACGGCCGAGGACGTGGAGCGCGCTCTGGACGCGGCACACGCGGCGGCCCCGGCGTGGGGCCGCACGGCGCCGACGGAGCGGTCGAACCTCCTCCTCCGGATCGCCGACCGGATGGAGGCCCATCTGGAGGAACTGGCCGTCGCGGAGAGCTGGGAGAACGGCAAGCCGGTCCGGGAGACCCTGGCCGCCGACATCCCGCTGGCGATCGACCACTTCCGCTACTTCGCGGGGGCGCTGCGCGGCCAGGAGGGCACGCTGAGCGAGATCGACGACGACACCGTCGCGTACCACTTCCACGAGCCGCTGGGCGTGGTCGGGCAGATCATCCCGTGGAACTTCCCGATCCTCATGGCGGTCTGGAAGCTGGCGCCCGCGCTGGCCGCGGGGAACGCGGTGGTCCTGAAACCGGCCGAACAGACCCCGGCGTCGGTGCACTTCTGGATGAGCCTGATCGCCGACCTGCTGCCGCCGGGCGTGGTGAACATCGTCAACGGCTTCGGCGCGGAGGCGGGCAAGCCGCTCGCGTCCTCGCCTCGCGTCGCGAAGATCGCGTTCACGGGCGAGACGACGACGGGCCGGCTGATCATGCAGTACGCCTCGGAGAACATCAAGCCGGTCACGCTGGAGCTGGGCGGCAAGTCCCCGAACATCTTCTTCGACGACGTGTCGGTGGCGGACGACGACTTCCGGGACAAGGCGCTGGAGGGCTTCACGATGTTCGCCCTCAACCAGGGCGAGGTCTGCACGTGTCCGTCGAGGGCCCTGATCCAGCGCGGCCACTACAGCGAGTTCCTGGAGGCGGCGATCGCCCGCACGGAGAAGATCCTCCCCGGGCACCCGCTGGACACGGACACGATGATCGGCGCGCAGGCGTCCAACGACCAGCTCCAGAAGATCCTTTCGTACCTGGACACCGGCCAGCAGGAGGGGGCGAAGATCCTGACGGGCGGCCAGCGGATCGAGTACGACGGAGAGCTGGCGGGCGGCTACTACGTCCAGCCGACGATCTTCGAGGGCGACAACCGCATGCGGATCTTCCAGGAGGAGATCTTCGGCCCGGTCGTCGCGGTCACCTCATTCACGGACTTCGACGACGCGATCCGCACGGCGAACGACACGCTCTACGGCCTCGGGGCGGGCGTCTGGACCCGCGACGGCAACACGGCCTACCGCGCGGGCCGCGCGATCCAGGCGGGCCGCGTCTGGACGAACTGCTACCACGCGTACCCGGCACACGCGGCGTTCGGCGGCTACAAGCAGTCGGGCATCGGCCGCGAGACCCACAAGATGATGCTGGACCACTACCAGCACACGAAGAACATCCTCGTCTCGTACTCCCCGAAGAAGCTCGGCTTCTTCTAGGAGCCCGAAGAACGGCGCCTGAACTGGGCTCTTACCCGTCAGGAGCCGTCGGCTCGGCCCGCTCGACGCGGGCATCTTTTTTCCGGTTCCTCTCAATTCCTCCTGCCTGGCTCCCACTCCAGACCGGCTGTTCCGGACCAGCCACGGACCAAACCGAGCTCACCGGGCCGGTGACACGTCCTGGCTGACGCGGTCTCGCGGACTCGATCGCGGACGGTCGAAGTACGCGTCAGCTGACCCGAAGACCGACCGCCAGCGTCAGCTCAAGGATCCGGTGTGGCGATGCGAGATCCGGAAACACCTCCCGCAGCTGCGACATCCGGTACCGGACGGTCTGGGGATGGACGAACAGCGCCGCCGCCACCTCGTCCCGCCTGCCCTGGTGCAGCAGCCACGCCCGCAACGTCTCCTCCAGCCGCTGTGCGGTCGCGACAGGCAAGGTCCGCAACGGTGCGAGGGCTCGGGCACGGAGGTCTGCGAACGCGTCCACGTCGGCGCTCAGCACCAGCTCGGGCAGGTGGTCCTCGGTGTCGCGGATGCCGGAGGAGAGGGAGCGCGCGCGCACGGCTCGTGCGTACGAGGCGGACGCACGGGTCCATGGCCGGGCCGGGCCGACCACGGCGATGCGGTCGGCCAGCTGCCGCAAGAGATGTGACCGGTCGGCATCGGGGACGAGCAGCACACCGAAGGCGTCCGGCAGATCGTCGAGGACGAGGGTGCTCGGGTCGAGCGCGCGGTAGGCGGGCCGGGCCTGGGCGGCTGGCAGCAGGACCGCGGTCAGCGATACCGGAGGCTGCCAGCCGGCCCGTTGAACAGAGGCCAGCAGCACGTCCGGGCTCGCGCCTGCGAGGAGGTCGCGGGCCAGGTGTTCCAGGTGGCGCTCGTGGTCCCGGCCCCGGGCCGCCAGTTCGTCGGCGTGGCCCGCGGCGCTCGCGGCGGAGAGCTCGTCGATGTAGGCGAAGGTCAGCTCGGCGAACTTGGCGACCTCGGGGGCGGGCAGACCTGCGGGTACCGCACCCGCTGCCAGGCATCGCCACGCCACACGGGCGCCGACGCGGTAGGCGCCGAGCAGGGCGTCCATCGAACGGCCGTCGCGCACCTCGCCGCGGCCCAGCTCGTAGGCGGCGTCACCGGCGTCACCGCCTGTGGCGTTCCCGCTCGCGAGGTCCAGGTAGTGCCCCAGGGCGGTACGGACGGCTCGGCGGATGGTGACGCCCATGCGGCCCGAAAGGGCGTTGGCGTAGGGAGGGACCTCGTCGATGATCGCCTGGACGACCTCGTCGGCAGTGGTCTTCAGCGCGGCCCGAAGTGCGGTGACCGTCGTCGCATCCAGAGATAGGTCGGTGACTCTCCGGATTGAATGACTCATCTTTATTCCCTGCGAACAATTCAGCCGAACAAATTCACGTCCTGCGGTCAGGACTTTACGCCTTGAGGCGGACCAAGCTGGAGTCATGACGAGTGCAGCCCTCCGCAGTGGGGCGTGGAAACTGCTGGAGATGGTCACGACGCCGCTGCTGCCGTCGGACTACCTCGACCTGGTCAGCCCGCTGCGTGCGGGCGCTGACCTGCGTGGGCGCATCGAGGCCCTGCACCCCGAGACGAGTGACGCCGCGACCATCGTGATCAGGCCGGGACGGGGCTGGCGCGGTCACACGGCCGGTCAGTACGTGCGGATCGGGGTCGACGTCGACGGGAGGCGCCTGTGGCGTGCCTACTCCATCACCTCGCCGCCGAACCGCCGGGACGGCCGAGTCACGATCACCGTGAAGGCGATCCCGGGTGGCAAGGTCAGCAACCACCTGGTCCGCAGGGCGAAACCGGGCACGCTGGTCCAGCTCGACCAGGCAACCGGTGACTTCGTGCTGCCGGAAGCCAAGCCCGCCAAGGTGCTCTATCTGACGGCCGGCAGCGGCGTCACGCCTGTGATGGGCATGCTGCGTGACACCGAGTTCGACGACGTCGTCATGGTCCACTGCGCGCCACAGCCGCAAGACGTGATCTTCCGCAACGAACTGCACGGCCTTGTCGCGGACAAGAAGCTGCGGCTCACCGAGGTGCACACCGACACGGACGGCATGCTCGACATCGCCCGTCTCGACGAACTGGTGCCCGACTGGGCCGAGCGCGAGACCTGGGCCTGCGGGCCTGCGGGCCTGCTCGACGCCGCCGAAGAGCTCTGGAGCGAACACGGCGTCCAAGAGCGCCTGCACACCGAACGCTTCCGCCCCGGCATCGTCGTCGCCGGTGACGGCGGCGAGGTCACGTTCAGCGCCACCGGCAAGACCGTCGACGCGGATGGCGCCACGCCGTTGCTGGACGTCGGCGAGGAGGCCGGCGTGCTCATGCCGTCCGGGTGCCGCATGGGCATCTGCTTCGGCTGCGTCACGCCGCTCACGGCGGGCGCCGTCCGCGACCTGCGCACCGGCGAGATCACCGAGGCCGAGCCGGGCGTCCTCATCCAGACCTGCGTGTCCGCCGCTGCGGGCCCCTGCGACATCGAACGGTAGGAGCACCTTGACCGCCATCGACCCCACCGCCCACCTGACCGCGGAGCAGATCGAGGAGCTCGGCCGTGAGCTGGACGCGATCCGCGATGAGGTGATCGCCGACCTCGGCGAGAAGGACGCCGCCTACATCCGCAAAGTCATCTCGGCGCAGCGCAAGCTCGAGCTGGTCAGCAGGGGCGTGCTGCTGTTCTCCTTCTTCCCGCCCGCGTGGCTGATCGGCACCGCCGGACTGTCCGTGGCGAAGATCATGGACAACATGGAGATCGGCCACAACATCCTGCACGGCCAGTGGGACTGGATGCGGGACCCGAAGATCCACTCCACGACCTGGGAGTGGGATCACGTCTCGCCGTCCGACCAGTGGAAGCACTCGCACAACGAGCTGCACCACACGTACACCAACGTGATCGGCAAGGACAACGACCTCGGCTACGGCATCATGCGCGTCGACGAGGACCAGAAGTGGCACCCGTTCCACCTCGGCCAGCCGCTGTGGAACTTCATCAACGCCTGCTTCTTCGAGTACGGCATCGCAGCGTACGACCTGGAGCTCGGCAAGAACCTGCACAAGCGCCGCCGCAACAACCCGGAGTTCCGCGCGCGGGCCAAGGCCGTCGGCCGCAAGATCCGCAAGCAGGTGCTCAAGGACTACGTGATCCACCCGCTGCTGTCGGGCCCGTCGTTCCTCACCACGCTCGCCGCCACGTTCACCGCGAACCTGGTCCGCAACATCTGGTCCCACTCGGTGATCATGTGCGGGCACTTCCCCGAGGGCGTGCAGGTCTTCGAGCGCCGGTCGATCAAGGGCGAGACGCGCGGCCAGTGGTACCTGCGCCAGATGATGGGCTCGGCGAACATCAGCGGCAGCAGGGCCATGCACTTCATGACCGGCAACCTGTCGCACCAGATCGAGCACCACCTGTTCCCGGACCTGCCGAGCAACCGGTACGCCGAGGTCGCGGTGAAGGTGCGCGCGCTGTTCGAAAAGTACGAGCTGGAGTACGTCACCGGGCCGCTGCCCAAGCAGGTGTTCTCCGCGTGGCGCAAGGTCTTCCGGCTCTCGCTGCCGAACAAGAAGCCCAAGGTCAAGACGCCGGACCGCGAGCAGGAGCTCGTCGCGGCCTGATTCCCGGTATCGGTTCAGATCTTTCGGCCGTACCCGCGGCACCGCCGGGTCCGGTGAGATCCGTTGCGGACGGTGGGCGGCCGCGATGCCAGACCGTACGACACGATCCGGGGCAGCCCGGTGTCCGACTGCGCTGCCTGGATGCGCCAGAAGCTCAGCACACAGCTCCCGGCGAGGTGTCGTGGGGACGGGTGGAAGCCGCTCGCCCGCCGCCTCGTCCCGCAGGGCGGCCGCAGTCAGCCCGCGCGGCACAGTGCGGCCAGGGCAACAGACGGGTCCAACCCCATCCAGGAACTCGGCGCCGGGCCGGCTGCTCTGACGGCCATGCCGCGCCGCCCCCCATCACAGCGGCCAGCGAACCTTCTGGCGGTGGGCGGGGTCGGCAGGCGCGCAGGCCCAGGCCGCCGCGGTCGCCGGGGTCGAGCCAGACGACGGACAGGTAGCCGGTACGACCGTCGGCCGCGCGAAGCCGGTACCAAGACCGGCTTTCGTCCAAAGCCGGGTTGTCATCGTCGATGTCACGGCCGTCTTCACCGTTGGTGATCCGGTCTCCGGTGGTCCGGCAGAGCGCCGTCAGCCGGTCACCGGAGGCAAGGTCGCCGGACGCGTTGCAGGCCGGCTTCCGGTCCTTGCACCTCTTCACGTGCGTTGGGACAGGTAGGCGGGGTGATCGGTGTCCTCACGCATCTGGGTCGCGCCGTTGGTCACCCGGTTGTCCACGGTCACCATGACCGGCTGAGGTGACGCGGGGGGCTGGGTCGTCGCGGGCGTCCGGGTGACAGGGAGACGCTGGGGCTCGGGAGTGCCGGTCGAGCCGGGCGGCTCGGCCGAGACGGCGGAGGGCGTCTCGTCGGGGGCAGGGTCGGGTGGCGGCGGAGGCAGCGGGTGGAGTTCGAGGATGCGTCGGGTGGTGCACACAGGCGTGACGATCTGCTCGGAGACGGGGATGAGGGCGGAGTAGATGTAGCCCTCGTCCCCGGGCTTGGGGCTGCCGTCGGCCTGAATGACGTAGAACCAGCGCTTGCGGTGCGACGGGTAGCCATCGGGGGCATAGGAGTCGGTCCAGCACCACATCTGGACGTGGGCGTCGCTGCCCGGCGGCCGACAGGGCGAGCCCCAGCGCATACCGCGATTCGGCGAGGGCCAGGGTGGCGGCCTCGGAGCCGAGCCGCTCGATGGCCTCGTCGGCGAGCGCGACCGCGCTGCGGACATTGCCCCAGCGCTGCTCCGGCGACGACTTGCCGCAGCGCGCAAGCGCACCGCCCCCACGCCCAAGATCCGGGCCAGTTGCGGACCAGCACCGGCCCGCCGGAGAAAGAAACCTTCATTTCGCCTGGTCAGGTACGGTGTGGCGCGTGTACCACCAACACACGAAGAATCTGCTGGTCAGCTACGCGCCGAAGAAGCTGGGCTTCTTCTAGCGGCCGAAGGAGCGTGCCCGACCCGGGGGGTTTCCCGGGTCGGGCGCCGTCGCTCAGCCCCGCGTCCGCCGCGCGGCCTCCCTCAGCAGCACGAGAGCGGCCGCCGGTGCCGAGGGGCCCGAGGGGCGGGTAGCCAGGGAGGCGCCCGCGCGGCGTACGGCGTCGAGGCGGAGGCGCTGAACGCCGATGAGCGCGCGGACGAAGGGCCGGTACGGAGGGGCCGCGAGGGTCGGGAGGTCGGCGGCGGCCCTGAGGTCGTCGGCGGCGCGGTCGGCCTGCTCCTCGACGAGCCGGCCGAGTGCCGGGCCGGGCCGGGCGAGGTCCGCGCCGTGGCGGCTCACCGCGTCGGCGGGGACGCCGGGGCGGCCCGCGCGCACGTCCTCGGACAGGTCCTCCAGGAAGTCGACGCGCTGCATGGCACGGATGAGCAGGTGGCAGCCCTCGGTGAACGCCGTCCGCGTGACCACGTCCTCGGGCGCGAGGAGGCAGGCCGTGAGCATCAGCGCGGGAAGCGAGTACTCCCGTACGTACAGCTCCAGTTCCCGTTCGGCGGCGATGCTCCGCCAGGCGACCTCGCGCTCGCAGCCCGTCAGGAACTCCTCCACGTGGGCGCGCACATCGGGGTGCCGCTCGGCGGTGTGTGCCAGGCAGCGCAGGACGGGCAGGGTGGAGTCGCCGTCGGCCAGGGCCTTGCGTACGAGGCCGTCCCACTCGGCGAGAGCGGCCGCCCGGTCCTCCGGCGCACCCCGGTCGATCCGGTCGTCGGTGTCGTGCATGAAGGCGACGGCTGCCACGACGTGCGGGAGCACCGCGCCGGGGAGCAGGACCCGCGCCGCCGCGTACTCGGCCGTCGCGAACCTCCGCACAGCCCGCCGCTGCTCGGTGTAGTCCCGCCGGAGCCCTGGCTCCCGCACCCCGGCCCGGTCCAGGGCCCGCTTCCACATACCGGTCTCCCGCCGTCGTCGACCTTGAGCCTACGGCTCCCTGGGCGGAATCCCTGCCGCTCCGGGACATGACCCTCCACCACATCCCGGCTGGTTCGGGCGGCCGTCGCGGCGGCCTCCCGGTCAGCGGTTCCGTGCGGGCAGGTGGGCCAGGCCGGTGTCGAGCATGATGCGATCGACCGTGTCGGACAGGGCGCTGTCGGTGCCGATGACCGTCTCGACGCCGTCGGGCAGCAGATCGTGCGGGCGGTACCAGTCGCGCAGTTGTGCGTGGTTCACGTCGTCGGTGATGGGTTTGGTGGCGTGGCGGGCGAGGGTCTCGTCGAGAGGGACGTCCAGGTAGTAGCCATGGGTCGGGCCGCGATGGTCGGCGCGCAGCCGGGTGAGCATGTCGCCGTAGTGGTCGGCGTAGAGGATGCCTTCGACGACGACGTGATAGCCGGCGTCCAGGGCGTAACGGGCTGTCAGGTCGATCAGGCCGATGTTCGCGGCACCCGGGAGGTCTCGCTCGCAGAGCACGACGCGGCGGAGGTTGTCCTGTCCGACCAGGGCGAGGCCGCGGCCGAACCGCTCACGCAGACCCGCGGCGACGGACGACTTCCCCGACGCGCTGTTGCCGCGCAGCACGACCAGCCGGGTCTCCTCGGTTCCCACCATCACGGAGGTCACGCTACGGGCGGCCCGGGACGCATGGTGCGGGTCAGGAAGGGAGCAGCAGCCCATGGAGCGCCCCCGCTCCATGGGCGTACCTCGGTCCGAGAGATCCCTTTCCCTCGCCGTCGGTCGACTCGCGGCCTGACGACGACGCGCCAACGGCAGCGGCGGACCGGGCTCGGGAGCGGTCAGGCTCGCTCGCTGATGTTGACCATCCACGTGATGCCGAACTTGTCCGTGCACATGCCGAAGACGTCGCCCCACATCTGCTTCTCCAGGGGGACCGAGACGGCCCCTCCGGCCGACAGCTTCTCCCAGTAGCCCCGCAGCTCGTCCGCGTCCTCGCCGCTCAGGCTCACCGCGAAGTCGGTCCCGGTCCTGTGCTCCATGCCCGGTGGCACGTCGGCGCCCATCAGCGTCAGCCCGCCGGAGGTCTCGAGCATGCCGTGCATGATCTTGTCGTCGTATCCGGGCGGCACCTCGGAGCCGAAGTCGCCGTAGCCGCTGAGCCGGAGATCGCCGCCCAGGACGCTCTGGTAGAACTCCATGGCCTGCCGCGCGTCACCGGAGAAGCTGATGTACGGGTTGAGACGAGTCGCCACGAAACACTCCTTCGATACAAGGGAATGACATCGGCATCATAGGAGCGAAACGGCTGAAATCGCACGAGCCGTGCGGTGCGGTCGCGCGTCCGATCGGCGTACGGCTTTCCGCTCGGAGACGCGGCTCTGGACTCCGTCCGGCGAGGCGCGCCGCCGTCGACCGGCGGGCGAAGGGGTGCGGAGCGTCCGGACGCGTGGGTCCCGGAGCGGTCTCGCGGCGCCTCGTCCCTTCGACGGCCGATCACCGGTAGCGTGCCGCCCGTGTCCGAGCAGCAGCGCGACCTCGTCGGCTACGGCGCCGAACCACCGCATGCCGCCTGGCCCGGCGGCGCCCGCGTCGCCGTCAGTCTCGTTCTCAACTACGAGGAGGGCGGCGAGCGCAACGTCCTCGACGGCGACCGCGCCTCGGAGGAGTTCCTGCACGAGGTCGTCGGTGCGCCACCGGTGGTCGGCGGGCGCGATCCGAACGCCGAGACGATGTTCGCCTACGGCTCGCGCGCCGGGTTCTGGCGCGTTCATCGCACGCTCACCGCTCATCGTGTGCCCCTCACCGTCCACGCCGTCGGACAGGCCCTGGAGCGTAACCCTGATGCCGCGCGGGCGATGGGGGCCGCCGGCTGGGAGGTGGCGGGGCACGGCTGGCGCTGGATCGACTACCGGGCCGTTCCCGAGGACGTCGAGCGCGCCCATGTCGCGCGCACGACGGCCACGATCGAGCGGCTCGTCGGGCGCCGGCCCGTCGGCTGGTACACCGGCCGGACGAGCCCCGCGACACGGCGGCTCGTCGTCGAGGACGGCGGCTACCTCTACGACTCCGACGACTACTCGGACGATCTGCCCTTCTACGTGGAGGAGAGCGGACGCCCGCACCTCGTGGTGCCGTACAGCCTCGACGCCAACGACTTCAAGTTCTTGATCGTCCACGGGTTCACCACAGCGGACGACATGCTCACGTACCTCGTCGACACCTTCGACGTCCTGCACGCGGAGGGCGCCGAACGCCCCCGCGTGATGAGTGTCGGCCTGCACCCCCGCATCATCGGCCGACCCGGCCGCATCCGCGCGCTCGACGGCTTCCTGCGGTACGTCGCACAGCGCGGCGGTGCGTGGATCGCGACGCGGGAGCAGATCGCCCGCCACTGGCTGGCCACACGCCCCCCGCCGCACTGAGTCCGCGCCGCCGTCGGCCGGTCACCCGTCTCCCGTACCGGCGCGGCGCGGACCCGCCAGTTGCCGAGCAGGGAGGCGGGGCAGACCCGGGCGGATCAGTCGTCCAGGACGGGCGAGGAGCGCACCGGGCGTGCGCCCACCCCCCTGATCGGCGGGTGATCTCGTGGCGGTACGGGCGTTCGGGCCGCAGGCTGGATGGAGGTCGTGCCCGGAGCTGCCGGGAGGCGTGCGATCCCCGGTTCGGGGAACACGGGACGGCGTCGCCCGACGGAGAGGGAACCATGACCGCGGAACCGAGTCCGGACCCCGTGCCCGCCTCCACCGGCACCGTGACCACCGCCGTGCCGGCCCGTCTCGACCGGCTTCCGTGGTCCCGCTGGCACTGGATGATCGTGATCGGTCTCGGTACCGTCTGGATCCTTGACGGTCTCGAGGTCACGATCGTCGGCAACATGGCCGGCCGGCTCGCCGAGGAGGGCAGCGGGCTCCCCATCACCTCGGCCCAGGTCACCGGTGTCGCCGCCGCGCTGTACGTGGCCGGTGCCTGCTCCGGAGCGCTGTTCTTCGGCTGGCTGACCGACCGTTACGGGCGCAAGAAGCTCTTCATGATCACCCTCGCGGTGTATCTCGCCGCGACCGCGCTCACCGCGCTGTCGTTCGAGACGTGGTGGTTCTTCCTCTTCCGCTTCCTCACCGGCTTCGGCATCGGCGGTGAGTACGCGGCCATCAACTCCGCGATCGACGAGCTCATCCCGTCCACGTACCGCGGCCGTGTCGACCTGATCATCAACGGCAGCTACTGGCTCGGCGCCATCGGCGGCGCTCTGCTCTCCATCGTCATGCTCGACACCGACATCTTCCCGATCAACGTCGGCTGGCGTCTGAGCTTCGCCCTCGGAGTGGTCCTCGGACTGGTGATCCTGCTGGTCCGCAGGCACGTCCCGGAGAGCCCGCGCTGGCAGTTCATCCACGGTCGGGGCGAGGAGGCCGACGAGCTGGTGTCCTCCGTCGAGCGGGAGATCGAGCGCGAGCACGGGAAACCCTTGCCGCCACCCGCCGGTGAGATCACCATCCACCAGCGCAAGAGCATCGGGTTCGGGCTGATCGCCAGGACCGTCTTCCACAGCTATCCCCGCCGCGCCGTCCTGGGTCTGTCCCTCTTCATCGGCCAGGCGTTCCTGTACAACGCCATCACGTTCGGCTTCGGCGCGATCCTCACGACCTTCTTCGACGTGCCCACCGGCAGCACCGGCTACTACTTCGCCGTCATCGCGGCGGGCAACTTCCTCGGCCCCCTGCTGCTGGGGAAGCTCTTCGACACCGTCGGACGCCGCATCATGATCTCCTCCACGTACATCCTGTCGGGCGTCCTCCTCTTCGTCACGGCGTGGCTCTTCGACCAGGGCTCCCTCACGGCGACCACGCTCACCGCCTGTTGGTGCGTGGTCCTGTTCTTCGCGTCGGCGGGCGCCTCCAGCGCGTACCTGACCGTCTCGGAGGTCTTCCCCATGGAGACCCGGGCGATGGCCATCGCCTTCTTCTACGCGATCGGTACGGCCGCCGGCGGCATCAGCGGTCCCCTCATCTTCGCCAGCCTCACCGAGTCCGGCGTCGTCTCCGACACGGTCCTCGCCTTCCAGATCGGCGCCGGGCTCATGTGCGCCGCGGGCATCGTGGCGGCGTTCCTCGCCGTCAAGGCCGAACGCCGGTCGCTGGAGGACATCGCCGAGCCCCTCTCCGTGGCACGCGGGGCATCCCCGTCGGACGGCAGCCGGGCCTCTCGATAGCGTGATGATCTGCTGCATGGAGTGTCCATGTGTCCGGCTGGTCCGCGCGAGGGCTTCCGGCGGAAGGCGAGGAGGCCGCGATGAACGAACCGACGAAGCCCGAGGTCGACCTTCCGGAGGGTGACGCTCCCGCCGAGCTGACCGTCCGGGACCTCGTGGTCGGCGACGGACCCGAGGCGAAGCCGGGCAGGGTCGTCCAGGTGCACTACGTCGGGGTCACCTTCGCGTCGGGAAGGGAGTTCGACGCCTCCTGGGACCAGGGCCGGCCGTTCAAGTTCGCCGTGGGCGGCGGCAGGGTCATCAAGGGCTTGGACCGGGGCATCAGGGGGATGAGGGTCGGTGGCCGACGCGAGGTCGTCGTGCCCCCGCGGCTCGGCTACGGCAAGCAGTCCCCCTCGCCGGCGATCCCGGCGGGTTCCACGCTCGTCTTCGTGGTGGATCTGCTCTCGGTGGTCTGAGGCCGCGCTGCGGGGAGCGGAGGCCGGGCGTACGGGTCGCTCCTGACGTGCCTGTCACCCGTCCGGTCCCGGGTTGACGGGGCGGAGGTGAGGTGGGTGCCCCCTTCACTCGGGAAGCGGCACGCGCGAACAGCCGGTCTCAGGAGCTGGGGTGCCACTCCGCGAGGAGGATGGTGGCGTCGTCGTCGAGACGGTTCTGGTGCGTCAGGAGGTTCTCGATCAGCCGGCGGAGGGCTTCGGGCGCGGGGTCACCGGCCGCCATGGAGCGGATGATCGTGTCGGCGAGGCGGGCCTCGCCGAACTGCTGGTGGTCGGTGGAGCGCGCCTCGGTGACGCCGTCGCTGTAGAGGAGGACACGGTCGCCGGGTTCCAGCCTCGTGCTGTGCGGTACCGGAGGCAGCTCGGTGTGGAACCCGAAGCCGAGAGGGAGCTGCGCGGGTCTTTCGAGCGCGGCGGTCAGGACATGACCGTCGCGGATCAGCAGGGGCGCGGGGTGGCCGCAGTTGACCCAGGTGAACTCGCCCCGCACGGTGTCGAGATCGGCGATGATCCCGGTCATGAGCCGGTTCGGGATCCACTCGGCGAGGGTGCGGTCGATGGTTCGGGCGATGTCCGGCAGGGTGCCGCCGGAGCGGCGGGTGGATCGGCAGGCCGCCAGGCCGACCGCGCTCGCGCCGCCGGACGCGAGGTCGTGGCCCATGGCGTCCAGGAGTGCCAGATGCAGCCGCCCGTCGGTGAATCCGTGGTCGAAGGCGTCGCCGCCGATGTCGTACGCCGGCTCCAGCACGGCGGTCGACGTGGCCTCGCGGGTCCCGATGGACCTCGGTGGCAGGAACGCCCACAGCAGTTCGGCCTGGAGCGTCATGGGGCGGCTTCGGCCCCGTGCGACGAGGAGGTCGTTGTGGGTGCTCTTGGAGATGACCAGCAGCGTGGCCAGGCTCGCCAGGGCCTTGCAGGACTCCAGCCGGCCGGGATCCGGTCCGGGGCCGGCCTCCATGACTCCGACGCGCTCGATCCCGTCGATCATCGGCAGCCACGCGGTGCCGTCGTTGCCCAGCTGCACGCGCTGGGTGCGGTAGGCCAGGCCGGCCAGTGAGCCGTCGACGGCGAGTCGGCCGCCGTCACCCTCCGCCGAGGTCTCCGACACCGGACCCGCGCCTTCGCGCAGGGGGAGCATCACCAGGCCCGCCTGCTGTACGTCGGCCACGTACACTCGCGCCCCCGCCGCCCCCATCCGCCGCGCGGCCTCGTCGATGAGAACGGGCAGTTCACCCGCGGACGCGTCGTGCGACCGCTCCAGTACCCACGCCAGTACGGGTCCCATCCCGCTCACGACCGGGTCGTCCGCGTTCACGGCAGGACCGCTTCGGCACCGCGACGGTTCACAGGCAGGCCCCCGGTTCGGACGGTTACGGACACGGCCATCATCGCCAGGTGTCAGGGCCGGGGCCTTCCGACACGACGGGCGTCGACCCAGGAGGTGCGCCCGGCCGAGGTGGTCGTGCGGCCACGACCTCTCTCCTCAGGCGTACGGCGGAGAGGGTGGCCGTCCGGCGTCCCCGGTGCGCCGCGGCGGCGGGCAGCCGCGTCTGCGGCCCCGCAGCACGAGCAGCGCCACGAGGAAGGAGATGACGTCGGACGATGTGATCACGACAGTGCCCTGGGGTCGTCGGGCAGGTACACCGCACGTCTGCCCCGAGGGCCGTCCTTCATGCCGGACACGTGCCGCGGGCGGCCCGGCGAACCTCCGGCGGACGTCTACGCTGTACGGCGGCGGCCGGCTCGTCGTCACCGGTCCGTGCCCTCCTCCGGCTCCGCCTCCCGCTCCCCGCCCGGAGGCTTCTCGGAGCTCGCCGTCTCCGTCACGACACCGGCGGGATGGGCGCGGAGGTATCCGACCACGGTGTTGCCGACGGCGACGAGCGGGACCGCCACCACGGCCCCGCCGATGCCCGCCACGATGCCTCCGGTGGCGACGGCCAGGACGACCGCCAGCGGATGGACCTTCACCGCCCGGCCCAGGATGAACGGCTGCAGTACGTGGCCTTCGATCTGCTGCACCAGGAGGACGACCACCAGCGCCATCAGCGCCGTGAACACGCCTTCGGTGACGAGCGCGACGACGACGGCGAGTGCTCCGGAGACGACGGCACCGACCAGGGGCACGAAGGAGCACAGGAAGATCACCACACCGATGGGAACGGCGAGCGGGACGCCGAGGAAGTGGATGCCCACACCGATGAAGACGGCGTCGATCATGGCGACGATCATGGTGCCGCGCACGTAGGCGGTGAGGGTCCGCCAGGCGCGCGGGCCGGCGCCGGCGACACCGGGGCGCGCCGCGGCGGGGACCAGCTTGAGCGACCAGAGCCAGATGCGCTTGCCGTCGTACATCAGGAAGAGGGTGGCGAACATGGCCAGCAGCAGCCCGGTGATCACCTCCACCAGCACCGTCACGCCCTGGAGTCCGGCGGACGTGATCTCGCTCGTACTGTCGCCGATGGTGTCGCTCAGCGTTTCGGCGATGTCGTTGATCTGTTGCTCCGTGACGTGGAGCGGGCTGTCGAGCAGCCATTGCTTGAGCTCGTCGATGCCCTCCCGCACGCGATCGGAGAGGTTCCCGAGATTGTCGAGCACCTGCCAGACGACGAACCATCCGACCAGTCCGAGGAGCACGAATCCGCAGGTCGCCGTCAGCGCGGTCGAGGCACCTCGGGAGAGCCCGTGCCGGTGGAGCCGGGCGACCGTCGGCTGGAGCAGAGCGGTGACCAGAAGGGCGGCCACGAAGGCGAGCACGACGAGTCGTACCGCTCCGATGACCCGCATCAGCACCCAGAGGCTGGCGGCGAGGACCAGGAACCGCCAACCGGCCTCCGCGGCCACCCGTACGGCCCAGGGCACCGAGTCCGCGGAGTTGCGAGGTCCCGGCACGCCACCGGCTCGCAGCTCCGGAGGGAGCGATTCGTCCCAGGCTCCGTTGTCCTCGGCTTCCCGCTGGGCCCGGAGCCGTGCTCGGCGCTCGCCCAGGGCGTTGGCGCTCCGCTTCACACGACCGAGCCATCCGCGCGGGCCGGGCTGTCGAGGTCGGTCCACTGCGGAGAACCTCCGGGTCGCGAGTGCGGAAGAACTCCTCCCAGGCTGGCGGCAACCGCGCCCATCGGCACGTCGGGCGCCCTGATCGCGGGGCATTCGGCCCCGGCCGGCGTCCACGACCTCGCCAGGAGAGGGTCATGCGCGGCGCTCACCGCGCCGCCCCTCGTCTGCGTCGTGGTGACCGCCCAGCACGTGGTCGAGGCCGAGGTCGAGCAGGGCGTTCTCCACCACCTCGGTCAGCGCGGGGTGGATCCAGTACGGGGAGAGGGCGAGAGTGGCGGCGTCGATGCCGAGCGTCATGGCCAGCACGAGGGGCTGGATGAGCGTGGGTGCCTGGGCACCCATGAGGTGCGCGCCCAGGAGGCGGCCTGAGCCGGGGTCCGCGAGCACCTTGCAGAAGCCGGTGGTGTCCTCCATCGCCCATCCGTACGCGGTGTCTCCGTAGTCGGTCATGCCCACCACATGGTCGAGGCCGCGGTCACGGCATTCCTGTTCGGTGGCCCCGACCGAGGCGATCTGCGGCTCTGTGAACACCGCCGCCGGCACGAGCGCGTGATCACAGGTGATCAGGTCGTCAGGATGGCGGAGGTTGTGCGCGACGACCTCCGCCTCACGGTTGGCCACGTGCTTGAGGGGCACCGGCGAGCAGATGTCCCCCAGAGCGAGGACGCCTTCCGCGGTGGTGCGCTGGTGGCTGTCGACGACCACCCGCCCGTCGTCGTGGGTGGCGACACCTGCCGACTCCAGGTCCAACAGGTCGCTGTTGGGGACCCTGCCCGCGGCGACGAGAAGCATGTCCGCCTCCACCGTCGATCCGTCGTCCAGAAGCAGCCGCAGTGCACCCGGGCGTCCGTCGACCGTCGCGAGCTCCCGGCCGAGTCTGAGGTCGTAGCGGCGGCGGGCCACCTCCGTGAACCGCTCCACGACCGTCTCGTCCTGCGGGCCGAGGAGGCGCGGCTCCTGCTCCACGATGGTGACGGTGCTGCCCGTCGCGGTGAACACCTCCGCCAGTTCCGCGGCGATGTAGCCGCCGCCCAGGATCGCCAGGCGCCGCGGCGGGGCGTCGACCCGCATGACGGTGTCGGAGGTCTCGTACGGGAGGCCCGAACGGGCGACGGGCGGGGGGATCAGCGGCCGGCCGCCCGCTGCCACGACGACCTGTTCCGCGCTGATGTCGTGGGCGCCGTCGGCCCGCTGGACGCGGAGGGTCCTCGGCCCGGTGAAGCGGGCCCGTCCCTCGTACACGGTGATGAAGTCCGCGTCCTCCCGACCTCTGCGGCCCTCGTCCCGTTCGGCGTCGAGTCGCCCGAAGACGCGGTCACGCGCGGCGCGCCAGCGCACCTCGCCCTGCTCGGCGGCCACGCCGTAGGTCCCGGCTTCCCGGACCGTGCGGGCGACGTGGGCGGTGTGGGCGAGCATCTTGCTCGGGATGCAGCCGCTGTTGAGACAGGTCCCGCCGAACCAGCGTTCCTCGACGATGGCCACGTCCAGATCGGCGAAGGAGTCGTCGACGACGGCGTTGCCGGAGCCGGCACCGATGACGACGAGGTCGTGGTGACGCATCGGTCCGCCTACGCCACGGGGCGGCCGGTCGCGCCGGCGGCGAGCGAGAGAGGGGGTGAGGACAGGGCCGTCATCGTGATTCCCGCCTTTCCGGAGGTTTCCGGCTGCCAGCGGCGTCTGCCCCCGCGCGGGCGAGGGAAACGGGCCACCGCCACTCTCCGTAGGGGTGGGGCGGCGCGTTTCGCGGGGCGCGGTGGTGCGGCGGCGCGTTTCTCCGGGCGCGCCAGGGGCAGTCGCGGGGCGAAAGAGATGGGTTCGACCCTCTCGGGCGATCCGACGTGGCCGGGCGATCCGGCGGGGCGCCCGAGGGGGAACGTTCCCTCGGCACACACTCTGCGCGGCGTGGCGCGCACCGACGACAGCGGCCACGGCGCCGTCCCTCGGGGCCCCTGCATGCGGACGACCGCCCGGCCCCCTTCGTCGTGGTGGGGGCCGGGCGGTCGTCCGTCGTCGTCAGGAGGGGGTGGGGGCGGTCTTGGTCGGCGTACCGTCCTCGTCCTGGGTCTGCGGCTCAGCGGGCGGCTGCGCGACGGGAGGGGTGCGGACCAGCAGCGCGACCAGTACCGCCACGACGCCGAGCGCCGCTCCGACGCCGAATCCCCACGTGATGCCCGTGGCCAGGGCGCCGGTGGCGTCGGCGCCGTCGGCTGCCGCCGTGGCGGCGCGTCCCGTCATGACGCTGATCACCAGGGCGGTGCCGGCGGCGGCCGCGACCTGCTGGAGCGAGCCCAGGATGGCGGAGCCGTGGGGGTAGAGGTGCGGCGGCAGTACGGCCAGGCCGGAGGTGAAGACCGGGGTGAAGACGAACGCCATGCCGGCGCTCAGGGCCACGTGCAGGGCGAGCACCACCCACGGCGAGGTCTCCTCGCTCGTGAGGGCGAACAGCGCGAGGCAGAGCGCGGTGAGGGCGGCGCCCGGCACGACCAGACGTGGTGCGCCGATCCGGTCGTAGAGCTTGCCGACCTGGGGTCCGAGCAGGCCCATGGTCAGACCGCCGGGGATGAGGAGCAGACCGGTCTGCAGTGAGGTCAGGCCGCACACCTCCTGCAGATAGATCGGCAGCAGGATGAACGCGCCCATGAGGGCCATGAAGGACAGGCACATCAGGCCGAGCGCCACGGAGAAGTGACGGAAGGTGAGGGCGCGCAGGTCGAGCAGCGGGGTGGACGAGCGCTGGAGGGCCAGCTGCCGCCATACGAAGAGAGCGATCAGCACCGCACCGGCCAGGGTCGTCGCCTCCGGGGGCACGGTGGCCCGGGCGGCGTCCCCGGCACCGAGCTCGCTCAGGCCGTAGACCAGGGCGCCGAAGCCCGCGGCCGCCAAGGGGACGGACAGCCAGTCGATCGGACCGGCCTGCGGCTCGCCGATGTTGACCAGTCTGCTCCGGCCGAACAGGGCCATGGCTCCGGCGATGGGCAGTACGGCAAGGAACAGCAGTCGCCACGAACCCAGCTGCAGCAGCACGCCGGAGACCGCCGGGCCCAGGGCCGGAGCGACGGAGATGACGAGGGTGATGTTGCCCATGACACGGCCGCGGTCGTGCGGGGGCACGAGGGTCATCAGTGTCGTCATGAGCAGCGGCATCATGACGGCGGTGCCGCTTGCCTGGATGACGCGGGCGGCCAGCAGCACGGGGAAGGCGGGCGCGGCCGCGGCCAGAGCCGTGCCGGCGAGGAACAGCGCCATGGCCAGGGTGAAGGCGGTGCGCGTCGTCACGCGCTGGAGGAACCACCCCGTGACCGGGATGACGACGGCCATGGTGAGCATGAAGGCCGTGGACAGCCATCCGGCGGCTGCCGCGGTGACCTCGAACTCGCGCATGAGCCGCGGGATCGCGTTGACCATGATCGTCTCGTTGAGGAGGACGACGAAGGTGGACAGCACGAGAATCCGCAGCACGGTGGTGACGCGGTCGGGTGAGAGGGTGGGTGTTGCCTGCGGTGCGAGCATGGCGCCTTCCGTCATGTGAGTGTCCTCCGCACGTGGCGGGTCACACTGTCAGACCGCGGCGCCGGGAAGAACTCATCGGTGTCCCCCCGAATCCTGCCGGTACCGCCGCCCGGGCTCAAACCATTTTTCCGCCCTCGCACGGCGGCGCCCCGCGGCACGGCTTCCGCTGCCCCCGAGGTCGAAGACGAGACCGGCGCCGGCCGCACGCCGTGGTCACCCACGGTGGCGAGGAGCGCCCTCGCCACCGTTCACCGCGGGTGACCCGTGCGGCTGTGGTTCAGTCGCAGCAGTCGCAGCAGCACTTGCAGGGGTTGCAGCACCCTCCGCCACCGCCGCAGCCGTCCCCCGAGCCCCCGCCGGAACCACCGGAGCCACCGGAGCCACCGGAGCCACCGGAGCCACCGGAGCCACCGGACGAATGCCCGCCGCCGGAACCGCCCGAACCACCGGAGGAGCCGCCCGAGCCGCCACCACCGTGGCCGCCCCACCAGCCCTCTCCCCCGGACCCGTCCCTGCCGGACCCGTCCCGGCCCGATCCGCCGCCGCGATTGCCCTCCCCGAACCCCCAGGACTCGCCCTCGCCCGGGTCACCGTCATCGTCGCAGCGGCAGCAGTTGTCACACAACCTGCAGTCACCGCACAGCCGGCGCCACTCGTGACACCGCCGACACTGCCCCTGCGGCGGGCGGCCGGACGCCGTCGGCGCTCCCTCCGGGGCCACGCCGGCGAGGGCGCCGACGCCGCAGGCCGCGTCCGTACCGGTCTGCGCGGGTGTCTCCGTGGCCGTACGGCGTCCCAGCCAGGGCAGCATGCGCGGGGCCCGCTGCTCGCGCCGGTGCTGATGGTGGCGGTGCCGTGGGTCGAAGACCCGGTCCACGGCGCGCTCCAGCTCGCCGCCCAGCAGCGCCCGCACCAGCCGACCGTCGACGAACACGGCGTCGGACAGGGCGAGTCGGATGCCCTGGACCGCGTCGTCGCAGAGCCTGCGCACCTCGGCGCGGTCCGCGCCGGTCACGGCGATCGGGTTCCACGCGCCGGACGCCTCGTCCGCGTCCAGGTCCTCCACCGCGTCCAGCAGGTGCGCCAGCCGACCGAAGAGGCGGCCGGCCTCCGCGAGCGGTTCGGCGTTCTCCGGGCGGTCGGTGAGCACCGCGGTGTACGCGAAGGCGGCGGCGGTCGCCGTCTCCGTGGGCTCCGTGACCGTGAGGAGCGAGGCGCCACGGCGGGTCGACCGCTCGATCTCCGGCTGGCGCTCGACCGCCCCGAGCAGCACCGCGGTGTCGAAGCCGAGCCGTTCGCCGCCCGCCGCACCCGCGCGGTCCCAGCCGTGGGCGATCTTGCGTGCCGCCAGGGCCACCGGGCGGCGCCCCAGCAGGCCGTCGCCGTCGGCCACATGGTCACGTATCTTCGCGGCCGCCAGCACGAGCGACACCGTCGCCGCCAGCCGCGCGCCCTCGCCCTGCGCCACGTCCGCCGACCGCATTCCGCGCAGCGGGCACGGACCGGCTCCCCGCCGCCAGTCGCCCGTTCGTTCCGACTGGGCCTCGGTCAGGACCGAGACGATCAGTCCGTCGTAGTTGGTGGCCACGCGTGCGAACTGCCCGTACTCGCCGCGCAACGCCAGGCACAGCCCGCACAGATGCGCCATCCACTCCGTGCGCAGGCCCTCGCCCAGACGATGACGGCATGGCCTGATGATTCCGAACACCGCGGTTCTCCCCCGTAGAAACAGCTACCCGGGCGCATCCGGTAGGACGGCTCACGGATGAAAGGCCGCGCCCGCGGCACGACCGCGCGCGACGTCAACCCCGTGCGACGTCGCAGCGCGGTCGACATCCTAGATGCTCGCTGTCGAGAGGTCTCCGCGGCGACGGGGACGACGGCGGCGATGTGCCCGCCGGGAGACCACAGCGGCGGTGTCAGTCCGCTCACGTATCCTTCCGGCCACCGCACACCGACTGTGAGGATCAAGAGAATTGACCGGCCTGACCGCATTCCCGCTGCCCTTTCACGCCTCCCGTTCCCTGTCGTTCGCGAAGCCGCGCGCGCTGCGGGAGCTGGAGATGATGGAGTGCAGCTCGCACCTTCGGGCGAAGCCCGGCTGGTTCGAGAAGATGAACGATGCCGACATCGTCGCCAGGTGGACGCGGGAAGCGGTCGACCAGGGGCTCACCGAGGCGCAGATCCGCTATGTGCTCGCCGAACTCGCGCACTACGCCGCGCTGCGGGACGAACGCACCGGGATCGAGGTGTCCGCAGTCGACGGGGTGTGGCAGTCGGACACCCTGATCGACGAGAAGCTCCGGTCCCGGCTGCGTGAGGCGGTCCGGGTTCTGGAGCAGGTCCCCGAAGCGGAGAAGGACTGGCACCCCGGATCCGACGGCCAGGTCCTGGATCTGGTGCATCCCTCGCTGTTCTGTCTGGTGAACGAGGTGAGCGGCGGGCCCGAGCGGGCGTGGCGGAACCCGACGGACCGCTACTCGACGTACGAGTTCTCCGAGCGGTACCAGTGGCTGCCCACGGACGTCGACGTCAGCGACGACGGCGATGTCGCCTTCCGTTCGTACGTGAACAACGTCCACCCCGAGACCCATCACGCACTGGCCTCCGTCCTGCCGGACCTGTTCGCGCGCATGCGCCCGCTGCTGGAGAACGTGCTCACGGACCTCCGCCACCCTCGCCCCCTGCGGGTCGACGTCGATCCCTACGGGTGGTACGACTCGCAGCCGGAGTATCCGAGGGCGTCCGACTACAGCGACGACGCGGCCTACCAGGAAGCCCGCCGTGCCTGGTCGGCGGCGCATGACGAGTGGTGGGAGAACCGCCATCCGGTCGTCCCGGACGCCCCGGACTTCACCGCGCCGGAGGTGCCGGACGACTCCGCCCGGGTCGATCTGCGCGGCCGTGGGCTCCAGGTCATCGTCAAGCTCGCCACGATCCACCTCACCCCGGAGAAGCCGGAGTACGACGGCGGCTCCTGGCACGTCGAGGGGATGCTGAACGAGCGGATCGTCTCGACCGGCATCTACTACTGGGACAGCGAGAACATCACCGAGAGCCGGCTGAGCTTCCGGGCGGCGCTCGACGATCCGGACTACGAGCAGAACGACGACGACGGTCTGCGCGAGGTCTACGGTCTGGAGGACGAGGACGCGCTGAACCAGCTGCTGGGTTCCGCCTCCACCCCGGAGGGCCGCTGCCTGGCGTTCCCGAACATCCTGCAACACCGCGTCGGCTCGTTCCGCCTCGCGGACGCCACCCGCCCGGGGCACCGGAAGATTCTCGCCTTCTTCCTGGTCGACCCGTCGGAAAGGATCGTCTCGACGTCCGACGTGCCACCGCAGCAGCCGTGGTCCGAGACCTCGACCATGACGCTGGAAGAGGCGAAGGGCTTCCGCGAACAGCTCATGCGGGAACGGAAGTTCTTCGTCGACGAGCACAACGAGCAGCTCTTCGAGCGGGAATTCTCCCTCTGCGAGCACTGAGCGCCGGGCGCCCTCCCCGCGGGATTCCGCGGGCGGGTGACGATCCGATCCGACGCGACGAGAGAGCGGCCGGACTCCACGGGGGTCCGGCCGCTCCTCTTGTACGGCTGTCCGCCGGAGGCGCCCGGCTCGCGCCGGGCGTGGAGCGGAAAGCCGGATCGGACCCGCCACCTTCCCGGTGAGCGGGAACCGGGCCCTGCGTCGGGCCGCCCCTGCCTGTCAGGCTCCGAACCGCCGTGGTTCCACCGCCCGCGCCCCGCCCGAGGGGCGGGGCCGCAGGGAGGACGTGACAGATCATGAAGGGCGCGCAGACCATCGCCCGGCTCGCGGACTGGGCCGCGGAGCGGTACGGAGAGGAGGAGGCCCTCGTCTTCGGAGAGGAGCGCTGGACGTTCGAGGAGCTGCGCGACCGGGTCGACCGGGTGGCACGCGCGGTGATCGCGCAGGGGGTGCGTCCCGGAGACGCGGTCGCCGTGTGGGCGCCCAACAGCGCCCGCTGGGTGGTGGCCGCGCTCGGCGCGGTCGCCGCGGGCGGGGTGCTGGTCCCGGTGAACACCCGCTACAAGGCGGCCGAGGCCGCCGACATCCTGCGCCGGTCCCGTACCCGGCTCCTCTTCACCGAGCACGACTTCCTGGGAACGGACTACCGGGCGATGCTGGCCGCCTCGGGCGAGGAACTCCCTCTCCTGGAACGGACCGTGACCCTGCACTCCGCGGACTGGACGGAGTTCCTGGCGGGTGCGGACCGTGTGACCGGGCAGGAGCGGACGGCCCGTACCGCCGCCGTCTCCCCCGCCGACACCGCCGACGTCCTCTTCACTTCGGGCACCTCCGGCCGCCCCAAGGGCGTGCCCACCACCCATGGACAGAACCTGCGCGTGTACGACGCGTGGGCGCGTACGGTCACGCTCCGGCGCGGCGACCGCTACCTCCTCGTCAACCCGTTCTTCCACACCTTCGGCTACAAGGCCGGGATCCTCGCCTGTCTGCTGCGCGGGGCGACCATCCTCCCGGAGCGGGTGTTCGACGCGGGGGCGGCCCTGCGGCGGATCCAGGACGAGCGGGTCTCCGTCCTGACCGGAGCGCCGACGGTCTTCACCTCGCTCGTCCACCATCCCGAGCGCGAGGCGTACGACCTCACGTCGCTGCGGATGGCGGTCACGGGCGCCGCGAACATCCCCACCGCGCTGATCGAGCAGATCCGGACGTCACTCGGCGCGCGGAGCGTCAACACCGCCTACGGGCTGACCGAGTCGACGGGCGTGGTCGCGATCTGCCCGCCGCACGAGTCCCCGGAGACGCTGGCCCGTACGTCCGGAACGGCCCTGGAGGGCACGGAGCTGCGGGTCGACGCGCCGCCCGGGGAGCCCGGCGAGATCCTCACCCGCGGCTACCACGTCATGCGGGGCTATCTCGACGATCCCGAGGCGACCGCGCAGGCCGTCGACGCGGAGGGCTGGTTGCACACCGGGGACGTCGGTGTCCTCGACGAACGCGGCTTCCTGCGGATCACCGACCGGCTGAAGGACATGTTCGTGGTGGGCGGCTTCAACGTGTACCCGGCGGAGGTGGAGCAGGTGTTGCGCGGCCACCCCGCCGTCCTGGACGTGGCGGTCGTGGGCGCTCCGGACGCGCGGCTCGGGGAGGTCGGCGTCGCGTACTGCGTGCCGGCGGCCGGGGGGTCGATCGAGGCGGCGGAGCTGACCGCGTACACGCGTGAGCGGCTGGCCAACTTCAAGGTCCCGCGCGCCTTCCGCTCCGTGCCCGCCCTGCCGCACAACGCGGCGGGCAAGGTCGACAAGAACGCGCTGCGGCGGCCGTCGGGAAGCAGCACCATCCACTGAGGGGAGTACGAACGTGAACGACAGCATCACCGATTCCGTCGACGTCGTGGTCGTCGGAGCGGGCGTCACCGGTCTGTACGCCGTGCACAGGCTGCGCGGTCTCGGCCGCAGCGTGCGCGGCTTCGAACGGGGCGAGGACGTGGGCGGCGTCTGGTACTGGAACCGCTACCCGGGCGCCCGCTGCGACGTGGAGTCCGTGGACTACTCGTACTCCTTCGACGAGGGGCTGCAGCAGGAGTGGGACTGGAGCGAGAAGTACGCCACCCAGCCGGAGATCATCCGCTATCTGCGTCATGTCGCCGACCGCTTCGACCTGAGGCGCAGCTATACCTTCTCCACCTCGGTCGTCTCGGCCGAGCTGGACGAGGAGACGCTGCGCTGGACCGTCCGCACGGACGCCGGCGAGGTGGTGTCGGCCCGGTTCTGCGTGTTCGCCGTCGGCTGCCTCTCCAGTACCCACGTGCCGGACATCGCGGGGGCCGGGGAGTTCTCCGGCGCCACGTACCACACCGGTGCCTGGCCCCACGAGGGCGTGGACTTCGGCGGCCTGCGCGTCGGTGTGATCGGAACCGGGTCCTCCGGCATCCAGGCGATTCCTCTGATCGCCGAGCAGGCGGCGCACCTCACCGTCTTCCAGCGCAGCGCCAACTTCAGCATCCCCGCGGGCAACAAACCCCTGGACGACGAGACGCGCCGCCGGCAGAAGGCGGGCTACGCCGAACGGCGACGGCTGTCCCGGCTCAGTGGCGGCGGCTCGCCGCACACGGCGCACCCGTCGGCGACGTTCGACGTGTCGCCGGACGAGCGGCGGGCCGCGTTCGAGGAACGCTGGGAACTCGGCGGCGTCCTGTACTCCAAGACGTTCCCCGACCAGCTCACCGACCGTGCGGCGAACGAGGCGGCGCGCGCGTTCTGGGAGGAGAAGGTCCGCGGCCTCGTCGAGGACCCGGCCGCCGCCGACCTGCTGGTCCCCACCGACCATCCGATCGGGACCAAGCGGATCGTCACCGACTCGCACTACTACGAGACGTTCAACCGCGACGACGTACGGCTCGTGAGCCTGCGGGAGAACGCCATCGAGCGGATCGACCGCACCGGGATCGTGCTGGCCGACTCCACCCGAGTGGAGCTGGACGCCCTCGTGTTCGCGACCGGCTTCGACGCGATGACGGGCGCGATCGACCGGGTGGACATCCGGGGGCGCGGTGGCCGGACGCTGAAGGAGGTGTGGAGCGGGGGTCCCCGCACCTATCTCGGCCTGGGAGTCGACGGCTTCCCGAACCTGTTCAACCTCACGGGCCCCGGCAGCCCGTCCGTGATGGCCAATGTCGTGTTGTGCGCGGAGCAGCACGGCGACTGGCTGGGCGACTGTCTGAGCCATCTCGACGAGCACGGCTACCGCGCGATCGAGGCGAGCGAGGAGGCCGTCGAGCAGTGGGTCGCGCAGTGTGCTGAGCGGGCGGACGCCACGCTGTTCCCGGCGGCGAACTCCTGGTACCTGGGGGCCAACATCCCGGGGAAGCCACGGGTGTTCATGCCCTTCATCGGCGGCTTCGGGGTGTACGGGGAGATCATCGCGGACGTCGCGGCCTCGGGGTACAAGGGGTTCGCTCTGCTCCGGGGATGAGACACCTGGGCGCCTGGACGGGGAACGCGCACCGCCCCTCGACCCGATCGGTCGAGGGGCGGTGCGCACGTGCTCGCGGCGGCGTTCAGTGCGGGGCGAGTGCCGCCCTGAGGTCGGCGAAGGCGGCCTCCCGGGCCTCGGCCGCCTCGGGCAGGGCGCCCGCCATGGAGAGGAAGCCGTGGAACATGCCCGCGTGGTGACGGGCCCGCACCGCCACGCCCGCCGCCGTGAGGGCGTCCGCGTACGCCAGGCCGTCGTCCCGGAGGGGGTCGAAGCCGGCGGTGACGATCTGGGCCGGCGGGAGTCCGGACAGGTCGGCGCCCGCGAGCGGGGCCGCGTAGGGGCTGGTGCGCGTCGCCGGGTCCGGCAGGTAGCCGTCCCAGTACCAGCGCAGATGGTCGGCGGTGAGGAAGTAGCCCTGGGCGTTCTCACGGTGGGAGGGGCGGGAGCGGGTCGGGTCGAGCATGGGGTAGTAGAGGGCCTGGCAGGCGATCTCGGGGCCGCCCCGGTCGCGCGCGAGCAGGGTGAGGACGGTGGCGAGGTTGGCGCCGGCGCTGTCCCCTGCCACGGCGATCCGGCGCCGGGGGAAGGTCGCCGCCGTCCACAGCAGGGCCGTGTAGGCGTCTTCGGGGGCGGCGGGGAAGGGGTCCTCGGGGGCGCGTCGGTAGTCCACGGAGACGACGACCGCTTCCGTGGCACGGGCGAGAGAGCGGCAGAAGGCGTCGTGGCTGTCGAGGTCGCAGAGGACGAAGCCGCCCCCGTGGCAGAAGACGATCACGGGGGCGGTCTCGGGGGTCGCCGGGTCGTAGACGCGCACGGGGACTCCGTCGGCGTCCTCGTCCGCGACCCGGGCGACGGGGGGCGGGGGGACGGCGGGTCGGGGCCGGGCCGCGAAGAAGGCGCGTACCTCGGCGATGTCCGTCATCTCCGTGGCCAGCGGCGGGAAGCCGGCGGTGGCGAGGTCGATGACCGCCTGGACCTCGGGGTCGGGTCGGTTCACTCGTCCGCTCCCTTCGGGGTGAAGACCGGCATCCGGCCCGCCGACGCGCCGCCGTCCACGGCGAGTTCGGCGCCGGACAGGTACGAGGAGTCGTCGGAGGCGAGGAAGGCGACGAGGTGGGCGACCTCCTCGGGCGTCCCCACCCTGCCCAGCGGTGTGCCCGGATGCTCCGTGGTGTCCAGGTGGGCGGTCATCGCCGTGGCGATGGCTCCCGGGTGGACCGAGTTGACCCGGATGCCGTCCCGGCCGAGTTCCAGCGCGGCCGTCCTGGTCAGTCCGCGCAGCCCCCATTTCGCGGCTCCGTAGGCGCCGTGCCCCCAGATGCCCTGGAGGCCGGCCTGCGAGGAGATGTTGACGATGGATCCGCCGCCGCCGTCCCTCATCGCGCCGGCGACGGCACGGACGCCGAGGAACGGGCCGATCAGGTTGACGCGGAGGATCGCCTCCAGGCGGGCCGGGTCCTCCTCCGTGATGGGTGAGGTGGAGTAGATCGCCGCGTTGTTGACGAGGACGTCGAGTCCGCCGAAGGCGTCCCGGGCGGTGGCCACGGCAGCCTCCCAGGACCGCTCGTCGGTCACGTCGTGGCGGACGAAGCGGGCCGCGGGGCCGAGGGATGCGGCCGCCGCCGCTCCCTCCGGCTCCCGCACGTCGGTGAGGACGACCTTCGCGCCGAGCGCGACGAAGAGGCGGGCCTCGGCCTCGCCCATGCCACGGGCCGCGCCGGTGACCAGCGCGACCTTTCCTGTGAGGTCGACGGGCATCAGGGGTTCTCCTCGGTCGGTCGGATGGTCGGGCCGGTCGTCCAGCCGCCGTCGACGGCGAGTTCGGCTCCGGTGACGTACGAGGCGGCGTCCGAGAGCAGGAAGGCGATCGCCCGCGCGATCTCCCGGGGCTCGCCCACCCGGCCCATCGGAGTGTTCGGGTACTTCCCCTCGCCCCGCTCGATGCCCACGTGCGCGGTCATCGGCGTGTGGATCATTCCGGGGTGGACGGAGTTGACGCGGATCCGGTCGGCGGCGAGCTCCACGGCGCCGAGCTTGGTGAGCCCGCGCACGCCCCACTTGGCCGCTCCGTAGGCCGCGGTCCGCGCCAGGCCTATGAGGCCGGCCGCGGAGGAGACGTTGACGATGGATCCGCCGCCGTTCTCCCGCATCGCCGGGATCACCGCGCGCATGCCGAGGAAGACGCCGGTGAGGTCGACGTCGAGGACATGCCGGAACGCCTCGGGCGACTGTTCCTCCAGGAAGTGGGAACCGCCGGAGATTCCGGCGTTGTTGACCAGCCCGTCCACTCGCCCGAAGGCGGTCACGGCGAAGTCGACCGCCCGGCGCCAGTCGTCCTCCGAGGTGACGTCGTGGCGGACGAACCGGGCGCTCTCGCCGAGCTCCCCCGCGGCGGCCCGCCCCTCATCCTCGCGCACGTCGGTGAGCAGGACGCGGGCCCCCGACGCGACGGCGGTCCGGGCGGCCGCCGCGCCGATCCCGCGTGCCCCACCGGTGACGATCACCGTCCTGCCGCGCAGCTCGGTCATCGGGCTCGTCACCGTCCCTCGGCGGAGCGCGTGCGGGCGATGTGGCCGACGGCGAGCCAGCTGAAGGTCATCGCGGGTCCGATGGTCGCTCCCGGGCCGGGGTAGGTCTCCCCCATGACGGCCGCGGAGACGTTGCCGGAGGCGTAGAGGCCGTCGATGGCGGTGCCGTCGTCCCGCAGCACGCGGGCCGTGGCGTCGGTGACCAGGCCGCCCTTGGTGCCGATGTCGCCCGGGTGGACGGGGATGGCGTAGTACGGCCCCTTCTCCAGCGGCGCGAGGTTGGGGTTCGGCAGCGTCGGGTCGCCGTAGTAGCGGTCGTAGACGCTGTCGCCGCGGTGGAAGTCCTCGTCGCGGCCGGCGCGGGCGAAGCCGTTGAAGCGGTCCAGGGTGGCGCGCAGCCGCTCCGGTGCGACCTCGATGCGGGCGGCCAGTTCGTCGACGGTGGCGGCCTTCTTGACGAAGCCGCTCCGCAGCCACGGCTTGGGGAACGGCTGCCCCGGGAAGAGGCCCATGAAGAGGTAGCGCGCCTTGGACGTGGCGTCCAGGAGCAGCCAGGACGGCACCGTGCTCGCGTGCGGCCTGTCGTTGGCGTACATGGCGTCGACGAACTCGTGGTACGGCGCCGCCTCGTTGGCGTAGCGCTCGCCCGCCGCGTCGACGATCACCATGCCGGGGATGCCCCGGTCGGCGACGAGGAAGAAGGGCTTCCCCTCGGGAGGCACCACCGACGGCGCGCCCCACACCCGGTCCATCAGGTCGGTCGCGGCGCCGAGGGCGATCGCCGGTTCCAGGGCGTCGCCGGTCTGTCCGTCGGCCGCGGAGCTCCACTCGGTGGAGGTCGGCGACGGGAGGTGCTTCTCGCGGAGCCGCTGGTCGTGGGAGAAGCCCCCGGAGGCGAGGACGACACCGCCGTTCGCCCGTACGGTGACCTCCCGCCCTTCCCGGGTGATCCGCACGCCGGCGACCCGGCCGCCCTCCTCCACCAGTGCGGTCAGCGGGGCGGAGAGCCACAGTTCTCCGCCGAGGGTGTCGAGCGAGTGCCGCATCCGGGCGACGAGTGCCTCGCCGAGCGACAGCGGTTCCTGGCCGCGGAGCCGGGCCTTGACCGCCTGGAAGCCGACCTTGGCGGCGGTCCTGCGGCCTGCCCAGGTGCGTCCGACCATGTTGAGCTGCCGGAAGTCCTTGGAGGTGATGGTGAGGCCGTAGGTGGGCAATCCGGCGCGGCGCATGGTGGCGCGCCGGTCGGGGCCCAGCTTCTTCAGGTCGAAGACCTGCGGTTCGATGGAGCGGCCCTGCGGGTAGCCGCCGAGCCGTTCGGGGTAGTAGTCGGAGTAGCCGGGGGTGTAGACGAAGCGGACCGCCGTACGGTCGTGGAACTCGCGGACCATCCGCGGCCCGTGCGCGACATAGGCGTCCTTGCGTTCGGCGGGGACCCGGTCGCCGACCGTGGCGTCGAGATAGGCGCGGGCCTTCTCGGGGGTGTCGCCGAGCCCGGCGGCGTCCAGGTGGAAGTTGTCCGGTACCCAGATCGCGCCGCCGGACAGGGCGGTCGAGCCTCCGTAGACCTCGGTCTTCTCCACCACCAGGGCGCTCAGTCCGCGCAGCCGGGCGGTGATGGCGGCGGCCAGACCGGCGGCACCGGAGCCGACGACCACCACGTCGTACGTGTGGTCCCACGTGTCCTTCATCGCGTTCTCCCTGATCGTGTCGGGTGGTGCGGCGGCCGGGGCGGGGGCCTTCGCCCCGGCCGCCGGGTCAGCGTGCGGTGATACGCGCGTCGGTGAGGACCGGCGCGTCTCCGCGGTCGGCGGCCGTGGCCGTCAGCCGGTAGCCGTCGGGGGTGTCCCAGACGCGCAGCCGCAGGGTCTCGCCGGGGAAGAACACTCCGGCGAAGCGCGTGCGGCAGCCGGCGACCGCGCCGGTGTCACCGTCGAGCAGTCGGTCCGTGACCGCCTTGACCGCCATCCCGAAGGAGCAGAGCCCGTGCAGGATGGGACGGTCGTGGCCCGCGCGGCGGGCGACGGCGGGGTCGGCGTGCAGCGGGTTCCCGTCTCCGGTGAGCCGGTAGAGCAGGGCCTGCTGACGCGATGTCGGGATCTCGGTCACCAGATCCGGTGCGCGGTCGGGCGCGGGAAGCCGCTCGGAGGGGCCTCGATCGCCTCCGAAGCCGCCCTCCCCGTGGACGAAGATCTGGTTGCGCTGGGTGAGCAGCGGCTCGCCGTCCTCGCCGAGCAGGGTGGACTCCTGGACGATGACGGCGGCCTTGCCCTTGTCGTGCACGGCCGTGGCGCGGGTGACCGCGGTCGCCCGGGCCGCGGCGGGCAGCGGGCGGTGCACCGTGATCTCCTGGCCTCCGTGCAGCACGTTCGCCAGGTCGATGTCGACGCCCGGCAGGTCGAAGACCTGGAAGCCGACGCCACCGGTGCCGCCCGCGACGACCCCGAAGGTGGGCAGGACCCGCAGGCCCCGCTCGGACCCCTCGTAGACGTACCGCAGTTCGCGCGGGTCGGTCTCGGGGACGCCCGCTCCGAGCGCCAGGTGGTAGAGCCGCACGTCGCGCTCGACCCACCGGACCTCGGTGCGCACCGGCGGCGCGGAGACCGCCTTCTCGGCGTCGATGGGCATCAGAACGCGCCCACGGCGTAGCGGCTGCGGAAGTACAGCAGCGGCCTGCCGTCCTCCCCCGTGTCGAGCGCCACCACCTGCGCGGTGACGAGGTGGTGGTCCCCGGCCTCGTACACGGCGTCCAGCTCGCACTCCACGTGGGCCAGGGCTCCGTCGACGCGTACGGTCCCGTGCTCGCTGACGCTCCAGGGCACGGCCGCGAACTTGTCGGGGCCGCTGCGGCCGAGTGCGGCGCACGTGGCGCGCTGGTCCTCGGCGAGGATGTTGACGCAGAAGCGGCCCGAGCTCTCGATCCTCGGCCAGCTGGTGGAGTGCTTGCCGACGGCCAGCATCACCAGCGGCGGATCCAGGGACAGCGAGGCGAAGGACTGGCAGGCGAAGCCGACGGGTTCCCCCCGGTCGGCGTCGAGTGTCGCCACCACCGTGATGCCGCTGGCGAAGCGTCCGAGCACGTCCCTGAACTCGGAGGGGGCGATCAGCCGTTCCACTGGTGGCCCCAGAAGCTGTCGGCGGTGATCTCCTTCGCCACCCAGGTGGCGGGGTCGACGACCAGTCCGTCCCAGCCGTACTCGACCTGGAAGCCGCCGGGCGCCTGGGCGTAGAACGACACCATGTGGTCGTTGGTGTGGCGGCCGAGGCTGGACGCGATGGGGATGCCCGCGGCCTGCATCCGGTCGAGGCCCCGGCCCACGTCGTCCAGGGTCTCCAGCTCGACCATGAAGTGCACGATGCCGGGGGGCAGCGCGCCGGGGTAGAGCCCGAGGCTGTGGTGGCGGCGGTTGGGGCTGAGGAAGTGCATCCAGTGGAACTCCCGCTGCTCGGTGGCGGTCGGGACGGCCTGCGGCGGGAGCTTCATGGAATCGCGCAGCTGGAAGCCGAGCAGGTTCTCGTAGAAGTCGAGCGCGGCCTCGATGTCCGGCACCGGCAGCACGACGTGGCCGAGGCCCAGGTCGCCGGTGACGAAGCGGTTTCCGTACGGGGTGCCGAGCGCGCTGTGGTCCTGCGCCTGACCCCAGTAGATCTCCAGCGGGTTGCCGCCGGGGTCCGTGACGTGGATCAGGTCGCGGACGCGGCGTTCGGCGAGTTCGGCGGGGTCGGCGGCCTTGACGGCGACGCCGGCCGCCTCCAGCTCGTCGGCGGCGCGGGCGAGTGCGGCGGCGTCCGCCACCTCCCAGCCGGCCGCGAGGAGCCGGTCGCTCTCGCCGGCCTGGATGACGATGCGGTGGGCGCGGTCGTCCAGGCGGAGGCAGAGAGTGTCCTCGGTGGTGCCGGACGCCTCGACCATGCCGAGGACGTCCAGGGCGTAGCGACGCCATTCTTCCAGCGTGGTGGTCTCGAGGCGGAGGTAGCCGAGAGCACGGATGTCCATGGTGCACCTCATCTGTCGTGACGAAGGGTCGAGGGAGGTCAGTGGGAGAAGAAGTCGACGGCGAGGCGGTTGAACTCCTCGGCCTGCTCGGTCTGGGCCCAGTGCCCGCAGTGCGGGAAGACGTGCAGCCGGGCGTCGGGGATCGTCCTGAGCGCGACCAGGGCGCCGTCGAGGGGGTTGACGCGGTCCTCGCGGCCCCAGGTGAGCAGCACGGGCTGCGTGATCCGGTGGGCCTCGCGCCAGAGCATCACGTCCTCGGCCCAGGCCGGGTCGGCGAAGGAGGCCGCCATCCGGGCGTTGCCGAGCCGGGTGTCGGGGTCGGTGGCGGAGGCCCACCGCTCCTCGACCAGTTCGTCGGTGACGACCGACTGGTCGTAGGCCATGACGCCGAGGAAGGCGCGCAGTTGCTCCTTGGTCGGCTCGGGTGCGGCGCTGAACTCGAAGAGCCGCTTGATGCCCTCGGTCGGGTCGGGGGCGAAGAGGTTGACGGACACCCCGCCGGGGCCCATCAGGAGGAGCTTGGCGACCTTGTCCGGGTGGTTCAGGGCCATGCGGACGGCGGTGCCGCCGCCCAGGGAGTTTCCCAGGACGTGCGCCCGGTCGATGCCGAGTTCGGTCATCAGGGCGGCGACGGCGTCGGCGCTGAAGCTGAAGTAGTCCTTGTCGAGCTCCGGTTTGTCCGAGCGGCCGTAGCACGGTTGGTCGACGAGGAGGGTACGGAAGTGCTCGGCGAAGAAGGGGAGGTTGCGGCCGAAGTTGCTCCAGCCGGAGGCACCGGGGCCGCCCCCGTGGAGCATGATCACGACGGGTGCTTCCGGCCGGCCGGCGGGTGCGGCCTCGTGGTAGTGGAGGGTGAGTCCCGCCGCCTTGACGGTGCGGGAGGTCGACTCGTAGGTGCGCTCTGCCATCTGCGGCGCCTCTCAGGCCATGGTGTCTTGGATGTCGATGCCGAGTGCGCTCTGCCCGTACATGACGAGTGCGCGCTCGGGGTCGTTGGCGGCGTGGCCGCGGCCGGTGTGGGCGTCGCGCCAGGCGCGCTGGACGGGGCCGGGACCGGTGCGCATGGCGTTGCCGCCGGAGTTCTCCATCAGCAGGTCGACCGCCGCGACCGCGCGTTCGGTGGCGAGCACCTGGTCGCGGCGGGTGCGGGTGCGCAGCTCCATCGGGATCTCCTCGCCGCGCCCGGCGAGGGCGTACATCTCGCCCATGTTGCGGGTGAGTTGCAGCCAGCTCGCGTCGATGTCGCCGGCGGCGCGGGCGATGCGGACCTGCGCGAAGGGGTCCTCGGCGACCTTCTGTCCGTAGGAGACGCGGATCCGCTGCCGGGTGGCCTCGGTGTGGGCGTCGAAGGCGCCTTCGGCGATGCCGACGATGGGGGTGGAGATGGTGGTGGTGAAGACCCCGGCATAGGGCAGCCGGTACAGCGGCTCGGGGTTGAGTGCGTGGCCGGGCACGTCCAGGGCGGTGACCGGGCCGAAGCTCAGGGCGCGGTGCTCGGGGACGAAGACGTCCTCGACGACGATGTCGTTGCTGCCGGTGCCCCGCAGGCCGACGGTGTCCCAGACGTCGTCGACGCGGTAGTCGGCACGCGGGATGAGGAAGGTGCGCATGTCGACCGGGTGGCCCTTGTCGTCGGTGACGAGGCAGCCGAGGAGCGCCCATCGGGTGTGGTCGCAGCCGGAGGAGAAGTGCCACCGGCCGGAGAGCCGGAAGCCGCCGGCCGCCGCGGTGGCCTTGCCGGTGGGGGCGTACGAGGAGGCGATGCGCGTCTTGGGGTCCTGGCCCCACACCTCCTGCTGGGCGCGGGGGTCGAAGAGGGCGACGTGCCAGGGGTGGACGCCGACCACGGAGGCGACCCAGCCGGTCGAGCCGCACGCCTTCGCGATCTCCTTGACCGCCGTGTAGAAGAGCACCGGGTCGGCCGCGCTGCCGCCGAACGCCTTGGGCTGGAGCAGCTGGAAGAAGCCGGTGTCCTCGATCTCCTTGACGGAGGTGTCGGGCACCCGGCGCAGCGTCTCGGCCTCGGCCGCCCGCTCGCGCAGGGCGGGGGCCAACTCTCGGATCGCTGCCAGGACGTCATCGGCCATGGGGCATCCCCTTTCGGGTCGTGGTGGGGGAATGCCAGGACCGTACGGCGTGCCGAACGGCGGTGAAATGCGCTGCTCCCACTGAGCGGGAACCCCGCCCGGGAGCGGTGTCCGGCTCAGAGCATGGGGTCGTGGACGTCCATGCCGAGGGCGTCCTTGGCGTAGAGGACCAGCGCCCGGTCGATGTCGTTGGCCGCTTGGCCGCGGCCGGTCTGCAGGTCTCGCCAGGCGCGCTGCAGGACGTCGGCGCCGGCCCGCAGCGGCCCGCGGCCGGAGTTCTCCATGAGCAGGTCGACGGCGCTGAGGGCGCGTTCGGTGGCGAGGGCCTGGTCCCGGCGGGTGCGGGCGCGCAGTTCGGTCGGGATCTCCGCTCCCCCGCGCGCGGTCGTGTACAGCTCGGCCATGTTGCGGCCGAGCTGCAGGCGGGCGGCGTCGATGTCGCCGGCGGCGCGGGCGAGGCGCACCTGGGCGAAGGGGTCCTCGGCGGCGCGTCGGCCCGGGGACGCCCGCACGCTCTCGCGGGCGGCGGCGAGGTGGTCCTCGTAGGCGCCCTCGGCGATCCCGACCATCGCGGTCGAGACGGCGGTGGTGAAGACGGCGGCGTACGGCAGCCGGTACAGCGGCTCGGGGTTGAGCTCGTGCCCGGGACAGCGCAGTGTGGTGACCGGGCCGTAGCCGAGCGTCCGGTGGGCGGGGACGAAGGCGTCCTCGACGACGATGTCGTTGCTGCCGCTGCCCCGCAGGCCGACGGTGTCCCAGACGTCGTCGACGCGGTAGTCGGCGCGCGGCACCAGGAAGGTCCGCATGTCGACCGGCCTGCCGTCGCCGTCGGCGACGAGGCCGCCGAGCAGGGCCCACTGCGCGTGGTCGCAGCCCGCGGAGAAGTGCCACCGGCCGGAGAGCCGGAAGCCGCCGTCGGCGTGCGCGACCTCCCCGGTGGGGGCGTGGGAGGAGCAGATCCGGGCGGTGCCGTCCGCTCCCCAGACCTCGTCCTGGGCCCGGGGGTCGAGCTGGGCGACGTACCAGGGGTGGACGCCGAGGACGGAGGCCGCCCAGCCGGTGGAGCCGCAGGCTTTGGCGATCTCGTGGACGGCCGTGTAGAAGACGGCCGGATCGGCGGCGAGTCCGCCGTACGCCCTGGGCTGGAGGAGCCGGAAGAAGCCGGCGTCCGCCAGCTCCTTCACGGTGGCGTCGGGAAGGCGCCGCAGCGCCTCGGCCTCGGCCGCCCGCTCGCGCAGGGCGGGGGCGAGGGCACGGACCGCCCCGAGGACGTCGTCGTCGCGCATGGGCGTCCCTCCCGGATTCCGGTCTCGTCGTGCCATGACGAGAGGGAACCTACGCGTTACTGTTCCGAGACGGAACTCCCTCTTCCCACCGCCTGTCATCCTCTGGCAATCTCCACGCAATACCGGAGATTACGGACCCGACCGGCGTCAGTCGGCCGGGCTGTCCGTGTGGGAGGTGCCGATGACGACCCGTGCCGCCGAGGCTGTCGAGGCCGGGATGCCGCCTCTGTCCCTGCTGGAGAAGGCGGCGAAGGTGTTGAGCGCCTTCGAGAGCGCGGGGCCCCGGCTGACGCTCACCGAGGTCGTGCAGCGCTCGGGCATCCGCAGGTCCTCGGCGCACCGCATCCTCGATCAGCTGGTGCAGCTCCGCTGGCTGGAGCGCGAGGGGCGTGACTACCGGCTGGGCATGGGCATGCTGGAGCTGGGTGCCATGGCCTCGCACCACAACAGGCTGCGCAGGGCGGCACTGCCGCATCTGCACGCGCTGCACGAGTCCACCGGGCATCTGGTGCACCTGACCGTGCTCGACGGCTCCGAGGTGGTCTATCTGGAGCGGATCGGCGGATCGGACGACTCCGGTGTGCCGTCGCGGACGGGCGGGCGGCAGCCGGCCTACTGCACCGCGTCGGGCAAGGCGATCCTGGCCTTCAGCGACGCCCCTCTGGTGGAGCAGGTGATACGGGACGGGCTGCGGCCGCGTACGCCGCGGACCATCACCCGCCCCGAGACCTTCCGCCGGGAGCTGGCGTCGACGAGGGAACGGGGTGTCGCCTTCGACCACGAGGAGGGATACCGGGGCGTCTTCTGCGTCGCCGCCCCTTTGCGGGGCGCGGGCCGGGCCGTCGCCGCGATCTCCGTCTGCGGCCATGGTGTCCACCGCGAGATGGAACGGCTCGCCCCGGCCGTGCGCGGCTGCGCACGGTCGGTGTGGCAGTCGCTGTTCGGTCCGGGGCGGCAGTCGGAGAAGCGGGCTCAGACGGTCGGTGCGGGCGCGGCTCCGGAGGCTCCGCAGCCTTCGATGGACAACATGATGGCCTGGCTCCGCGTCAGCGACTGGATGTGAAACGAGCCCGCAGGGCGGCGAGGCCGGTGTCGTAGGTGCCGTCCCCGAAGAGGGCCTCGACCCGCGGCACCACGTCGTCCGCGCTCCGGTAGGCGGCCGACCAGGTCACCTCGGCCCCCTCGGGGTGAGGACGCACCGCGAGCGTCGCGACGTAGTCGTGGACCGGGAGCACGACCGGGTCGAGGAGGGTGTAGCGGTACGAGCGGGAGCCCGCGTCGCTGTGGAGCAGGCGCTCCCTGGCGACGGTCCTGCCGTCGAGCGTGAAGACCCGTACGGTGCCGGGGACTTCGGGGTCGCCCCCGTCCTCCAGGGTGCACGGCGGCAGGTGCGGGTGCCAGCCGGCGGGAGCGCCGAAGTCACCGATGGCCGCCCACACGGCGTCGGGCGTGGCCGCGAGCACGGTGGAGCGTTCGAGCGAACGGGACGTCATGACGGTCTCCTCCGTACGGGGTGCTGGTGCGGGTGCGTCGCCGGGTGTCCGGCCTCGTGCCGTCGGTCACCAGGTGCGGTCGCCGCGCAGGACCGCGTCGGCGCCCCCGTCGGCGAAGACGACCTGACCGGTCACGAGCGTGTTCTCGGGCGAGGCCAGCCACGCGATGAGCGGGGCGATCTGCTCGGGGCGGGCGTGGCCGTGCAGCGGCATGGGCACGCTCCGCTCGACGAGGGCCCGCGTCTCCGGGTCGTCGAGCAGGGGCCGGGTCAGGGGCGTGACGACCACGCCGGGGGCCACCGCGTTGAGCGGCACGCCCGCGCCCGCCCAGTCGTCGGTGGCGGCGGCCCGCCGGACCCATCGGGAGATCGCCGCCTTGGAGGAGGAGTAGACGAGGTGTCCCTCGCCGCGGTCGACCGCGGCCCGGGCGGCGGCTTCCGCCGCCGCCTCGTCGCCGGCGAGCGCGGCGTCCACGATCGCGGGGTCCGTCGGGTGCACGGAGTCGATCGATCCGACGACCACGGCCCGTGGCGCGGTGCCGGCGGCGAGCAGGGGCCGCAGCCCGTCGAGCGTGGCCACGGCGCCGAAGTGGTTGACCTTGATGGTGAGCGGGTCGAAGTGCGCGACGCCCGCGCAGGAGACGACGGCGTCGAGGCGGGCGCCGGTCAGCTCCCCGGCCCGGGCGACGAGTTCGGCCCGGCCTTCGGCCGTGGACAGGTCGGCGCGGATGTCGCCCTCGTGGAGGTCGGCGCGGATGACGGTGTGGCCCCGCCGCGCCAGGAGGGCCGCGGTGGCTTCGCCGATGCCGGAGGCGGCTCCGGTGACCAGGCAGGTTCGGGACATGATGGGTTCCTCGTCAGGTGTAGGTGATCTCGACCCGGTCGCTGAGGGGGAGGGTCTGGCATGCCAGGACGTATCCCTCGGCGATGTCCTGGTCGTCCAGGACGTCGTTGCGGAGCATGGTGACCTCGCCCGTCACGACCCGGCAGGCGCAGGCGCTGCAGGCTCCCTCGCGGCAGGAGTACGGGGCGTCCACGCCCGCGGCCAGGAGCGCGTCGAGCAGTGGTGCCGTCGGCGGCCAGGCCACCGTGTGGGTCTCGCCGTCGAGCTCGACCTCGGCCGTGGCGTCGTCCCCGGTCTCCGTGGACGACGGCACCGCCGGGGCGTCGAAGACGTCGGCGCCGAGGGAGAAGAACCGTTCCCGGTGGATCCGGTCGCCGGGCGCGCCCAGGGTGCGCAGGGCCTGTTCGACGGCGTCCATGAGCGGCTGCGGACCGCAGACGAACGCCTCGCGGTCGGCGTAGGGAGCGAGTGCGGCGGTCAGCAGGTCCTCGGCGGGCAGGCCCTGGAGCGACTCCAGCCAGTGGACGACGAGCAGCCGGTCCGGGTGGACCTGGGCCAGCATCCGCAGTTCGTCGCGGAAGACGACCGAGGACTCGTCGCGGTTGGCGTAGAACAGCGTCACCCTGCCCCGGCCCGCGGCAAGGGCCGACTTGGCGATCGAGAGGACCGGGGTGATCCCGCTCCCTCCGGCGACGAGCAGCAGGTCGCCGTCGAGGGAGGCCGGGGTGAAGGTGCCGGCCGGAGGCAGCACCTCCAGCGCGTCCCCCGCCGCCAGGTGGTCGCAGACCCAGTTGGAGCCGTGTCCGCCGGCGACCCGTTTGACGGTGATCTTCAAGGGCTCGCCGGTATGCGGTGAGCTGGCCAGGGAGTAGCAGCGGGCGGCCGGCCCGCCGTCCGCCCCGGGCAGCTTGAGGGTGAGGAACTGCCCGGGGCGGTACGTGAAGCGGTCCGCGCTCTCCGGTGGCGCCTGGAGCACCAGGGAGCGCGCGTCGGCCGTCTCGGCGATGACCTCGACGACGCGCAGCCGGTGGGTGCGGACCCCGGTCGTGGGCTCAGGCATCGGCGTCCTCCGGTGTTCCGGAGAGCGGTCCCGACCCCAGGGTCGCGGACTCCAGGGTGCCGACCCTCAGGGTTCCGTCCTCGACCGCGCGGTCGATGCTCGCCCGCAGGGCCCTGCAGGTCCGCATCCGGGCGGTGGTCCCGCCCTGTGCCACCCGGTCCCGGAACTCCGCGCAGGCGACGGCCGCGTCCGCGGTCCACTGCACGGAGGTGTGGGCGATGCTGAACTTCTCGCACAGGACCTGGTTGCCGCAGGTCGCGCACTCCACCGCTCGCATGTCAGGCTCCGACTTCCGTCTCCGCCGCGCGGCGGGCCAGGTTCTCCTCGACCTCCGCGCGCCATGCCGTGTTGGCGCGCTGGGTGTCGATCTCGAACTCGAAGCGGCGGGTCATCTCGTCCTTGACGTCGGCGACATCGACGTAGAACTGCTCGTACCAGCGCCGCAGTTGGTAGACCGGACCGTCCTCCTCGGTGAGCAGGGGGTTGTCGATGCGGGTCTTGTTCCGCCAGATCTCCACGTCCTGCTCGAAGCCGACGGTGGCGCCCTCGGCGGTGAGCCGTGCGGCGTCGGCGGCCTGCTCGTCCGTCATCCCGGGCAGCCGCCTCACGATCGCTCCGTACTGGAGCAGGAAGCTGTCGGCGTCGATCGGGTAGTGGCAGTTGATCAGGACGATCTCCATCTCGGCGCCGCCGCCGACGTCGCTGTAGAGGTGGTCGATCATGTAGGAGGGGCCGTAGTAGGAGGCGTCGGACCGCAGGCGGCCGGAGCTCAGGGTGCCCAGCTCCATGTCTCCGCGCGGGCTGCTCTCCATGTACTGGGTGGCGACGTGGCCCTCGAAGACGTTCTTGAAGTACTCCGGGAAGGCGTAGTGGACGTAGTAGAAGTGCGCCATGTCGACGACGTTGTCCACGATCTCGCGGCAGTTGGCGCCTTCGACCCGGAGGGTCTTCCAGGTCCAGTCGCTCCACTGGTCGGCGTCCGGGCCGTGGACGCCGGCGATCTCGGGGACGGTGACCTCGGGGGGCGGCGGGTTGCCCTCGGGGTCGTTCCAGACGAAGAGCTGCCTGTTCCGCTCCAGGGAGATCCAGGCGCGGGTCCTGGCGCGGGGCGGGACCCGGCGGGCGTAGGGGACGCCGGCACAGCGGCCGTTGCCCGACCAGCGCCAGTCGTGGAACGGGCAGGCGACGGTGTCGCCCTTGACGCTGCCCTGGGCGAGGTTGCCGCCCATGTGCGGGCAGTAGGCGTTCAGGACGTGCAGTTGCCCGTCGTCCTGCCCCTGGAAGACCACCAGCTTGGTGCCGAAGGCTTCGATCTCGTGCGGCTTCCCGTCCTTGAAGCCGTCGGCGAGGCCGAGGCAGTGCCAGCCGCGGGCGAAGCGCGCCGGCGGCCTGCCCGTCTCGATGACCCTGACCTCGTCGTTGAGAGCAGTCATCTCGTCCCTCCTCTTTCTGTGGGTTCAGTTCTGTGCGGCGAGTTCCACGGCGATGTCGATGAGCTGGTCCTCCTGGCCGCCGACCAGGCGGCGTTCGCCCGCGCGCAGGAGGATCTCGGCGCCGGAGACGCCGTAGCGCTCGGCCTGCCGGTAGGCGTGCTTGAGGAAGCTGGAGTAGACGCCGGCGTGGCCCATCAGGAGGGCGAGCCGGTCGAGTCGGCACTCGTCGTCCATGACCGGGCGGACCACGTCCTCGGCAGCATCGATGATCTTCAGCACGTCGATGCCGGTACGGATGCCCATCTTGGCGCAGACGGCGACCAGGGCCTCCACGGCGGTGTTGCCGGCGCCGGCGCCGAGTCGGCGGGTGGAGCCGTCGATCTGCAGGGCCCCGGCCTTGATGGCGGCGATGGAGTTGCCGGTGCCCAGAGCGAGGTTCTCGTGTCCGTGGAAGCCGACCTGGGCGTCCGCGCCGAGCTCGGTCACCAGGGCCTCGACCCGGGCGGTGACGTCGTCCATGACCATGGCGCCGGCGGAGTCGACCACGTACACGCACTGGCAGCCGGCGTCCGCCATGACGCGGCCCTGCCGGGCCAGCTTCTCGGGTGTCGTGGAGTGGGCCATCATCAGGAAGCCGACGGTCTCCAGACCCATCTCCCGGGCGAGCCCGAAGTGCTGGTCGGCGATGTCGGCCTCGGTGCAGTGGGTGGCGATGCGGCAGATGCTCGCGCCGTTGCCGTGGGCGGCCCTGATGTCGTCCTTGACGCCGAGTCCGGGGAGCATGAGGAAGGCGATCCGCGCCCGCCGCGCGGTGTCCACGGCGACCTTGATCAGTTCCTGTTCGGGCGTCCTGGAGAAGCCGTAGTTGAACGAGGAGCCGCCGAGGCCGTCGCCGTGCGTCACCTCGATCACCGGGACGCCGGCGGAGTCGAGGGCGGCGACGACGGATTGTACGTCGTCGGCGGTGAACTGGTGCCGTGTGGCGTGCGAGCCGTCCCGCAGCGAGGAGTCGGTGACGCGGATGTCGAGGGTGTCCGAGTAGGGCATGGGTGTGCTCCTTACGCGCCCGGGGCGAGGAGCGCCTTGGCGAACTCCTCGCCGACCTTGGTGGCGGCGGCGGTCATGATGTCGAGGTTTCCGGCGTAGGGCGGGAGGTAGTCGCCCGCGCCCTCCACCTCCAGGAAGATCGCGACGCGCGCCATCCCGCCGTTCTCGGGGCTCGGATCGTCGAACTGCGGTTCGGCGCGCAGCCGGTAGCCGGGCACGTAGGCGGCGACCTGGTCCGCGGTCTCCTTGACGGAGAGGGCGATGGCGGCCCGGTCCGCGTCCTCGGGAACGGCGCAGAAGACGGTGTCGCGCATGATGACGGGCGGCTCGGCCGGGTTGAGGATGATGATCGCCTTGCCGCGCTCGGCGCCGCCGATGGTCTCGATGCCGCGCGAGGTGGTGCGGGTGAACTCGTCGATGTTCGCGCGGGTGCCGGGGCCCGCCGACACGGAGGCCACCGAGGCGACGATCTCCGCGTACGGCACGGGGACGACGCGCGAGACCGCGTACACCATGGGGATGGTGGCCTGTCCGCCGCAGGTGATCATGTTGACGTTGGGCCGGTCGAGGTGTTCATGGAGGTTGGCCGGCGGGACGACGGCGGGGCCGACCGCGGCGGGAGTCAGGTCGACGGCCTTGATGCCGAGTTCGGCGTAGCGCGGGGCGTTGGCCCGGTGGACGTGGGCGCTGGTGGCCTCGAAGACGATGTCGGGCTTCTCGTCCTGCGCGAGCAGCCAGTCGACTCCTTCGTGGCTGGCCTCCAGGCCCGCTCGGGCGGCGCGGGCGAGACCCTCGCTGTCGGGGTCCACGCCGATCATCCAGCGGGGCTCGACGTACGCGGAGCGCTGGAGTTTGTGGAGCAGGTCGGTCCCGATGTTGCCGGATCCGACGATGGCGGCGGTCGCCTTGGTCCTGATGGTCATCATCACCTCAGATGAACGAGAGGGAGACCGAGCCCAGACCGGTGAACTCGGCGGTGAAGGTGGCCCCTGCCCTGACGTCGACGGCCCGGGTGCACGAGCCGGGCAGCACCACGTGTCCCTTCTTCAGGGGCACGCCGAAGCGGGCGACGGTACGGGCGAGCCAGGCGACGGAGACGGCCGGATCACCGAGCACGGCGTCGCTGCGCCCCTCGGCGAGGAGTTCGCCGTCGCCGGTCAGCCGGGCGTCGATCGCCGTGAGGTCGAGCTCGCGGGGGTCCCGGCCCTCCCCGATGACGTATCCGGCGGAGGAGGCGTTGTCCGCGATGGTGTCGGCGATGGTGATCCGCCAGTCGCGGATCCTGCTGTCGATCAGCTCCAGTGCGGGCACGACGCGCTCGGTGGCGGCGAGGACGTCCGCCGGGGTGCAGGTCTCGCCCGGCAGGTCGTCGCCGAGGACGAAGCCGACCTCGACCTCGACGCGCGGGTGGCAGTAGCGGGCGACGGGGACGGGTACCTCGGGCCGCAGCTCCATGTCGTGGAGCAGATGGCCGTAGTCCGGTTCGTCGACGCCCATCATCCGCTGCATGACCGGCGACGAGAGGCCGACCTTGTGTCCGTGCACCCGCGCCCCGGCGGCGAGACGGTGCCGGACGTTGACGAGCTGGATCTCGTACGCGTCCTCGGTTCCGATGCCGGGGAACGCCTCGGTCAGCGGGGCGATCGGCGTGACACCGTGTTCGGCGGAGCGCAACAGCTCGGCCGCCTCGTCTCTCTGGCGGTCCGTGAGCATGGCGGGTCCCTCCTGCGGGGGGTCGGGGCTGTCCGGCGAGGCTAGGCCGGTGCCGGTGACCCCGGGGAGCGCCCGTTCCCGGTGAGCGGGAAACGCCGCCGGGGGCCCGTCGCGAGGCGGGGGCCGCGGCGATGCCGCCGGGCCGTGCCCGGGTGGTCACCCCGAAACCGGCGCGCCCCCACCCCCGCGACACGGGGGTGGGGGCGCGGGGTGCGCGGGACGGGTCAGCGGGCCCCGTACACCGGCTGCGGCGGCTCGGACTCCGCGAGCAGCTTCAGTGCCGTCTCCCCGGCCTCCGCCGGGGTCCAGCGGGCCCCCTTGTCCGCCGTCGGGCCGGGGCGCCAGCCCTCCATGACGGTGATGCGGCCGGCCTCGGCCTCGAAGACGCGTCCCGTGACCCCGACCGAGGCGGCTGAGCCCAGCCAGACGACGAGGGGGGAGACGTTCTCCGGGGCCATCGCGTCGAAGCCGGCCCCTTCGGGGGCGGCCATGGTCTCGGCGAAGGTCCGCTCGGTCATCCGGGTGCGGGCGGCGGGGGCGATCGCGTTGACCTGGACGCCGTAGCGGGCCGCCTCGGCGGAGGCGACCTGCGTCAGGCCGACGATCCCCGCCTTGGCGGCGGCGTAGTTGCCCTGGCCGACGCTGCCCAGCAGGCCCGCGCCGGAGCTGGTGTTGACCACGCGCGCCTCGGGCGTGCGGCCGGCCTTGGCCTCCGTCCGCCAGTGCGCGAGGGCATGCCTGAGGGGAAGGAAGTGGCCCTTGAGGTGGACGCGCATGACGGCGTCCCAGTCGTCCTCGTCGAGGTTGACGAGCATGCGGTCGCGCAGGAAGCCGGCGTTGTTGACCAGGGTGTCCAGGCGGCCGAAGGCGTCGAGCGCCGTGGCCACGAGCGACTCGGCGCCGGCCGTCGTCGCGATGTCGCCGCCGTGGGCGACCGCCTCTCCCCCGGCCGCCGTGATCTCGTCGACGACCTGCTGGGCGGGTCCTCCGCCTCCTCCGGTCCCGTCCAGGCCGACTCCGAGGTCGTTCACGACGACCTTGGCTCCCTCAGCGGCGAAGGCGAGCGCGTGTGCCCGGCCGAGACCTCGGCCCGCGCCGGTGACGATCACTACCCGTCCGTCGCACAGTCCTGTCATGGTCGATTCCTTTCGTCGAGCGATGAGTGGGTCGTCAGTGGTTCGCCGTCGCCGCGTCGAGGAACGCGGGGCGTTCCCCGCCCCCGTGCACGGGAAGGCTGGCGCCGCTGATGTAGGCGGCGCGGTCGGAGGCGAGGAAGACGCAGGCGTCGCCGATGTCGGAGGGCTCGGCGAGCCGGCCGAGCGGGACGGTGCGTCCGACGGCGGCGATGCCGTCCTCGTCCCCGTAGTGCAGGTGGGAGAGTTCGGTGCGCACCATGCCGAGGACGAGCGTGTTGACCCGCACCCGCGGCGCCCATTCCACCGCCATGGACCGGGCGAGGTTCTCCAGGCCCGCCTTGGCGGCTCCGTACGCGGCGCTGCCGGGTGAGGGGCGGGTGCCGCTGACGCTGCCGACCATGATGACGACCCCTCCCCCCTCCTGATGGCGCATCACCTCGTACGCGGCGAGGGAGGCGGTCAGCGGGGCGATCAGGTTCAGCTCCAGGACCCGGGCGTGCCGTTCGGCCTCTCCGTCGCCGAGCAGCCGGAACGGGGTGCCTCCGGCGTTGTTGACCAGGACGTCCAGCCGCCCGTGGTCGGCTCGCACCCGGTCGAAGAGGTCCGTGACGGCCGCCGGGTCGCGCAGGTCGACGGGGAGGAATCCGGCCGTGCGGCCTGCTGCCTCGACGGGCTGGTCGGGGGGCCTGCGGGCGCAGGTCACGACCTCCGCGCCGGCTTCGAGCAGAGCCCTGGTGATCCCGGCGCCGACGCCCCGTGTGCCGCCGGTGACGACGGCGACGGAGCCCGACAGATCGATGGTGACTGCCAATGGACACCTCCCGCAGCGTGCGAACCGCTGCTATCTTCCACCTAACAAACGTTTGGTGGAAAGGTAGCTGATCTGCTCATGGGTGTCTCCACCTCCGCCCCGGACGACGGCGTCGCCGTCGTCACCGTCGGTTTCCCACCCGTCAACGCCCTCCCCGTACAGGGCTGGTACGACCTCGCCGCCGCGGTACGGGCCGCGGGCGCCGACCCCGAGGTGCGCTGCGTCGTGCTCACCGCCGAGGGCCGCGGCTTCAACGCCGGCGTCGACATCAAGGAGATCCAGCGCGCGACCGGGCACGATGCCCTCATCGGCGCCAACCGGGGCTGCTACGAGGCCTTCGCCGCGGTCTACGACTGCGAGGTGCCGGTGATCGCCGCCGTGCACGGCTTCTGCCTCGGCGGCGGCATCGGCCTGGTCGGCAACGCCGACGCGATCGTCGCCTCCGAGGACGCGACCTTCGGCCTGCCCGAGCTGGACCGGGGGGCGCTCGGCGCGGCCACCCACCTGGCCAGGCTGGTCCCCCAGCAGCTGATGCGGGCCCTGTACTACACCTCGCGCACCGTCACCGCCGAGGAGTTGCACCGGCACGGCTCGGTGTGGCGGGTCGTCCCGCGCGAGCGGCTGCTCGACGCGGCGCTGGAACTGGCCCGCGAGATCGCCGCCAAGGACGGGCAGCTGATCCGGCTCGCCAAGGCCGCGATCAACGGGATCGATCCGGTCGACGTCCGTCGGAGCTACCGCTTCGAGCAGGGATTCACCTTCGAGGCCAACCTCAGCGGTGTCGCCGACCGGGTCCGCGACACCTTCGGCAAGGACGGCGCGGCCGGCGGGCGCGCCGCCCTCGACACGGACAAGGAGCAGTCGTGAGCAGGGACAAGACGATGACCGCCGACGAGGTCGTCGGCAGGCTCCGGAGCGGGATGACGATCGGCATCGGCGGATGGGGGTCCCGGCGCAAGCCGATGGCACTGGTACGGGCCCTGCTGCGGTCCGACGTCACCGATCTGACGGTGGTCTCGTACGGCGGCCCGGACGTCGGGCTGCTGGCCGCCGCCGGAAAGATCCGCAAGCTCGTCGCGGCCTTCGCCACGCTCGACTCCGTCCCGCTGGAGCCGCACTTCGGCGCGGCCCGGCAGCGCGGCGCCTTCGAGCTGGTGGAGCTGGACGAGGCCATGGTCATGTGGGGCCTGACCGCCGCCGTGCACCGGCTGCCCTTCATGCCCATCCGGGCCGGGCTCGCCTCGGACGTGATGACCGTCAATCCGTCGCTGCGGACGGTCACCTCCCCGTACGGGGACCGCGAGGAGCTCGTCGCCGTCCCCGCGTTGCGCCTCGACGCCGCGCTGGTCCACCTCAACCGTGCCGACGCGCACGGCAACGGCCAGTACCTGGGTGCCGATCCCTACTTCGACGACCTGTTCTGCGAGGCCGCCGACAGCGCGTACGTCTCCTGCGAGCGGATCGTGGAGACCTCGGAGCTGCTCAAGGACGCGGGACCGCAGTCGCTGCTGGTCAAGCGCGCCTTCGTCGACGGTGTCGTCGAGACCCCGAACGGCGCGCACTTCACCTCCTGCGCCCCCGACCACGACCGGGACGAGACCTTCCAGCGCGCCTACGTCGCCGCGGCCCGGGACCCGGAGGCGTGGCGGTCCTTCACCGCCCGGTTCCTGTCCGGCGACGAGGACGCCTACCAGGCCGCGGTCGCGGCGTTCCACGAGGAGGAAGCATGAGCGGCACCGACACGACCCTGACGGCGACGCGGGCCGAGTACTGCGTCGTCGCCTGTGCCGAGGCATGGCGTGACGCGGGAGAGGTCCTGGCCAGCCCGATGGGCACCGTCCCGATGATCGGCGCCCGGCTCGCGAAACTCACCTTCTCCCCCGACCTGCTGCTCACCGACGGCGAGGCGCTCCTCATCGGCGACGTGCCCGCCGTCGGCGGCGCTCCCCGGGTCGTGGAGGGCTGGCTCCCGTACCGACAGCACCTGGCCCTGGTCGCCACCGGCCGTCGGCACGTGATGATGGGCGCGAGCCAGCTCGACCGGTACGGCAACCAGAACATCAGCTGCATCGGCGAGTGGGAGCGGCCGACGCGACAGCTCCTCGGCGTGCGGGGGGCTCCCGTCAACACCCTGAACAACCCGACCAGTTACTGGGTCCCCAAGCACTCGACGCGTGTCTTCGTCGAGCGGGTCGACATGGTCTGCGGCGTCGGCTACGACCGGGCCGCGGCGGCCGGCCCCTCCGCGACGCGCTACCACCGTCTCCCGGATGTCATCAGCGACCTGGGCGTCTTCGACTTCGAGACCCCGGACCGCACCATGCGCCTGCGCTCGCTCCACCCCGGCGTCACCGTCGAACAGGTCACGGAGGCGACCGGCTTCGCGCTGACCGTCCCCGACGACGTGCCGTACACCCGCGAGCCCACCGCCGAGGAACTGCGACTGATCCGTGAGGAGATCGATCCGAAGGGGCTGCGCGACCGCGAGGTCCGCTCATGAGCGACATCACCATCCCCACCGCGCTCACCGAGTTGGTCGGGGTGCGCCACCCCGTCGTCCAGACCGGCATGGGGTGGGTGGCCGGTCCCCGTCTGGTCTCCGCGACCGCCAACGCCGGGGCGCTCGGAATCCTGGCCTCGGCGACGATGACCGTCGAACAGCTCCGCTCCGCGGTGCGCGAGGTCAGGTCCCGTACGGACGCGCCGTTCGGCGTGAATCTGCGTGCGGACGCCGGGGACGCGGCGCAGCGCGTGCGGATCATCATCGACGAGGGGGTGAGGGTGGCCTCGTTCGCGCTGGCCCCGTCCCGCGAGCTGATCGAGCGGCTCAAGGAGGCGGGGGTCGTCGTCATCCCCTCCGTCGGCGCCAGACGGCACGCCGAGAAGGTCGCCGCCTGGGGCGCCGACGCGGTGATCGTGCAGGGCGGCGAGGGCGGCGGCCACACCGGCAGCGTCGCCACCACCGTTCTGCTGCCGCAGGTCGTGGACGCCGTGGACATCCCGGTCGTCGCGGCCGGCGGCTTCCACGACGGGCGGGGTCTGGTCGCGGCCCTGGCCTACGGCGCGGCCGGGATCGCCATGGGCACGCGCTTCCTGCTCACCTCCGACAGCACGGTCCCCGACACGGTGCAGGCCCGCTACCTCGCCGCGACGGTGAAGGACGTCACCGTCACCACGAAGGTGGACGGACTCCCGCACCGGATGCTGCGCACGGAGCTGGTCGACGCGCTGGAGCGCTCGGGCCGCGCGGCCTCGCTGCTGCGGGCGGTGCGGCATGCCGCGGCGTTCCGCCGCGAGTCCGGCATGACCTGGGCGGAGATGGTCCGCGACGGTCTGGCGATGAAGCACGGCAAGGATCTGACGTGGAGTCAGATCCTGCTGGCCGCCAACACCCCCGTGATGCTCAAGGCGTCCATGGTGGACGGCCGCACCGATCTCGGGGTGATGGCCTCGGGGCAGGTCGCCGGGGTGATCGAGGATCTGCCGTCCTGCGCCGAACTCGTCGACCGCCTGATGGCCGAGGCACGCGCCACCCTCGACGCCCTGCCTGCGGCGGGCTGAACCGCCACGCCCGACGCCGCGCCGTCACGGACGGTCGGCGCGCCGCAGCGCTCACGGCGTGAGTCTGCGGTAGGCGGCGCGGGCGTGGGCGAGGCGGGCGGCGGCCGTCCCGATGACGGCCGCCGCGAACAGGCAGGCGAGGCGTCCGGCATCGTGCGGTGCCGTCCAGGAGAGCCGGCCCATGGGCGGGATGGCGAAGCCGTTGAGAATGACCCAGCACAGCAGGGCGGTGCCGGGTGCGGCGGTGAGGCGGGCTCCCGTGCTCACGAGCGCGGCGATCACCGACAGGGCGATGAGATCGAGGGTCGGGTCGCCCTGGTGGTCGAGGAGGTTGAAGGCGGTGACCAGGGCCAGGGCTCCGGCCGACGTGACGGCCCAGACCGACGGTGTGGCGGCCGGGCCGGGGACGGGACGGGGCCCTCCCCCCATCGGTCTCCACTCCAGCATGCATGCCTCCTCCGGTCCCGGCCCCGCCGTTGGGGCCCTCGACATGGTGCACCACGGGCGCGCGATCACCCGAATCGCACGACGTCGCGCACCTCGGAGTCGGGGGCGGACGACCGAGGCGAGCGCAGGAGCGCGGGGAGTGCCGGAGGGCGGGGAGTGCCGGAGGGCGGGGAGTGCCGGAGGGCGGCAGCTGCCGGTGGCCCCCGGAGCGTCAGAGACGCTCGATGATCGTCACGTTCGCCTGGCCGCCGCCCTCGCACATCGTCTGCAGGCCGAAGCGGCCGCCGGTGCGCTCCAGTTCGTGCAGCAGCGTGGTCGTCAGCTTGGTGCCGGTCGCACCGAGCGGGTGACCGAGGGCGATGGCGCCGCCGTTGACGTTGACCTTCTCCGGGTCGGCGCCGGTCTCCTTCAGCCAGGCGAGGACGACCGACGCGAACGCCTCGTTGATCTCCACCAGGTCGATGTCGTCGAGCGTCATCCCGGCCTTCTTCAGCGCGTACGCCGTCGCCGGGATGGGCGCGGACAGCATGCGGATCGGGTCCTCGCCCCGCACCGACAGATGGTGGACCCGGGCGCGGGGGGTCAGTCCGTGTTCGCGTACGGCGCGCTCCGAGGCGATCAGCATCGCCGAGGCCCCGTCGGAGACCTGCGAGGAGACCGCGGCGGTCAGCCGGCCGCCTTCGACCAGCGGCTTCAGAGCGGCCATCTTCTCCAGCGTGGTGTCGCGGCGCGGGCCCTCGTCGGTGGTGACGTCGCCGTAGGCGACGATCTCCCGGTCGAAGCGGCCCTCGTCGATGGCACGGGCGGCCCGCAGGTGCGAGCGCAGGGCGAACTCCTCCATGTCCCGTCGGGAGATGTCCCACTTGGCGGCGATGAGCTCGGCGCCGTGGAACTGGTTGACCGGCTGGTCGCCGTAGCGGGCGCGCCAGCCCTCGGAGCCGGCGTAGGGACCGTCGGTCAGTCCGAGCGGGTCGGCGGCCTGGCGGCTGGCGAAGGCGATGGGGATCATCGACATGTTCTGCACGCCGCCGGCGACCACCAGGTCCTGGGTGCCGGACAGGACGCCCTGTGCGGCGAAGTGCAGGGCCTGCTGGGAGGAGCCGCACTGCCGGTCCACGGTCACGCCGGGCACCTCCTCGGGCAGTCCGGCGGCGAGCCAGCAGGTGCGGGCGATGTCGCCGGCCTGCGGGCCGACGGTGTCCAGGCAGCCGAGGACGACGTCCTCGACGGCGGCCGGGTCGGCGCCCGAGCGCTCCATCAGCGCCTTGAGCACATGTGCTCCGAGGTCGGCCGGGTGGACGGCGGACAGCCCGCCGTTCCGCCTGCCGACCGGGGTCCGCACCGCTTCGACGATGTATGCCTCGGCCATGGTCGCTCCTTCTACGATGTCTATTTTGTCAGGTCATGTACGGAGGGCGATGCCCTCCAGCACCATCGACAGGTACTGGCGGGCGATCTCCTCCGGGCCGTGCCGGCCGGACGGCCGGTACCAGGAGGCGGCGACCCACACGGTGTCGCGCACGAAGCGGTAGGTGAGCCGGACGTCGAGGTCGGCCCGGAAGACTCCCGCGGCGACCCCGCGCTCCAGGGTCTCCAGCCAGGCCTTCTCGAACCCGCGCTGCGAGTCGACGAGGTAGCCGAAGCGCGGCTGGTCCTGGAGGTGCCGGGACTCCTTCTGGAAGATGGCGACGGCGGCGCGGTGCCGGTCGATCTCCCGGAAGGACTCGGTGACGAGGGCCTCGATGGTCTCCCGGGGGCCGAGCCCGGCGGCGAGGACGGCGTCGTACCCGTCCCACAGCTCCGTCAGGAAGGACGAGAGGATCTCGTCGAGCATCGAGTCCTTGGAGTCGAAGTGGTAGTAGAGGCTGCCCGCGAGCATGCCCGCCGCGTCGGCGATCTCCCGGACCGTGGTGGCGTTGTACCCCTGGGCGGCGAACACCTCGGCCGCGACGGCGAGGATCGCCTCGCGTCGCGCGGGCGCCGGGTTCACCATGGCGCTCCTCCTGTCCGCCGGCCTCGGCTCACGCGTGCTGGCTGCTGACGGAGAGGACCTCTCCGGTGAGGTACGAGGAGTAGCCGCTGGCCAGGAAGACGATCACGTTGGCCACCTCCCACGGCTCCGCGTAGCGCCCGAACGCCTCGCGTTCGGTGAGCTCGGCGAGGAGGTCCGCGGAGGTGACCTTCACCAGGTGCGGGTGCATGGCCAGGCTCGGGGAGACGGCGTTGACCCGGACCCCGTACGCGGCGGCCTCCAGGGCGGCGCAGCGGGTGAGGGCCATCACGCCGGCCTTGGCGGCGGCGTAGTGGGCCTGCCCCTTCTGGGCGCGCCAGCCGATCACCGAGGCGTTGTTGACGACGACTCCCCCGGCGCCGGCGTCCTTCATCCGGCGCAGCGCGGCGCGGGTGCAGCGGAACGTTCCGTTCAGGGTGACGTCGAGGACCTTGTCCCACTGCTCGTCGACCATGTCGACGAGTTCGGCGGTGCCGCCGAGGCCCGCGTTGTTGACGACGATGTCGAGGCGTCCGTGGCGCTCCACGGCCAGGTCGAACAGGGCGGCGACCTGGGTCTCGTCGGTGACGTCGCAGGCCAGGGCGGCGACGCGGTCGGCGCCGAACTCCGCGGCGAGCTCGGCCTCGGACTCCGTCAGCCTGCGGGCGTGGGCGTCGGAGACGACGACCCGCGCGCCTTCCTCCAGGAGGCGCCTGGCGGTCGCGCCGCCGATGCCCGCCCCCGCGGCGGCGGTGACCACGGCGGTGCGGCCGGCGAGCAGGCCGTGGCCCGGCACGTATGCCGGAGGTGTGTGGGGGGTGGTCACGGGCGGACCTCCTTGGGCAGGCCGAGGACGCGCTCGGCGATGATGTTGCGCTGGATCTCGTTGGAGCCGGCGTAGATGGTGTCGGAGCGGGAGAAGAGGTACAGCCGCTGCCAGTCGGTGAGGTCGTAGGGCTCGCCGGCGGCCAGCATGCCGGCGGCGCCGCAGACGTCCATGGCGAGCTCGCCCAGCTCCCGGTGCCAGGTGGCCCAGAAGATCTTCCCGATGGACGCCTCGGGACCGGGCGCCCCGGACGCCACTGCGCCGAGCATGCGAAGGGCGTTGCACCGGATGGTCTCCAGGCCGATCCAGGCACGGGCGATCCGGTCGCGGATGAGCGGATCGGCGGCCGCGCCGTTGCGCTTGGCCAGCTCGATGACGGCCTCCAGCTCGCGTCGGAAGCCGACCTGCTGGCCGAGGGTGGACACGCCCCGCTCGAAGCCGAGGGTGGCCATCGCCACCCGCCAGCCGTCGCCGGGGTCGCCGACGACGTGGGAGGCGTGGGTGCGGGCCCCGTCGAAGAACACCTCGTTGAACTCCGAGGTCCCGGTCAGCTGGACGATCGGCCTGATCTCGACACCTGGCTGGTCCAGGGGGACGAGGAGGTAGGACAGGCCCCGGTGGCGGGTCGACCCGGGCTCGGTGCGGGCGACGACGAAGCACCAGTCGGCTTCGTGCGCGAGTGAGGTCCACACCTTCTGCCCGGTGACCACCCACTCTCCCCCGTCCTCCCGCTCGGCGCGGGTCCGGACGTTGGCCAGGTCCGAACCCGCGTCCGGCTCCGAGTAGCCCTGGCACCACAGCTCCTCGACGGCCACGATCGGCGGGAGGAAGCGCTCGCGCTGGGCGGGTGTGCCGAAGGCGATGAGGGTGGGCCCGAGGAGCTGTTCGCCGATGTGGCTGACGCGGGCGGGGGCGTCGGCGAGGGCGTACTCCTCGTGGAAGGCGACCTGCTGTTCCAGCGTGGCGCCCCGGCCTCCGTACTCCTTGGGCCATCCGACACAGGTCCACCCCGCGCCGGCCATGTGGCGTTCCCAGGCGAGGCGTTCGGCGTGCGCCTCGTGTTCCCGCCCGGGTCCGCCGCGCCCGCGCAGGGCGGCGAACTCCCCCGTGAGATGGGTCCGCAGCCAGCCGCGCACCTCTCTGCGGAACTCCTCGACGTTGCTCATGGCCGTACGTTAACCTACCAAACACTTGTTAGGGAAGGAGGGCGGATGTCCGCTGCCCGCACCGCATCCACGGAACCTGTCCGCTACGCACGCCAAGGCCCGGTGGCCTTCGTCACGATGGACCGGCCCGACTACCGCAACGCCCAGAACTCCGCGATGACCTACGCCCTCGACCGCGCCTTCTACCGCGCGGCCGACGACGACGAGGTCAAGGTCGTCGTGCTCGCCGGAGCGGGGAAGCACTTCTCCGCCGGACACGACATAGGCACCCCCGAGCGGGACGCCCACCTGCCGTTCGACCGCAGGGCCGGACTCTGGTGGGACCACTCGGACAAGCGGGGCGCCGAGAGCCGCTTCGCCCGCGAGTCCGAGGTCTACCTGGGCATGTGCCGGCGCTGGCGCGAACTGCCCAAACCGATGGTCGCGTCCGTGCAGGGCGCCTGCGTCGCCGGCGGCCTGATGCTCGCCTGGGTGTGCGACCTCATCGTCGCCGCCGAGGACGCGTTCTTCGCCGACCCGGTGGTCCGCATGGGCATCCCCGGCGTCGAGTACTTCGCCCACCCCTGGGTGATGCCACCGCGCATCGCCAAGGAGTTCCTGTACACGGGCGACCGCATGGGCGCCCGCCGCGCCTACGAGGTCGGCATGGTCAACCGGGTCGTCCCGACGGCGGAGCTGACCGAGCGGACCATGGAACTGGCGGCCAGGATCGCCGAGATGCCCCGCATGGGCCTGGCCCTCACCAAGCGCGCCGTCAACCAGGCCGAGGACCTGCAAGGTCTGCACACCGGCATGGACTCGGTCTTCGGGCTGCACCACCTGGCGCACGCGCACAACGTCGAGACCGCCCCCGACGCCCTGGGCGGCATGGACATTCGCTCGATGCGGCGGCACTCCGCGGAGCGACCCCCCTATCCCCAGGAGGCGGGAGCCTGATGGACCTCGACTTCTCCGCGGCGGAGGAAGCCTTCCGGGCCGAGGCCCGCGCCTGGCTCGCCGCCCACGTACCCCGCTCCCCCCTGCCCTCCCTGGAGACGGAGGAGGGCTTCGCCGCTCACCGGGAGTGGGAGCGGACCCTGTTCGCGGACCGCTGGTCGGTGGTCTCCTGGCCCGAGGAGTACGGCGGCCGGGGCGCGTCGATCCTCCGGTGGCTGATCTTCGAGGAGGAGTACTACGCGGCGGGCGCCCCCGGCCGGGTCAGCCAGAACGGCATCAACCTGCTGGCCCCCACCCTCTTCGAGCACGGCACCGCCGAACAGCGCGCCAGCGTCCTGCCCGCCATGGCCGGCGGCGAGGTCGTCTGGGCCCAGGCATGGTCCGAGCCGGAATCGGGCTCCGACCTCGCCTCGCTGCGCTCCACGGCCGAACGGACCGAAGGCGGCTGGCTCGTGAGCGGCCAGAAGACCTGGTCGTCCCGGGCGGCCTTCGCCGACCGCGCCTTCGGACTGTTCCGCAGCGACCCCTCCGCCGGAAGACCCCACCAGGGCCTGACCTACCTGATGTTCCCGCTGGACGCCGACGGGGTGACCGTACGGCCCATCGGGCGCCTCGACGGCAAGCCCGCCTTCGCCGAACTCTTCCTCGACGGCGTCTTCGTGCCCGACGAGGACGTGATCGGCGAGCCGGGACAGGGCTGGCGGGTCGCGATGAGCACCGCGGGCAACGAACGGGGGCTGACCCTGCGCAGCCCGGGCCGCTTCACCGCCGCCGCCGAACGCCTGACCGGGCTGTGGCGGGAGAACGCCGACCCGTCCGACACCTCCCTGCGCGACCGGGTCGCCGACGCGGTCATCGGCGCCCGCGCCTACCGCCTCTTCACCTACGCCAACGCCTCCCGGATCGCCGCCGGAGGGACGATCGGCGCCGAGTCGAGCCTCAACAAGGTCTTCTGGTCCGAACTCGACATCGCGCTCCACGAGACCGCCCTCGACCTCCTCGGACCGTACGGCGAACTGTCCGACGAGGCCGAGGACGCACCCGCACACGGGGGTTGGGCCGAGGGCCACACCTTCTCCCTCGCCGGCCCCATCTACGCCGGCACGAACGAGATCCAGCGCGACATCATCGCCGAGCGGCTGCTCGGCCTCCCGAAGGGACGCCGGTGATGCGGTTCCTCCTCGACGACGAACAGCGGGAGTTCGCCCGCTCCCTGCGCTCCATGCTCACCGCGGCCGACACCCCCGGAGCGGTACGGGCCTGGGCGACCGGGGACACCGCGCTCGGCCGCACCCTCTGGACGCGGATCGCGGAAGCCGGAGTCTTCGCCCTCGCCGTACCGGAACGGCACGACGGCCTGGGACCGCTCCCGGTCGAACTGACCGTCGCCTTCACCGAGCTGGGCCGGCACGCGGTGCCCGGCCCGCTGGTGGAGACCGTCGCGGCCGCCGCTCTCCTCGACCGTCTCGGGGACGCGGGGGCAGCGGCCTGGCTGCCGCAGATCGCCGCCGGGAAGGCCGTCGTCTCGCTCTGCTTTCCGGCCGTCGGCGGCCCCTACGCCCTGGATCCGGACGCCGCCGACGCCGTACTCCTCGTCGAGGGCGACACCGTACGCCTGGCGCGGGCCGCGGGACCGGTCCAGCCCTCGGCCGACCCCGCGCGCCGGCTTGCCCGTCCGCTCGGCGGCACCGTCCTGGCACGGGGCCCGGCGGTCGCCTCGGCGGCCGCGCACGCCGCCGATGTCGCCGCGCTGGCCACCGCCGCGCAGTCCCTCGGCCTCGGCCGCGCCCTCCTCGACCGGACCGTCGAGTACGTCGGGCAGCGCACCCAGTTCGGCGTCCCCATCGGCTCGTTCCAGGCGGTCAAGCACCGCCTGGCCGACACGCTCATCGCCCTGGAGTTCGCTCAGCCCCTGGTCGCGTCCGCGGCGCTGGCCCTGGCGCGCGCAGCGGACCACGCGTCCGCCGAGATCGCCGCGGCGAAGGTCACGGCGGGCGAGGCCGCGTACGCGGCGGCCCGCACGGCCCTGCAGCTCCACGGGGCCGTCGGCTACACGGAGGAGCTGGACCTGGCCCTGTGGATCCGCAAGGCCCGTCCCCTCCGCGACGCCTGGGGCACCCCCGCCGCCTGCCGGGCCCGGGTCCTCGCGCGCTGAGCGGCGCGGACCGGGCCCGACAACGAGAAGGAGCAGAAGCGTGAGGCTGACGGAGGAACAGGAAGAGCTGCGGGCCGCGGTGCGGGGCGTACTCGGACGACATGCGGGGGACGCGGCCTGGCGGCCGCTGACGGGGCAGATCGGGGTCGCGGGGCTCGCCGTCCCGGAGAAGTACGGCGGGGCGGGGTGCGGAGCCCGCGAGGTCGGCGTGGTGATGGAGGAACTGGGCCGGGAGCTGAGTCCCGTCCCCTACCTCGGCTCCGCGGTGCTCGTGGTGCAGGCCCTGCTCACGGCCGACGACGAGACGGCCCGTACGCGCCTGCTGCCGGGACTCGCCTCGGGCTCCGTGGTGGGGGCCCTCGCCTGGGCCGAGCACGGTTCCTGGGACCCGGCCGCCGTGCGGGCCGAGGCCGCCCCGGGGCCCGGCGGGAGCTGGCGGATCACCGGCGCGAAGGAGCACGTCCTGGACGGTGCGACGGCCGAGGTGCTGCTCGTGGCGGCCCGATCGGGAGCGGGAGTCTCGCTCTTCGAGGTGTCCGCGGACGGCACGGGCGTGCACCGCGAGGCGTCGGTGACGATGGACTCCACCCGTCCGCAGGCGCGCGTGGTGCTCACCGGGGCCGAGGCCCGGCTCGTCGGAGCGGAGGGTGACGGCGGCCGGGTGCTGTCGCGAGCACTGGACCTGGCCTGCGCGGCGCTCGCCGCCGAGCAGGTCGGAGCCGCCTCGCGCTGCCTGGAGCTCACGCTCGCCTACGCCCGGGAGCGGATCCAGTTCGGCCGGCCCATCGGCTCCTTCCAGGCGGTGAAGCACCGCCTCGCGGACGCGTACGTCCTGGTGGAATCGGCGCGTTCGGCCGCGCTCGGCGCCGCCTTCGCGGCGGCCGCCGACTCCCCGGACCTGGCCCGCCTCGCGGCCGGGGCCAAGTCGGCCTGCTCGGAGGCGTTCTCGGCGGTGGCGGGCGAGATGATCCAGCTGCACGGCGGCATCGGCATCACCTGGGAGCACGACGCCCACCGCTACTTCAAGCGCGCGCACGGCTCGGCCCAGCTCTTCGGCCCGCCGGCCTGGCACCGCGCCCGCCTGGCAGCCGAGCTGGGCCTCCCCGCGACGTGACCACACGGGTCCCGGCCGTCGCGTACCCGAGCGGTACGGCCGGACCCGTGGCACCGGCCGCCCTCACGGGTGCGTCCGGCGAGGGAGCGGCGCCGGACTTCGGCGCTCACCGGCCCGGGCGCCGACGCGTTCCGGTGAGCGCCCGGGACCCGGGCCGGGCGCTGTAATGCCCGAGTAACGGCGCCTGCCTAGCGTCGGGCTCCCCCGAAGCGTTCCTGGAGGAGCAACCCCCGATGCACCTGCCCCAACCCCCCTGGCGTCGACACGCCGTCCTGGCGGCGGCCGCCCTCACCGCGGCGGCACTGCTGACCGCCCCGACACCCGCGGCCGCCGCCCCGCCGTCCCCGAAGATCGACGCCACCGTGCTGGACGCCGTGGACGGCGGCGGTCAGGCGTCCTTCTTCGTCCTGCTCAAGGACCGGGCGGACCTCTCCGCCGCCGGGAAGAAGCGCTCGCATGCCGCCAAGGCCGAGGCCGCGTACGGCGAGCTGCGCGCCCACGCGGAGACCAGTCAGCGTGCGCTGCGCTCCTTCCTCGACACGAGGAGGATCGGACACCAGGACTTCTGGATCGCCAACGCCGTCAAGGTCACGGGCGACGAGAAGCTGGTGAACCAGCTGGCGGAACGCGCCGACGTCGCCTCGATCGTCCCGACGCGGACCTACCACCTCGACGGCGTCGCGGCGGCCGACGGAAGGACCTCGTCCTCCCGGACGGCCACGGACGGCACCGCCGCCGAGGGCACACCGGAGTGGGGTGTCGCCGACATCAACGCCGACGACGTCTGGAAGCAGTACGACGACCGGGGCGAGGGCATCGTCATCGCCAACATCGACTCCGGTGTGCAGTACGACCACCCCGATCTCGTCGCCAACTACCGCGGCAACAAGGGCGACGGCTCCTTCTCGCACGACTACAACTTCTACGACCCGACCGGCGAGTGCGGCGCCACCGGTGTCCCGTGCGACAACAACGGTCACGGCACCCACACCATGGGCACCATGGTCGGCGCGAACGGCATCGGCGTGGCGCCGAACGCCACCTGGATGGCCGCCAAGGGCTGTGAGACCTCTTCCTGTTCCGACGAGTCCCTGCTCGCGGCGGGCCAGTGGATTCTCGCGCCGACCGACCACAACGGGCAGAACCCGCGCCCGGACCTCGCGCCGAACATCGTCAACAACTCCTGGGGCGGCGGCGACACGACGTTCTACCAGGACATCGTCGAAGCCTGGAACGCCGCGGGCATCTTCGAGGCGTTCGCGGCGGGCAACGACGGTGACGGCAGAACCTGCTCCACCGCGCACGCGCCGGGCTCCCAGGCTCCCTCCTACGGCGTCGGCGCCTACGACTCCACCGGCAGGATCGCCTCGTTCTCCGGATTCGGGCCCTCGCTGGTCGACGGTTCGGCGAAGCCGAACATCTCCGCGCCCGGTGTCGACGTCCGCTCCACCTGGCCGGGCTCGACGTACCGGAGCTCGAACGGTACGTCGATGGCCACGCCGCACGTCGCCGGGGCCGTGGCCCTGCTGTGGTCGGCCGCCCCTTCGCTGATCGGCGACATCGACGGGACCCGCGCGCTCCTCGGCGAGGGCGCACGCGACGTCGACGACACCCACTGCGGCGGCACCGCCGGCATGAACAACGTGTGGGGCGAGGGCAAGCTCGACATCCTCGCCTCCGTCGACAGGGCTCCGCACACCGCGGCCACCGTCACCGGCACGGTCACGGACGCGGCCACCGGCTCGGCGCTGCCCGGCGTCACCGTCACGGCGGCCGACACCGCCGGCTCCACCCGTACGGTCACCACCGGCACGGACGGCGCCTACCGGCTGCCGCTGCCCGCCGGCACGTACTCCTTCACGTTCGGCGGCTACGGCTACGCGACCGGCTCGGCGACCGGCGTCGTCCTCGCCGACAGCCAGACGTTCACGCAGGACATCGCCCTGACCGCGGTCCCCGCGCACATGGTCTCCGGCACCGTCGTCGACGTCACCGGCAAGGCGCTGACGGGTGCGCGGGTCGAGCTCGCCGGCGTCCCGCTCGACGCCGTCACCACCGACGCGAAGGGCCGGTACTCCTTCGCCGAGGTCGCCGAGGGCTCCTACCGCCTGACGGTGAAGCCCGCTGCCCCGGTCCTGTGCAACGGCGTCCACACCGGCACCGCTCAGGTCGGCTCCACGGACCTGACGATGAACGTACGGCTCCCCCACCGCACCGACGGCTCGGGCAACTCCTGCGCACCCGCCGCGTACGCGTGGATCGCGGGCACGAAGAAGGTCGCCCTGTCCGGTGACGAGGACTCCGCCACCGTCGCGCTGCCCTTCCCCGTGCAGCACTACGGCGTCTCCTACACCTCCGTCTCCGTCACCACCGACGGGCTGGTGAACTTCCTGTCCTCCCGGGTCGGCGACTACAACAACACCGCGCTGCCGACGACCGGCGTCAACGGTGTCAAGGGCGTCATCGCCCCGCTGTGGGACGACCTGACGGTGGACAGGAAGTCCTCCGTACAGACGGCCGTCAACGGCACCGCGGGCAGCCGCACCTTCGCCATCGTCTGGAACGACGCCGCCTACGCGAACGGCACTTCGGGCCGCTCCACCTTCGAGGTGGTCTTCCACGAGGCCGACGGGGCCGTGACCCTGCAGTACCGGTCGGTCGCCGACAAGGGCGCGGGCGCCACCGTCGGCATCGCGGACCAGTCCGGCGCCGAGGCCCTGCAGTACGCGTACAACCAGCCGGTCCTGACCGCGGGCACCGCCGTCCGCTTCACCCGAGGAGCCAAGTGATGACCGCCCACCACCCCCGGCGGGCCCCGCGGCTCGCGTCCGCCCTGGTCGCGGCGGGCCTGTGCCTGACCGCCGCCCCGCAGGCCCTGGCCTCCGACGACAGCGGCTCGGCGATGAAGCTGACCAGCGCCGAGGCCGAGACCCTGGCCGCCCATGTGGCCCTCGACCCCTACGAGAAGGCCGAGGACACCACCGAGGCGAACACCGAGCCGGCCGGCGGCGCCGCCGACACGGCTTCCGCCGACGGCGCGCGGCTGGACGCGTCCGCCGACGTCGATCCGGCCACCAAGGTCACGATGACCGCGACATCCACGCTGGAAGGCGTGCGCGGCATGGGCGCCACCGTGCCGATCGGCGACAAGGGCGACTACTTCTCGGTCACCAGCATGGGTTACGTGCAGCGCCACACCGCCGACGGCGCCGAGGTGTGGGCCCGCACCAGCAGTTCGCTCTTCACGGACTGGCAGGTCAAGCCGCTCCAGGTGTGGCGGGTCGAGCCGTACCCGGCACAGATCCTGATGGGCTACAACGCGGTCTCGCCCTTCTCCGCCAACTCGGACTCCGGTTACGCGGCCGGTGACCTGAGCGGCGACGGCGTCCCGGACTTCGTCTTCTCGGCGCAGGTGGGCACGAACCCGTATCCCCGTCCCTTCTCGTCTCCGGGTTCGTCGCTCAGCACCGGCACGTTCGTGACGGTGCTCGACGGCCGGACGGGTACGACGGTCTGGTCGAAGCTCTTCAACCGGGCCTCCATGGTCACGATCGTCGACGGCACGCTCCTCATCGCCGACGCGCCCCGGATGAGCGGCGACGCCAAGGTCCCGGCCGACGCCACGGCCACCCTGACCGGAATCCGCTTCTCGTCCGCGGACGGCGGACTGACCCCGTCGCAGACCTGGACGTACGACACCGGGGAAGCCCGGCGGGCGAACTGGGGCGACATCCAGGACCTCGGCGACGGCAGGGTCGCCGTCTCCTGGAACCTGCGCAAGGCCACCGGCGTCGCCGCCCGCGGACGCACCCTCGTCCTCGACGTGACGGACGGCTCGGTCGCCTGGCAGACGGACAGCCCACTCTACAGCCGTCAACTGCGCCTGGACGCAGGCCGCGAGAGGCTCGTCGCGATCGAGCAGGCGGACGCCACCGACGCCGTGCGCTACGAGGTCGCGGCCTACACGCTGAAGTCCGGTGACCGTGCCACCCTGGACGGCCGGGACAACGTGGTCCCCACCGCCCTGACGGTCGGCGACCTCACCGGCAGGTCCGGTGACGAGTACGCGGTCGCCGAGTCCTCGCTCGACGAGAACCTGTGGATCAACGCCTCCACCGTCCGTGTCGTCGACGGCTCCGCCCCGGGCACACCGCTCTGGTCGAACACGATCAAGCGGGACTCCGCCAACGGCAAGGACGGGGCCGGCGTCTGGGGACTGGAGGTGGCCGACGGCATGCTGGTCACCTCCGCCCAGGACGACCGCGAGATCGACGGCGCCGGCAACCGCGGCGGCTCGCGCTACGGGTCCCTGACCGTGTTCTCCGGCAAGGGCACCGTCACGTGGCAGCAGAAGGGCGTCGCCGCCGCGCCGATGTACCAGGACGTCTACAGCGACGGCCGGGGCACGCACGTACGGGTGGTGGACCAGTCGGAGAACATCCGGACGTACAGGCTCGGCAACGGCAAGGCGGAGCAGGTCACACCCCTGCGGGGCGACATCGGCCTCGCCAAGGGCGCGGATCTGAACAAGGACGGCAGGACCGACCTGGTCATGGGCGGTTCGTCGAACGGCGTGTGGGCCTACTCCGGCCCGTCGCTGGTGAACGGCGGCAAGCCGGAGAAGCTGTGGCAGGCCACCCTGCCCGGCGCGGTCCACGACATCCAGACCGGTGACGTCGACGGCGACGGCAGGACCGAGATCGTGGTCGCGGCCGACACGGCGACGGTCGTCCTCGACGGGAGGACCGGCAGGACGCGCGCCACGATCGACGGCGGCGGCCAGTTCGTCAGGTCGGCCCAGCTGGCCGACCTGGACGGCGACGCCGCGCTGGACATCCTCGTCCCGACCGACGCGCTGCGCGCGTACCGCGGCGACGGACGCGCCCTGTGGACGTACAGCGCGCCCAAGAGCGCGGGCGCCGTGCGCTTCGCCGACGCCTCGGTGGGCGACGGACGGGTGTACGCCTCGTACGCGAGCCTCCACGCCTTCGACCTGACCTCGCCCGTGACGGGCGCGGTCGGGCTCGACGCCAGGAACGGCAGGACCCGCTGGGCCGACGCGCCGAAGGCCCCGAACACCGCCGTCGGCGGCATCCGCACGGTCATCCCCAACGCGGGCGTCTTCGCCTCCGAGGAGATCCCCTACGCCGACGGGCACGCGGTCGTCTACACATGGGCCGTCACCGCACCCATCACGTGGGACTCGGACGCCCTCAGCCCGCAGAACCACTTCGAGATCCGCGACGGCCGCACCGGCGAGGTGCTGCACACCTGGACCTCGGGCGGTCTGTGGACGCACTTCAGCTTCTTCGCCGAGGACGGGGTGCTGTACCAGGGCGGCACGGCGTCGTTCCGGCGCTTCCGGGCGAACGGTGACGACACGAAGCAGGGTGTCAGCCCACAGTCGTACGGTGGCGGCTTCCTGACCGGCCCCGGCGGGCGGCGACTCCTGGTCGCCGGTTCCGAGGCCGGCCTGTACCTCTGGGACCCGAGCATCTTCGAGTCCGAGGACACCTGGGCGCCCTCGGTCGGAAGCATCGGCGCCCTCATGGGTGCCCGGAACCACTTCGCGGGCGACCTGGACGGGGACGGCGTCGACGAGGTGCTGTCGCTGAACAGCGACGACAACGGGATGGACCGCATGGCCGAGGAGTTCGGCGGCGGCTACCTGGTGACCGACAACGGCATCCACCAGGTGAAGACGTACAAGCTCTCCTGAACACGGGCGGAGTGACCGGCCGAACCGTGGACCCCCTGGTGCGCCCAGGGGGTCCACGGCGTCCTCGGTTAGAGTGACGCCCTCATGAGCGCACGTCGGACGACCCGGAGCGAAGCCGGTGCTCCGCTGCTGCGTCTGCACCTTTTCGGAGGGTTCAGGGCCACGCGTGACGGTGGTCCCGCGCTCCCCGAACGCTGGCCCCGGCCCGGGGCCCGGGCTCTGGTGAAGCTGCTCGCCGTCGTCCCCGGCCACCGGCTCCACCGCGAACAGGCCATGGAGATCTGCTGGCCCGACGCCGACGCCCAGGCCGCCGCGGGCAGTCTCCGGGTCGCCCTGCACGCCGCCCGGCACGCCCTCGAACCCGAACTGGCCCCCCGCGCCGCCTCCTCCTACCTGGTGTCCGACGGGGGACTCCTGCGCCTCGACCCGGCGACCGTCTGGATCGACGCCGACGACGCCGAGACCGCGGCCCGCACCGCGCTCGCCGACGGCGGGACGGACCGGCTGACCGCCGCCCTCGACCGGTTCACGGGCGAGATGCTCCCTGAGGACCGCTTCGCCCCGTGGGCCGACGACCGGCGCGGCCGGCTCGGGCTGCTGCGCGAGCGACTCCTGCTGGCGCTCGCCGAGGCGCACCTGGAACGGGGCGCCGCGGCCGACGCGGCGGCCGCGGCCGAGCAGGTCCTCGCGATCAGCCCGGCCGAGGAGCTGGCCCACCGCGTCCTGATCGACGCCTGGCTGCGCCAGGGGCTGCGTCGACGCGCCGTGCACCAGTACCACGTGTGCCGCGAGGTGCTCGACACGACGCTGGGGATCAGGCCGGGGCCGGAGACGGAGCGGCTGCACCGGGCGGCGCTGGCCGCCGCGCCCGCTCCCGTCCCGGCCGCCCCGCCGCTCCCGGCTCCGCTGCGGGCCAGGAGCGCGGAGCCTCCGCTGCGAGGCCGCGACGACTGGCTCGACCGGCTTCTCGCGGCGGGCGGCCCGCCGGTCACCCTGCTCACCGGCGAGGCGGGCGTGGGCAAGACCCGGCTGGTGGGCGAGGTGGCGCGGCGGGCCGCCGCGGCCGGGTCCGCCGTCCTGTGGGGCGGCGGCCAGGACGCCGAAGGACACACCCCGTACGGGGCGTTCGCCGAGGCTCTCGAGGGCTGGCTCGCCGAGCACAGTGCCTCCGAGCGCGCGCGGGTCGGCGCCGAGTACCCCGAACTGGCCGCCTTCCTGCCGTCGCTCGGACAGGTGGGCACGTCCGGCGTGCGCAGCCCCGAGGAGGAGCGGGACCGGCTGTTCCGGGCGAGTGCGGCGCTGCTCGGCGACCTGGCCGCGGTGCGCCCGGTGCTGGTGGTGCTCGACGACCTGCATGCCGCCGACACCGGCTCGTGCCAGCTGCTCGGCCATCTCGCCCGGCGGGCCGTCCAGCGCGGAGCGGCTCTGCGGTTCCTGGGGACCTACCGCGAGGAGGAGCTTCCCGACGGCGACCGGCGCCGCTCGATCGTGGCCTCGCTGCAGCGCCAGCACCTGGCCGTGCGCGAGGAACTGGGACGCCTCGACAGGGAGGCGTGCCTGTCGGTCGTGCGCGACGCCGGCGCGGATCTCGGCCGTGGCGAGCGGGCCGACCGGGTGTGGGAACTCTCCCTCGGCAACCCGCTGTTCGCCCTGGAGCTGGCCCGTGGTCCGGCCGGTGGTCCGGCCCGTGGTGAGTCGGGCAGCGCCCCCGTGGGGGTGCGGGAGTTGGTCGCCGAGCGGTTCACCCGCCTCGACACGGACGTGCGCCGGATCGTCGAGGCGCTCGCGGTGGCCGGCGGTGACGTCGCGTTGTCCGAACTGCTCGACGTCGCCGAGCGCGGGCTGCATCCGCCGGTGTCCGGCGCCGCGGCGACCGACGCCCTGGAACGTGCCATCGCCGCCTCGCTGGTCGAGGAACGGCAGGTGGTGGTGGCCGGGCGGCCCGAGGCGGGCATGGCCTTCCGGCATCCGCTGGTCCGGCTGACCTGCTACGAGCAGCTCGCCGTCGTCCGCCGCAGGCAGCTGCACGCCGCCTTCGCGCAGGCGGTGCGGCGACGACGCCCCGACGCCGTCGACACCCTGGCCTCGCACTTCGCCCGCGCCGACGACCCGCGTGCGGCCGAGTACCTGCGGCTGGCGGCCGAGCGGGCCGCTGCCCTGTACGCGAACGACACGGCCGACCGCTACTACCGGGATCTGGTGGCCCGGCTCGATGTCGACGCGGCCCGGGCCCGGCTCGCCCACGCCCATGTCCTGCGCAGAATGGGCCACTTCGAACAGGCCGCCGCCACCGTGCGGCTCTCCCTCGCCGAGTTCGAGCGGCGCGGCGCCCACGACGACGCCGTGCTGGCGGCGGCACTGCTCGCCGAGACGCTCGTCAAGACGAGCGCGCCCGAGTCCGGCCGCCGCACGCTGCGGGAGCACCCCGTGACGGCGGACACCGCGCCGGAACCCGCCGCGGCCCACTTCCTCGCCCTGGCGGTCGTCCGCTGTGTCCAGGGGCGGTACTGGGCCGGAGCCGAGGCGGCCCGCCAGGCCCTGGCGGCGGCTCGGAACGTCCCGGGAGCGCGCGGACAGGGGCTGGTGGCCCGCGCCTTCGCCCTGCAGGCCGCCAATCTGGGGCTCGCGGGCCGCTTCGACCAGGCACGGGAGGCGGGCGACCAGGCCCTGGCACCGGCCGAGGCGTACGGCGACCCGACCCTGCTCGGCTCGGTCCTGTCGACGCTCCGCGAGAACGCTCGGCGGGCCGGCCGGCTGTGGGAGGCCGTCGACATCGGGTCCCGCGCGCTCGGCCTGGCCGAACGGTCCGGTGATCCGACCGCCGCCGCGTTCGAGCGGTTGAACCTCGCCGAACTGCGGCTGCTGCTGGGGGAACCCGAGCCGGCCCGCGCCCTCGCCGAGCAGGCCGTGGCGGGCGCGGAGGCGTATGACGCGTGGTGCCTTCCGTACGCACTCGCGACCATGGCGCGCGTGACGATGTTCTCCGGAGACGCGTCGCAGGCCACGGTCCTCCTGGACCGTGCGGAGGCCGCGGCCGGCGCGGTCGGGGACCGGCAGGCGGAGCACGAGGTCCGCACGGCACGCGCCGAACTCGCGCTGCACGCGCGTCGTCCGGACGACGCGCTGCGCGCCCTGGGGGGACACACCGGCGAGGCGCCGGTGCTGGCGGCCTGGGCGGAGCTCCTGTCGGGGCGCGCGGAAGCCGCGCTGCGGCTCGCACGCGCCGAGGTGGCCCGGGCAGAACGGACCGGGGAACGCCTCGTCGAGGTGGAGGCGCGGATCGCCCTGGGGACGACGCTGTCCCGGCTCGCCCGGCCGACCGAGGGCGTGCGGGAGCTGACGCGCGCGCGGGCGCTGGCCGGGCAGCTGCCGTATCCGGCCGGGACGCGCAGGGCCGCCCGGGCGAGCGCCCTGTTCGGCGAGGCGTAGCGCGGCCGCGCCGCGGTCACCGGGCCGGGGCGCGACCGTCCGAGCGCCGGCGGCGGTGACGGCGTGGTGTCGCCCGTCCGTGCGTCAATGCTCCGCATCGGAGTCGCCCTGGACAGGGTGGAGGGTTCTACGCGTGTCCGGTGAAGCACCGGTATATCGAAAGACACCATGCGAATTCGCCCCGGTTGGAGCTATGGCCATAACCCGCCGGTAGGGGGCGCAATTCGTCTCTGACCAGGAGAGAATTCCGGGCGCACTGTCCAAAAAGAGCAAGAGGAAAGATCCGTGCGACCAAGACTCTTCGGCATGACCGCCTCCGTGGCCGCAATCGGGCTCCTGGGCGGCCTCGTCACCGCCTGCGGCTCGTCCGGGAGTGACGGGACGACGTTGCGCCTGGTGGCCCCGGAGTACGGCGCCGGTCCGGCGACGAGTTCCCAGGCGTACTGGGACAAGGTGACCGCCGCCTTCGCCGCCGCCAATCCCGGCAAGAAGGTGGAGGTGACGCTCTACCCGTGGGCCGACGTCGACCGCGAGGTCACGCGCATGGTCGAGGAGGGCAACGCCCCTGACGTGGCGCTGATGGGCGCCTACTCCGACTTCGCCGCGCAGGACCGCCTCTACGCCGCGAGCGAGGTGCTGTCGATCCGGGCGGAGGCGAACTTCCTGCCGCCGCTCGCGGACGCGGGTTCGGTCGACGGCACGCTCTACGGCCTGCCCTTCGTGGCCAGCAGCCGGCTGCTCTTCTACAACGAGGAGCTGTTCGAGGAGGCCGGCGCGGAGCCGCCGAAGACGTGGTCGGACCTGAAGGACGCGGCCGTCGCCCTGAAGGACGAGGGCGTGCTCTACCCGTACGCGCTGCCGCTCGGTCCCGAGGAGGCGCATGCCGAAGCGCTGATCTGGGAGCTGAGCAACGGCGGCGGATACACCGACACCAACGGCCGGTACAGCATCGCGTCCGAGCGGAACACGCAGACCTTCCGCTGGATCAAGGAGAACCTGGTCGTGCCGGGTCTGACCGGTCCGGTCCCGCCGGCCGAGCTCAACCGGCAGGACGCCTTCGCCGCCTTCGTGCGCGGTGACGTCGGCATGGTCAACGGCTATCCCTCGCTCCTGCACGAGGCGCGGGCCAAGGGTGTGAAGGTGGGCACCCTGACCATGCCGGTGTCGGACACGCTGGACGCCAGGGAGGCCCCGCCGGCGGCGGGCGTCGCCGACTGGATGATGGCCTTCAAGCGCGACGGGAACCGCCAACTGGTGGGTTCTTTTCTGGACTTCGTCTACGAGGACAAGAACCTCAGCGAGTTCGCCGGCCGCTACCACCTGTTGCCGTCGACGGTCTCCGCCACGCAGGCGTCCCGCTACGCCTCGACGGATCCCAGCGCGGAACAGTTCCTGACCGCGTTGCGCACCGCCCAGCTGTACCCGGTCAACGACCCGTCCTGGCTTCAGATCAGCAATACGATCAAGCGGAACATCGGCAAGGCGGTCGCGCCCTCGGCCGAGCCGAAGGTGGTGCTGGAGAACATCGCCCAGCAGGCCCGGGACATCGCCCAGCCGCGGTAGCGAACGGGGAATCCGCCGGGCATCGATTCCGCCGTTGGTTCCTCCGTGCGCACTCCACTTTCTCCCGCGTCATTTCCGAGGCGGCAACCGGCCGTACGGCGTCGACCGGACGCCTTTCCCGTCGTTTCCGGAGCACTCACGAGGTGCGCGGGACGACGACCGGCTCGGCCGGACCCACGACCCGCGGGACATCGGGGCCGACGCCAGGAGTCCGCGGGCACTCGCCTCAGGGGACCGCGCGGATGCGGCGGACCAGGACGGAGCCCGCGAGGGCGAGTGCGGCCGCGAGGGCGTACAGGGCGGTGTACCCGCCGAAGTGGGTGACGACCGGGGCCGCGACCACGGGGGCCAGTACCTGGGGCAGGGCGTTGGCGATGTTGATCACACCGAGGTCCTTGCCACGGTCCGCCTCCGCCGGCAGCACGTCGGTGAGCAGGGCGAAGTCGACGGCCGTGTACACCCCGAAGCCGAGGCCGAGCACCAGCGAGGCGACGACCGCGCCGGTCCACGTCTGCCAGACGGCGAGCAGCAGGGTGGCCGCGGCGATGACGAGACCCGACCAGATCACGTAGGGCTTCCGACGGCCGCTGCGGTCCGACCGGATGCCGCTGATCACCACGGTGGACAGCAGGGTGAGCGCGTTGAGCGCGGTGAGGATCAGTACGCCGTTGTCCGCGTCGCCCTCGTAGCGCACGGCGTCGGTGAGGTAGTAGAGCAGGTACATCGTGCTGATGGAGTACGACAGGTTCATCAGGAACCGGGTGAGCCAGGCCCACCCGAAGTCGGGGTGGCGGCGCGGGTCGATCCAGAAGCCGCCGAGGAACGTCCGCCACCGGAAGGCCGGCCGGGCCGCGACGGCGAGCGGGGTGTCGCGCCGCATGAGGACGTACGGGACGGCCGCGAGCACCGAGAAGACCGCGCAGGCGAGGTATCCGGCGCTCACCCCGCCCGCGGCCGTGGCCAGCGCGGTACCCACCAGGATGCCGCCGACCTGTGAGACGCCGAGCCAGCCGCCGACCAGGCCGCGCTGCCGCCGCGGCACCTGGTCGGGGACGGCCGCGGTCAGCGCGGCGAAGGCGGCGTTGAGGGCGAGCTGGACCAGGCACCATCCGGCGATCACGGTCGTGACGCTCCGCGCCCCGGCGAGGACGAGCAGCCCGGCCGCCCCGCCCGCCACTCCCGCGACCACCCAGGGGATGCGCCGGCCCACGGACGCCGTCGTCCGGTCGGAGAGCGCGCCGAAGACGGGGTTGGCGACCATCGACACGGCCGCCCCCACCCCCGTCACCAGGGCGAGGGTGGCGGTCTTGTGCTCGGGGGTCAGCTGCTCGGCCTGGCGTGCCAGGAGAAGTTGCAGGGGGCCGAACCAGCCGACCCAGACGCCCAGGTTGGCGAGTGACAGCGCGCTCACCCACCGCGCGCCGACCGAGGTGCCGGACGTGGGGGCGGGCTCTGCCGCGGTTCCCCCCGCCGCCGTTCCCTCAGTGGTCATCTGCCGCTCTTGATCAGGTCGCGGTACCAGGCGTACGACGCCTTGGGCGTCCGCGCCAGCGTCTCGTAGTCGACGTGGACGAGCCCGAACCGCTGCCGGTACCCCTCCGCCCACTCGAAGTTGTCGAGGATCGACCAGATGAAGTACCCCCGTACGTCGGCGCCCTCCGTCATCGCCTGGTGCAGCGCGCGCACATGGCCGTCGTGGTACGCGATGCGGCGGGCGTCGTCGATCCGCCCCGTCTCGGGGTCGGGGCCGTCGCCGTACGAGCAGCCGTTCTCGGTGATGTAGAGGGGCGGCAGGCGGTCGCCGTAGCGCTCGCGCATGGTGGCGAGCAGTTCGCGCAGTCCCTCCGGGACCACCGGCCAGCCGAAGTCGGTGAGTTCGCGTCCTTCGATCTGCCGGACAGCGAAGGGGAGGTCCGCGGGGATCTCGATGCCGCCGAAGGAGGTGTCGGCGTCGGTGGCCGGTCGCGGGGCGCCGACGAGCATCGGGTTGTAGTAGTTGATGCCGTACCAGTCCAGGGGGGCCGAGATCGTCTTGAGGTCCTCCGCCACCGGGCCGGGGAGGAGCGAGGCCAGGCCCTCGTCGGGGTAGGCGCCGGTGAGGACGGGGTCGGCGAAGAGACGGTTCGTGAGGGTGTCGTACAGCTCGGCGGCCGCCCGGTCGTCGTCGCCGTCACCGGCGGCCCAGACGGGACTGTGCGAGGCGGCGATGCCGATCCGGCGGGCGCCCGAGGCGCGCAGGGCCTGTACCGCCAGCCCGTGGCCGAGGAGTTGGTGGTGGGCCGCGGGCAGGGCGTCGAACACGAGACTCCGGCCGGGGGCGTGCTCACCGAGGCCGTATCCGAGGAGGGTGACCTCGGCGGGCTCGTTGATGGTGATCCACATGGGCACGCGGTCGGCGAGCCGCTCGGCGACCACGGAGGCGTAGTCCGCGAACCGCTGGGGCGTGTTCCGGTCGAGCCAGCCGCCCCGCTTCTCCAGGGCGAGGGGGGTGTCCCAGTGGAAGAGGGTGGGCACCGGGGCGATCCCCGAGGCGCACAGCTCGTCGACGAGCCGGTCGTAGAAGTCCAGCCCCTTGTCATTGACCGGGCCGTGGCCGTCGGGCAGGACGCGGGACCAGGAGACGGAGAACCGGTAGGCGCCGACGCCCAGTCGGGCCATCAGCGCCACGTCCTCGGGATAGCGCCGGTAGTGGTCGGTGGCCACCTCCGCGTGCGAGCCGTCCTTGACGCGTCCCGGTTCCGCGGTGAAGGCGTCCCAGCTGGAGGGGCCGCGGCCGTCGGCCGTGAGCGAGCCCTCGATCTGGAAGGCGGAGGCGGAGACTCCCCAGAGGAAGTCGGCCGGGAACGCGGGTACGGGCGCTGTCATGGGGGCTCGTTTCGGTCGCCGGGTGCTGGTCGCACACGGCACTTTCGGGCCCCGGGGTCCGCCCTGTCAATGGAAAGTGAACAACTCTCAACTTTTGCTCCGCCCGCGCTCCTCGGGCCGGATCACGTGTGCGGGATCGAGCGCCACGGCCCCGGGGACGCGAACGCCGCCGCCCCCGGCGGACGGCCGGGGGCGACGGCGTCCGGCCGCGCAGGGCCTCGACCGTCACCGGTCACGCGTCGCCGAAACCGATCTCCCGCTTGAGGATCTTGCCCGTGGCGCCCTTCGGCAGCGCCTCCACCAGCCTGATCTCCCGCGGGTACTTGTAGGGCGCCACCCGCTCCCGTACGAACTCCCGCAGCTCCTCGGCCGTCACCGCGGTCCCGGGGCGGGTCGCGACGGCGGCCGCGACCTCCTCGCCGAGGGTCGGATGGGGCAGGCCGACGACGGCCGCCTCGGCGACGGCGGGGTGCTCGTACAGCACCTCCTCGACCTCGCGCGGGTAGACGTTGAAGCCGCCGCGGATGATGAGGTCCTTCTTGCGGTCGACGATGTAGTAGTAGCCGTCCTCGTCGACACGGGCGAGGTCGCCGGTGCGCAGCCAGCCGTCCTGGAGCGCCTCGGCGGTGGCCTCCGGGCGGCCGAGGTAGCCCTTCATGATGTTGTGGCCGCGCACGCACAACTCCCCGACGCCGTCGTGCACATCGATCAGGCGCAGCTCGACGCCCTCGATCGGGGTGCCCACCGAGCCGGCCTTGCGCGGGCGGTCGAGGTGGTTGAAGCAGGCGACGGGCGAGGTCTCGGACATGCCGAACCCTTCGAGGACCGGGACGCCGAAAGCCTCCTCGAACCCGTGCAGCACCTCCACCGGCAGGGACGCGCCGCCGGACACGCACATGCGCAGGCCGGCGGTGTCGTACGCCTCGGGCCGCGCGGTACGGGACGCGAGCAGCGCGGCGTACATGGTGGGCACCCCGGCGAAGATCGTGACGCCCCGCTCGTGGACGATCCGCAGCACATCGGCCGGGTCGAACCGGGTCATCAGGGTGAGCCGGGCGCCCGCCGCGACGGCGGCGTTCATCGCGCACGTCTGGCCGAACGCGTGGAACAGCGGCAGGCAGCCCAGGATGGCGTCCTCGGAGGTGAGGCGGAACAGGGAGCGCGCGCTGATCTCGGCGTTGCGCAGCAGGTTGGCGTGGGTGAGCTCGGCGCCCTTCGGGGAGCCGGTGGTCCCGGAGGTGTAGAGCAGGACGGCGGTGTCGTCGTCCGCGCGGGCCGGGCTGCCGGCCCGCTCCGGATGGTCGGCCAGGAGTTCGGTGAGCGTGTCCGCGGAGAGCGGGAGCACGGTCGCCGCGGTGCCCTCGGCGCCCCGCACCGCGTCGGCGGCGCACATCTCGTGGGCGAACAGCAGCACAGCGCCGGAGTCCCGCAGGTAGTGGGCGATCTCCCGGGGCTTGAGCAACGGGTTCATGGGGACGACGACGGCGCCGGCGCGCAGGATGCCGTAGTAGAGCACGGGGAAGTCGAGGGTGTTGGGCAGCATCACGCACACCCGGTCGCCCGGGTTCACGCCGCGGGCGGTGAGCAGCGCGGCGAACCGGCCGGCAGCGGCGTCGAGTCCGGCGTAGGTGAGGGTGTCGGCGCCCAGCTCGACGGCGGTGCGGGAGCCGTGCTCGGCGGCGGCGCGGTGGAGGATCTCGGCGAGGTTCATGGGTCGGCCTTCGGTTCGAGGGATGTCTCGGGACGGTGGTGTCAGCCGCGCAGGGCGGAGGCGAGGAGACCGGGGAGTTTGGCGACGGAGGGTGCCGCGGTGAAGCGGGTCAGCCGCTCCAGGGTCGTCAGGGCGGTGCGGTTGGTCACGAAGTACGGCGGGCGCGGCGCCAGGGAGGGCGAGCCGGTGAACAGGCCGCGGGGGGCGGGCGCGAACGGCGCGCGCAGCACCGTCTTCTCGATGTCCTCCAGCAGGTACGCGTTGTGCACGAAGCCGATGCCGCTGCCGATGTCCTGCCGGGTGTGGCCGGGGTGGGCGCCCCAGGGCGTGTACCCCAGCAGGAATCCGATCGCGCACCAGGCGTTGACGCCGACGGTGCCGTAGCGCAGCTCCGCGACCGCCGAGTCCACGGCGGCGCGGTGGGCGCGCTCGGTCCTGGGGTCCACGATGAGCGTGGCGCCCAGGGTGCCGGGCAGCCTGTCGTTGGCGAAGCTCACCGCCTCGCGGAGGAAGGCGTCGGCGTCGGCCCCCGGAAGCCGGACGACTCCGAGCGCGCTGCCGAAGACCTCGTCGGTGAGCAGGAGGTCGTCCTCGGCGGTGAGGTCGGGGACGAGGAGGCGGCACGTCCCGTCACCGAGCGCCTCCGCCCGCGGGTACGCGGCCAGGACGGCGTCCAGCCGGTCACCCGCGCCGGGGTAGTAGTCGGCACGCGGCGGCAGCTCCCGGAGCACCCGGCGGATCTCGCCGAGCAGCCGGTCGCCGCCGTCCCAGTCGCGGGGCAGGACGAGGATCTGGCTGGCGACGCAGTTGTGGCCCGAGTTGTTCATCTTGCTGGTGACGATGTGTTCGGCCTGGTACCGGAAGTCGGCGGCGCTCCAGTCGCCCGGCGCGACGATGCACGGCGTGACACCGCCGAGTTCGCTGGTGAAGGGCTTGTCGTTCAGGGGGGTGTCGGCGCGGCGGCGCTCGTCGGCCCGCTCGTCCGTCCCCCACACGATCGCGTCGTGGGTGCGCTCGCTGCCGGTGACGTGGATGGTGTCGACGTCGTCGTGCGCGGCGAGGTGGCCGCCGACGTCGGCGCCTCCGTCGACGAATCGCACCCAGCCCCGGTCGACGAACTCGGCGAACACGTGGGCGAAGTGCGGGCGGAGGTAGTCGTTGACCGGGTTCATCTTGGCGATGACGGTCTGCCCCTCGGCGTAGAGCTTGTGCAGGACGTCGAGCGGGGTGATGGCCCCGACATTGCCGGCGCCCAGCACCAGCGCGACGGCCGGCCGGCCGGCGCGTCCGCGGTACTCCCCCGCCGCCCGGTCGAGGACCTGTCGCGCCGTGGTGCCGGGGGTGGTCCACACCTGCGCGGTCGTTCCGTTCTGCAGCAGCGCGTCCCAGGCGGTGGCGGGGAAGACGTCCACGACGGCGCGCCCGTCGCGCTCGTGGACGGAGCGCGGGTCGACGGGCGGTCGGCCCGCGGCGATCCGGCGCAGGACGTGCAGTTGGGCACTGATTCCCTGGGCGAGGGCCCACGGGGCTCCGATCCAGTCCTCGGCGGCCCACGGGGAGTCGGCGGCGAAGCCCTTGGCCGCGGCGGCGTCCGCGACCATGGCGGCGGCGCGCTCGGCGATCCGCGGAAGCGTACGTTCCAGCAGGGCCGTGCGCTCGGCGAGCGGCGTGGCCGCCCATGTTCCGGCGCCTGCGCGCAGTTCGGCGACGGCGCGGTCCAACGACGCTGTGTCGACGGCGGATACGGAGGTCATGCGGATTCAACTCCTGGTCGAGGTGGGGTCCGGAGGGAGTGTGGGCGGGCGCGGCTCGTCGGTTCGCGGCGCGCTGTCGCGCCGCCCGAGGCCCGCGCCCGCCGCAGGGGATCAGGCGCGCAGCAGGGCCCTGTCGCGGGACGGGTCGACGAGGGTGGCGGAGAGCAGCGCGCCGACGAGGAGCAGGACGCCGGTGATGACCACGGCGTTCTGGTAGCCGGCCGCGCCCTGACTGTCCACCATGACTCCGACGACGGCGGGAGCGGCAAGCCCCGCCGTGGTGACCACGGCGTTCATCACGCCCAGGGCACCGCTGGCGCGGGCGGGCGGAGCGAGTTCGGAGACGGTGGTGGCCGCGACCGCCGCGTAGGAGCCGGCGAGGCCGAATCCGATGGCCAGCAACGCGGTCTTGGCGCCGGTGCCGTCCACCAGGGGTACGCCGAGGCAGGCGAGGGCGCCCAGGCCGAGGGCCGCACCGCCGACGCCACCACGCGCCCACCGGGTACTGACCCCGCGCCGCATCAGCCATCCGGTGACACCCGCCTGCGCCAGCAGGACGACCGCGCCCATCGCCCACGGGAGGACCACGAGGCGACCTGCCTCGGCGGAGGAGTAGCCGAGTCCGTTGCGCAGGTAGGAGGGGAGCCAGACGAGCATCAGCGCCACGCCCCAGTAGCAGGTGAAGTACGCGGCGGTGACGGCGAGCCAGGTCCGGGTGGCGAAGACGCGCCGGTAGGACACCGGCTCGCCGGCGGCCTCGGAGGGTCCGGTCCCGGCCGCGTCGCGCGGCGCCGCGTCGGTGGTGCGGTACGTCCCGGTCCCGCCGAGGAGGTGCCAGACCACCGCCCAGACCAGTCCGACGGCGGCGAGCACCCACAGGGCCGTGCGCCAGTGGTGGTGGTCGATGATCCAGGTGAGTCCGGGGGCCGCGGTGATCACGCCGAGGGTGATGCCGAGGGTGACCAGGGCGCCGGGCAGATTGCGCCGGTGGTCGGGGAACCAGCTGAACGCGGCGTGCTGGGCGACCGGGAAGGCGGGGCCCTCCGCGGCACCGAGCATCACGCGGGAGCCGATCAGCACGGCCAGCCCGCCGCCGATGGCGGGCGGCACCTGGGCCACCGACCAGAGCAGCGCCATGATCAGGATCACCGTGCTGGGCCGCACTCGGTCGGCGTACATGCCGACCACGACGGCGGCGACCGAGAAGAGGAGGAAGAAAGCGCTGTTGGCGAAGCCGAACTGGGTGGCGCTGAGGCCGAGATCGGCGCGGATCTCGTCGGCTGCCAGTCCCAGGACGGACTTGTCCGCGAAGTTGATCATCATGAAGACGACGAGCAGACCGGTGACGGTCCAGGCACGGGACCTGGTGGCGCGGTCGGCCGGCGTCGGATCGCCGAGCTGCCTCGACGTGGTGCCAGCGGCGGACACGGATCCTCCGGAGGGGTGCGGCCGGCGTCGTCGCCGGGCGGGGAGGGCGGGGGTGCGAGAAGGGACGGCAAGGGAGGGCGGTGATCGGTGCTCCGGGGCCGGCGGCCGGCCCCGGACCGGGAACGCGCGGGATCAGGAGAGGGGGACGCCCTCGATCGCGATGCGCTCCATCACCCGGCGCCGCGGGTAGTAGTCGTTGATCGCGTAGTGCTGGGTGGCGATGTTGTCCCAGATGGCGATCGAGTCGGCCTCCCAGTGGAAGCGGACCTGGTACTCGGGGATGCGGGCCTGCAGCACCAGTTCGTCGACCAGCTCACGGCTCTCGGCGTCCGAGAGGCCGACGATGCGGGTGGTGAAGGGCTCGTTGACGTAGAGCGTCCTGCGGCCGCTGCGTGGGTGCCGCACGACGACGGGGTGCTCCACCCGCGGCCAGTTCCTGCGGAAGGCGGCCTTCTGCTCGTCGTTCATCAGCGCGCCCCAGCTGGGCTCCCAGTCGTGCACGGCGGTGAGGTTCTCGATCCGCTCCCGCAGTTCTTCCGGGAGGTTGTCGTACGCCGCTCCCATGTCCGCCCACATCGTGTCTCCGCCGGCGGCCGGGACCTCGATGGCGCGCAGCACCGAGCCGAGGGCCGGGTTGGCCATGAAGGAGTGGTCGCTGTGCCAGATGTTCTTGTTCCCCTGGGCCTTGGCGTCCTTGGCGAGCCGGGAGACCCCGACGTGCTCGGTGCCGGGGAAGAACGGATTGGGCTCCGGCGGTCCCCAGAGTCCGGCCAGCGCGAGCTGGTGCTCGGCCGTGAACCCGGCCTGACCGCGGAAGAAGATCACCTTCCACTCCAGCAGGGCCTGCCGCAGCTCCTCGGCGAGAGCCTCGCCGATCTCCTGGGTGAGGTCGACCCCGCCGAGCACGGCACCGAAGTGCGGAGTGAGCGGGGTGATCTCGACGATCTCGTAGCGGGTCTCCGGGGTGCCGGGCGACACCCGGTCCAGCACACGTGTCCCGTAGTGCATCAGGGGCTTGTCGAGTACGGGCTTGGGGGCGGCGACGGTGGCGTCCATGGTCCCTCCGAACGGCTCGAAAATTCGATACCGGCAGTATTGATATGTGGTCGCGCGTCGGCAAGGGGTGCGGACCATAAATTCAAAACTGGCGGTAACGAATTAGGGGCCCGGGAACCTGCCGGATGTACGCGGGGAGGCCGTCAGCCGGTGACGCCGAGGGCGCGACCGGGTACGCCACGGAGGCCCGTCAGCCGGTGACGCCGAAGGCGCGACCGGCACGCCGGGGAAGGTCGTCAGCCGGTGACGCCGATGGCGCGGCCCATGAGGTCCACCACCGAGTCCACCAGCCGCTCGTCGGGCATGCGCTGCTCGGCGACCATCCTGAACACCAGCGAGGAGGCGACCAGCGTCACCGCCGCGTCCACGTCGATGCCGGGACGGACGTCGCCCCGCACGATCCCGCGCTCGATGATGTTCCGCGTCTCCCGCGCGACCCGCGCGGTGTACTCGCCGTACGCCCCGCGATCGCCGCCCGGGTCGGCCGCGGTGGCGATCACACCGGCCAGCAGCCGGTCGACGCCCGGCGTGCGGTACGCCTCCAGACGCGCCGTGAGCACCGCGCGCAGCTCGGCGCGGAAGTCCCCCATGTCCGGAACGGACAGCGGACCGACGCGCGACTCGGCGGCGGCGAGGACGAGGTCCTGCTTGGTCGGCCAACGCCGGTACATCGACGGCTTGCTGACCCCGGCCCGGGCGGCCACCGCGTCCATCGTGACCGCCCCCATGCCCTGCTCGGCCACCAGCTCGACCACGGCGTCCAGCACCGCCCGGGTGACCCGCTCCTCCCGGGGCCGCCCGGGACCCCGCCCGCCGCCCCGACCCACCTGCTCGTCGACCATGACCCGACCCTACGGGCGCCGACGATGATCATCCAATCCGGCGGAGCGACCCGACGGGGCGCCGTGCGCACGGCGGGCCGTCGGGTCGCGGGGCACCGAGGGGCCTCACGCGCTCCTGATCCTTCCCGCCGGGGTGTGCCCGCCCTCTGGCGTGAAGGTCTGAACGGTGATTCACTGCTTGTATGGCGTACCGCAAGACCCCGGCCGAGCTGGCTCGGCTCAGCAGCGCACGGGAGCATCTGATCCAGCAGGCCACCGATGTCGTGGCCGATGTGGGCTGGGCACAGGCGTCGGTGACCGCCGTCGCCGCCGCGGCCGGGATCGCCGCCGGCTCGGTCTATCAGCACTTCCCGTCCAAGGCGGCGCTCGCCGTCGAGGTGTTCCGGCGCGCCTCGGGCCGTGAGGTCGAGGTGCTGGGCGAGGTGCTCCGCAGCCCGGGCGATCCGGTCGAGCGACTCGCGCGGGGCGTGGAGGTGTTCGCCCGGCGGTCCCTCGAACGCCGCGGCCTGGCCTACGCCTTGCTCGCGGCGCCCGCCGAGCCGGCCGTCGGTGCCGAGCGCCTGGACTTCCGGCGCCGGTACCGGACCCTGTTCGCCGAGGTCGTGAGCGAGGGGGTGGCCTCGGGCGCGCTGCCCCCACAGGACCCGGAGGTCACCGCGGCCGCCCTGACCGGCGCCATCGGCGAGGTGCTGGTGGACCCGCTGGGCGGCTCCGAGGGGGACCCCGACCAGCTCGTCGCCGAACTCACCGCGATGTCCCTGCGCTGCCTGGGCGCGGGACGAACGCCGGTCGGCTGACCGGCCGTTCCCGACGCACCCCGACCCGACCGCACCCCTTCCTCACGGCTCCGCCCCTCGTCCCGACGACTCCGAAGGACACGCTCATGACCACCACCGCCGACTCCCGGCCGGTCAGCGACCCCACCGCCCGCACCCACGAGGTGACCAACCAGGCGCCGCCGCTGGTCGGCCACGACGTCGCCGAGGACCCGGTCCTGCTGGAGGGCGTGCGCCGGGAAGGCGCCGAGTGGTACCTCGACGACCTCCACCGGATCGGCCGACGCACCGGCAGCGCGGAGGTCCAGCGCTGGGCCGAGGAGGCCAACCGCTACGAGCCGGTGCTGCGCACCCACGACCGCTACGGCAACCGTGTCGACGAGGTCGACTTCCACCCCTCGTACCACTCCCTGATGGACGTCGCGATCAGCGAGGGGCTGGCCGGCGCGCCCTGGGCCGACGAGCGGCCCGGCGCCCATGTGGCACGCGCCGCGGGCTTCATGGTGTGGAGCTCCGCCGAGGCGGGACACGGCTGTCCGGTGTCGATGACGTACGCCGCGGTGCCGGCCCTGCGCCACTCCCCCGAACTGGCCAAGGAGTACGAGCCGCTGCTGACCGCCCGCGCCTACGACCCGGTTCTGAAGGCGCCCGGCGCCAAGCGCGGACTCCTCGCGGGGATGGGCATGACCGAGAAGCAGGGGGGCACCGACGTCCGCGCCAACACCACGACGGCCATGCCGACGGCCGACGGCAGCTGGCGGCTGCGCGGGCACAAGTGGTTCACCAGCGCCCCGATGAACGACCTCTTCCTCGTCCTCGCCCAGGCGCCGGGCGGCCTGTCCTGCTTCCTCGTCCCGCGCGTGCTCCCCGACGGCAGCCGCAACACCTTCCGTATCCAGCGGCTGAAGGACAAGCTGGGCAACCGCTCCAACGCCAGCAGCGAGCCCGAGTTCGACGACACCGTGGCCTGGCTGGTCGGCGCCGAGGGCAAGGGGGTGCGGACGATCATCGACATGGTCACCATGACCCGCCTGGACTGCATCCTCGGCTCCGCCTCCGGCACGCGCGCCGCCCTCGCGCAGGCCGCGCACCACGCCCGCCACCGCTCGGTGTTCGGCGCGAAGCTCATCGACCAGCCGCTGATGCGCAATGTCCTCGCGGACCTGGCCCTGGAGTCGGAGGCGGCCACCACCCTCGCCCTGCGGGTCGCGGGTGCGACCGACCGCGCCCAGCGCGGCGACGCCGGGGAGCGGGCGTTCCTCCGCCTGGCCACGGCGGTCGGCAAGTACTGGGTGTGCAAGCGCCAGCCGGCGGCCGTGGCCGAGGCCCTGGAATGCCTGGGCGGCAACGGCTACGACGAGGCGTCGGGCATGCCGCGGCTCTACCGGGAGGCGCCGCTCAACGGCATCTGGGAGGGATCGGGCAACGTCAACGCCCTCGACGTGCTGCGCGCGCTGCTGCGGGAGCCGGAGTCCCTGGAGGCGTTCCGTGCCGAGGTGGAGGCGGCCGCGGGCGCCGACGCCCGTCTCGACGCCGCGTGGCGGGAGGTACGCGGTGAGCTGGCGCGACCGGAGGACGCCGAACTCCGCGCCCGGCGCATGGTGGAACGCCTCGCGCTGGTGCTGCAGGGCTCCCTCCTCGTACGGCACGCCCCCGCTCCCGTGGCGGACGCCTTCTGCGCCTCCCGGCTGGCCGGCGACCGGGGCCTGGCCTTCGGCACGCTGCCGTCGGGCACGGACCTCGTGGCGATCCTCGACCGCCTGCCCGCCGGGCTGGGATAGGAGGCCACTCCGGACGAGCGTCGGGGCGCGCGACGACCGGCGACGGACCGACCCGGGGCCATCGGCTCCGGGCCCGGTTCGGCCCGTCGGCCTGGAGGGGGAGCTCCGAAGCCCCCTCCAGGCCGACGCGTCAGCGCCTGCGGGCGTGCAGGGCGTGGGCGCCCAGCGCGAGCGGGGTGTGGCCGACGAGTTCGAGGCCGTGCTCGTCCAGCAGTCCCGCGTAGTGGCCGGCCGTACGCTCACGGCCCCCGGTGTTGCACATCATGTGGAGGTCCCACGCGGTGGCGAGCGAAGGGGTGGCGCCGTCCGGCAGCAGGCGCTCGACGATGAGCAGGTCCGCGTGTTCGGGCATCGCCTCGGCGCAGTGCCGCAGGATGGTCCGGCAGCGGTCGTCGTCCCAGTCGTGCAGGACCCGGGAGAGGATGTAGACGTCGCCGCCCGGGGGTACGTCCGCGAAGTCGCCCGCCCGGTAGTCGCATCGCCCGCCGACGCCGGTGGCGGCCAGGTACGTGCGCGCCGCGGCGAGGACCTGGGGGCGTTCGAGGAGGATGCCGCGCAGGGTGGGATGGGCGGTCAGGACGCGGCCGAGGAGCTCTCCGGTGCCGCCCGCGATGTCGACCACGGTGCGTGGGCGTCCGGGGGCGGTGGCGGCGGCGGTCAGGACCGGGTGCGCGGGGAGGGCGTCGAACATGGCGGCGCTCGACACCATGGACCGGTCGAAGAGCGCGGCGAGTTCGGGATCGCGGGCGAAGTGGTCGAAGTGGTTCTCGCCGTAGAGGTGCTCGAAGCCGGGGCGTCCGCTGCGTACGGTGTGGGTCAGGTGGGCGAAGGACTGGTAGAAGGGGCCGCCGTACATCAGGGCCAGTGGTCGCATCGAGCCCGGGGCGTCCTCGTCGAGGAGCGCGCCGACGCCGGTGAGGCGGAATCCGTCGGGGCCCTCACGGACCACGCCCAGCATGGCGAGGTACCGCAGCAGGGTCGCCAGGCCCTGGGGGTCGGCGCCGACGGTCCGGGCCAGCTCCGCGCTGTCGACCCCGGTGTGGCGGTTCATGGCCTCCGGGAGCCGCAGCGTCGCGCAGGCCGCCAGCGCCTGGGTCGTCCAGGCGCCGGTCAGCAGCCACAGGAGCGTTTCCCCCGGCCCTGACGCGTCGGTCTGTCCTGCCGGGCCCACCGGGGCGTGGGCGCGGCCGAGGTGCTCGGTCAGTACGTCCCGGTGGTCTCCGCTCGCGTACAGCTCGACCCGCCGGTAAGCGGTCTTCGTGTCGGCGGGAGCGGTGAAGTAGAAGACCGTGCCGTCCTCGTGCGGGTTGTAGCCGCCTCCGTCGGCGGCGGCGCCGTGCCGCGCGAAGCTCGCCAACAACCCGCGCAGGACCAGCGGATCGGGGCGTACGACGTCGAAGGCGAGGTGCGCCTCGCGGTCAAGACGGCGTTCCTCGGCGGCGATCCCGGACAGTTCGGAGCCGGGGGGCACCGTCAGCGCGAACACCTCGACCGCCCGAGGCTCTCCGGCGGGGCCGCGGACCAGGGGACGGAGAATCCTTACGTCAAGATCCTCGGGCTTGCGGCGGTGACGTGCCGCGAGGCGTTCGCGGACCACGACGCTCGGCTGCGCCCGTGTGTCGGCGAGGCCGCAAGCGGTCAGTTCCGTCCGCAGCGTCGGCTCGTCGGGCGGGAAGACCAGCACGGCGGCGTGCGCGAAGCGGCACTGGTCCGTCAGGGCCCGCAGTTCGGGACCGTCGAGGCCGGGCAGCACGCGGGAGAGCAGGACGGAGGTGTCCTGTTCCCGGACGAACGCCGCTGTCGCGCCGAGCCGTTCCGCGTCGCCGGCGGCGCGCGCCGTCGAGGTGGTCACGGGCATGGCGTTCGTGGCAGTGGCCGCGGGCGTGGGCGTGGCCGCGGGCATGGTGAAGGGATGGTCGGAATGCATTCCCTGTCCGTGGGTGAAGGGGGAGGCCCGGGCCCGGCCACCGGAGCACGCCGCGCGAAGGCACGGTCGGCCCGGGGCGTGGCCCGGAGGAACGGGACGAAAGGCGAGGGGAGGAGCGAGGCGAGGGCCGGTCAGACGCCGACGTAGTTCTCGGCGAACCAGTCCTGTTGGGTGCGCGAGGCACGCAGCGAGGCGATCCGCGAGTGGCGCAGACGTCGCTGGAAGAGAGAGGCGTCCTCCGAGCCCGGGTCGTCGTGCAGGAGACGGATCATCCAGTGCGAGAACTCCTGCGCACGCCAGATGTGGGCGAGGCAGCGATCCGAGTACGAGGCGAGGGGCTCGGGGTCGTCGTGGGCGAGGTCGGCCCTCAGGGCCCGGGCCAGGATCTCCGCCTCCAGCACCGCGAGGTTGGCGCCCTTCGCGGCGGACGGGCTGATGAGGGCGGCCGCGTCGCCCACCAGGAACAGCGAGCCGTGACGCAGCGGTTCGAGCACGTCGGACTCCAGGTCGACGACGGCGCGCTGGACGATCCGGCCCCGCAGCAGGGGCCCGTACTCGGTCGCGCGCATGCGCAGGTCGAGTTCGTCCCAGACCCGGTCCTCGGTCCACTCCTCCGCCCGGGTGCCGCGCTCGCACTGCAGGTAGTAGCGGGTGATCTCGGCGGAGCGGGCCATGTGCCCGGCGAACCCGCGGGGGTGGGTCGCGTAGCCGACGGCGTCCAGGCTCGGGGGCGCCTCGGCGAGCAGGCCGAGCCAGGACACTCCGTGGTCGCGGTGGTGGCGGGCCGCGCCGGGCGGGAGCGAGCGCCGTCCCGCCCCATGGCGGCCGTCGCAGGCGGCGACGTACCGTCCTCGCCACTGTCCGGGGCGCCCGTCCTCGTCCCGCACGGTCACCGTGGGGGTGGGACCGTCGGCGTCGGACACGGCGACCGCTTCGGTGCCGAACCGGATCCGCCCCCCGGCGTCGATGTACCGGGCCAGCAGGTCGGCGACCAGCTCGTGCTGGGGATACACGGTGTGCGGCTCGCCCCGGCCGAGCTCTCGGTAGTCCAGGCGGAAACGGCCGTCCTCGGTGCGGAACTCGCAGACGCTGTGCTCCCGCCCGCGCCTGCGCACTCCCTCGTCCAGACCGTGGCGCTCCAGGATCCGCACCGTGTTCGCGGCGAGGAAGCCGGCGCGCGCCCGGTTCTCGACATGTTCGCGTCCCGCGCGTTCCAGGACGACACAGTCGATGCCGTCGCGAAGTAAGAGGTTGCCCAGCACCAGGCCGGCCGGGCCGGCCCCGAGGATGACCACATCAGCCGAGTCCTGGGCGACCCGGGCGTACTGACTCTCTGTCACAACGGTGGATCATAGGCACTGAAAAATATGGGGACAGTCAAATATCACCCGAATGGGTTGCATGATGGGAAAAGGATTCTTCCGCCGTCGGCAGAGCACTCGCGCCGCTCTGCGGCACCGCCCCGGACCGACGGTCACGGGCGCCCGGGCGGATACCCCCTCCACGCATGGCACAGACAGCCGCGTCGCGATGATCCATGTCACTGTCGTGGGACCTTCAGAAGGCCACGGCGCAGCCCTTAGCGTTGCCGAAACGAGCAGGGCGCGACGCGGGCGAGTGCCTCCCTGGGCACTGGGTACGCGGGGAGATGCCGGCGACCCGTTGCTCATCACCGGCAGGGTGAAGGGATCATGATGTTCCGCAAGGTACTGGTGGCCAATCGCGGGGAGATCGCGATTCGCGCGTTCCGCGCCGGCTACGAACTGGGTGCGCGCACGGTCGCCGTCTTCCCCCACGAGGACCGCAACTCACTGCACCGTCTGAAGGCCGACGAGGCGTACGAGATCGGTGAGCCCGGACATCCGGTGCGGGCGTACCTCTCCGTGGAGGAGATCATCCGGGCGGCCCGCCTCGCCGGTGCCGACGCCGTCTACCCGGGGTACGGATTCCTGTCCGAGAACCCGGAACTCGCGCGCGCCTGCGAGGAGGCGGGCATCACCTTCGTGGGCCCGGACGCGCAGACCCTGGAGCTGACCGGTAACAAGGCGCGGGCCGTGGCCGCCGCCCGGGAGGCGGGCGTGCCCGTGCTGGGTTCCTCGGCACCCTCCACCGACGTGGACGAGCTGGTGGCCGCCGCCGAGGACATCGGCTTCCCGGTGTTCGTCAAGGCCGTCGCCGGCGGCGGAGGGCGCGGCATGCGACGGGTCGAGGACCCGGCGACCCTGCGCGAGTCCATCGAGGCGGCGGCCCGCGAGGCCGAGTCGGCCTTCGGCGACGCGACGGTCTTCCTGGAGAAGGCCGTCGTCGACCCGCGCCACATCGAGGTGCAGATCCTCGCCGACGCCGAGGGCAACGTCATCCACCTGTTCGAACGCGACTGCTCCTTGCAGCGGCGCCACCAGAAGGTGATCGAACTCGCTCCCGCCCCGAACCTCGACCCCGAGGTACGGGAGCGCATCTGCGACGACGCCGTGCGCTTCGCCCGGCGGATCGGCTACCGCAACGCGGGCACCGTGGAGTTCCTGCTCGACCGCGACGGCAACCACGTCTTCATCGAGATGAACCCGCGCATCCAGGTCGAGCACACGGTGACCGAGGAGGTCACCGACGTCGATCTGGTGCAGTCGCAGCTGCGGATCGCCTCGGGCGAGACGCTGGCCGACCTCGGCCTGGCGCAGGAGTCCGTCGTCCTGCGCGGCGCCGCCCTGCAGTGCCGGATCACCACCGAGGACCCGGCCAACGGCTTCCGCCCGGACACCGGCATGATCAGCGCGTACCGCTCCCCCGGCGGCTCCGGCATCCGGCTCGACGGCGGCACCACCCATGCCGGTACGGAGGTCAGCGCCCACTTCGACTCGATGCTGGTCAAGCTGACCTGCCGGGGCCGGGACTTCGGGACCGCGGTCGACCGGGCCCGGCGCGCGGTGGCCGAGTTCCGCATCCGGGGCGTGTCCACGAACATCCCCTTCCTGCAGGCGGTGCTCGACGACCCGGACTTCCAGGCGGGACACGTCACGACGGCCTTCATCGAACAGCGTCCGCACCTGCTCACCGCGCGTCACTCCGCCGACCGCGGCACCAAGCTGCTGACCTACCTCGCCGACGTGACCGTGAACAAGCCGCACGGTCCTCGGCCCGAGCTGGCCTCACCGGCCGGCAAGCTGCCCGCGCTGTCCGCCGGTGAGCCGGCCGCCGGCTCCCGGCAGAAGCTCCTCGCGCTGGGCCCCGAGGGCTTCGCCCGGAGCCTGCGCGAGTCGCCGACCATCGGGGTCACCGACACCACGTTCCGTGACGCCCACCAGTCGCTCCTCGCCACCCGGGTGCGGACCAAGGATCTGCTGGCGGTCGCCCCCGCGGTGGCGCACAACCTGCCTCAGCTGCTGTCCCTGGAGTGCTGGGGCGGCGCCACCTACGACGTCGCGCTCCGCTTCCTCGCGGAGGACCCGTGGGAGCGCCTGGCGGCCCTGCGCGAGGCCGTGCCGAACATCTGCCTGCAGATGCTGCTGCGCGGCCGCAACACCGTGGGGTACACCCCGTACCCGACCGAGGTGACCGACGCCTTCGTGCAGGAGGCCACCGCCACCGGCATCGACATCTTCCGGATCTTCGACGCGCTCAACGACGTCGACCAGATGCGTCCCGCCATCGAGGCCGTACGGGAGACCGGGACGGCGGTGGCCGAGGTCGCGCTCTGCTACACCTCCGACCTCTCCGACCCGGCGGAGAAGCTGTACACCCTGGACTACTACCTGCGGCTGGCCGAGAAGATCGTCGACGCCGGCGCGCACGTGCTGGCGGTCAAGGACATGGCGGGCCTGCTGCGGGCCCCCGCCGCGGCCAGGCTCGTCTCCGCGCTGCGCAGCGAGTTCGACCTGCCGGTGCACATCCATACCCATGACACCGCGGGCGGTCAGCTGGCCACCTACCTCGCGGCGATCCAGGCCGGGGCGGACGCGGTGGACGGCGCGGTGGCCTCCATGGCCGGTACGACCTCGCAGCCGTCGCTCTCGGCGATCGTCGCCGCGACCGACCACTCCGACCGGCCCACCGGCCTCGACCTGCAGGCGGTCGGCGATCTGGAGCCGTACTGGGAGAGCGTCCGCAAGGTCTACGCCCCCTTCGAGGCGGGTCTCGACTCGCCGACGGGACGCGTCTACCACCACGAGATTCCCGGCGGGCAGCTCTCCAACCTGCGCACGCAGGCCGTCGCGCTCGGTCTCGGCGACCGGTTCGAGGACGTCGAGTCGACGTACGCCGCCGCGGACCGGATGCTGGGCCGGCTGGTGAAGGTCACGCCGTCGTCGAAGGTGGTGGGCGACCTCGCGCTGCACCTCGTGGGTGCCGGGGTGGCGCCCGAGGACTTCGAGGCGGCGCCGAACCGCTTCGACATCCCCGACTCGGTCGTCGGTTTCCTCCACGGCGAGCTGGGCACGCCTCCGGGCGGCTGGCCGGAGCCGTTCCGCAGCAAGGCGCTGGAGGGCCGCGCGGGCCCCAAGCCGATGCGGGAGCTCACCGCGGAGGACAGGACCGGTCTGGCCAAGGACCGGCGCGCGACGCTGAACCGGCTGCTGTTCCCCGGTCCGACGAAGGCGTACGAGGCGCACCGTCAGGCGTACGGCGACACGAGCGTGCTCGACAGCAAGGACTTCTTCTACGGGCTGCGCCCCGGGAAGGAGTACACCGTCGACTTCGGGCCCGGCGTACGGCTCCTCATCGAACTGGAGGCCATCGGCGAGGCCGACGAACGCGGCATGCGCACCGTGGTGTCCACCCTGAACGGCCAACTGCGGCCGATCCAGGTGCGCGACGACGCGGCGGCCGCCGACCTCCCGGTGACCGAGAAGGCGGACCGGGCGAACCCGGGGCATGTGGCCGCGCCGTTCGCCGGTGTGGTGACGCTGGCCGTCGCCGAGGGCGACGAGGTGGAGGCCGGTGCGACGGTGGCCACCATCGAGGCGATGAAGATGGAGGCGGCGATCACCGCTCCGAGGAGCGGGCGGGTGTCCCGCCTGGCCATCAGCAGGATCCAGCAGGTGGAAGGCGGCGACCTCCTCGTCGAGATCGGGTGAGGCACGCGTCGTGAGGCGGCCGGGACACAGACAGGTGTCCTGGCCGCCGCGCGTTGCGTCCGGGGGTTCCGGCCGCCGCGCGTTGCGGGGCCATGACGGACCTTCGCGGGCTCCGATCCCGACTCCTGATGTCCGAACCACGGAGCGCGGGCAGAATTGACGTGAGAGTCCCGCTCCGCGGGTGCGTCGCGCGCTCGCCCGCCGTCCGTTCCGGAAAGGGGGCCCGGTGTCCTCGCCTCGACCGGGGGGTCGACCGCCGGACGAGCAGGCTCCCGGACCTCTCTGGTCGGAGCCCGGGACGCTGCTGGAGCACGTGGCCGTGGCCGTGCTCGGCATCGACGAGGAGGGCCGGATCTGCTACTGGGGGCCGGGTGCCCAGCGGCTCTTCGGTCACCGGGCCGTGGACGTCCTGTCCCGGCCGGCCGCCCTCCTCTTTCCCGCCGCTCCCCTCGACGGGGCCGGCGCGGCGGAACGCCTCGCCGAGCGCGGCCGCACGCTGGGCTACTGGCGCACCCGCGTGCCGACGCTGCACCGGGACGGCAGGGTCTTCGACTGCGGGTTCCGGGTCTTCCCGGTGACCGGGGCCGAGGGAGGCTCCGTCATCCTGGGGCTGGCGAGCGAGAGCGAGGGGCTCGACCGGGTGAAGACCAACCTCGCCTTTCTCGACGCGCTCTTCGAGACGTGCCCGATCGGCCTGGTGATGCTCGACGAGAACCTGCGCTACGTCCATCTCAACCAGGCCCTGGCCGACATGGACGGGATCCCCGTCGAGGATCACATCGGCCGGACCATGGAAGAGTTCATGATCACTTCCGACGGGGGCGAGTACCAGCGCATGCTGCGGGCCGTCGCCGACGGGGGCGGGCCCGTCGTGAGCACCCTCGTCGTCCTGCGCACCCCGGGCCGCCCCGACCGTGACCAGGTACGCTCCGTGAGCTTCTTCCCCCTCAGCCGGGCCGTCGGCACGCGCCCCGGCCTGGGCGGTCTCCTCGTGGACGTCACCGACCGCGAGCAGGCCATCGTGGAGGCGGCCGCCGGCCGGCAGCGGCTGGCGCTGCTGGACCGGGCCGCGAACCGCGTCGGTACGACGCTGGACGTGAACGTCACCGCCCGCGAACTGGTCGAGGCCGTCGTGCCCGAGTTCTGCGACGCCTCCGTGGTGGAGGTCGTGGAGTGGAAGGACGAACGCGAGGTGTTCGATCCGGAATCGGTGCTGGTGACCCGCCGGATCGCGGCCGGCACCTGCCTCCCGCCGCCCGCCCCCGAGCTGGTCGGCGGCCTGGAGCGGGTGACCTATCCGCCCGGCTCCAGCATCCACGAGACTCTCACCACGGGCCGGCCCGTCTGCGTACCCGTGAACGCCGACTTCATGACCCGGACGGTCATCCACCAGGCCCGCGCCCGGCTCCTGATCGACAGCGGTCTGACCTGTCTGCTCATCGCGCCCCTCATCGCGCGGGGCACCGTGCAGGGGATCGCCATGTTCGGCCGCTCCGATTCCCGCCCCGTCTTCACCGGTCAGGACCTCAGCCTGGCGGGCGAGCTCGCCTCGCGGGCCGCGCTGTGCCTGGACAACGCGCGGCTCTACAGCCGGGTCCAGGACATCGCGCTCACCCTCCAGCGGGAGCTGCTGCCCACCGCCCTGGCGAGCAGCCCGGCCGTGCGGGTCGCCCACCGCTACCTGCCCGGCGGTCACGCCACGGAGGTGGGGGGCGACTGGTACGACGTGATCGACCTGCCGGGCGGCCGGGTGGCGCTGGTGGTCGGTGACGTGATGGGGCACGGCGTGCCGGCGGCGGCGGCGATGGGGCGCCTGCGCATCACCGCCAAGGCGCTGGCCCGCCAGAACCTGGAACCCGACAGTCTCCTCACGGAACTCGACGCCTGCGCCCAGGACGCCGGCATCGCGTACGCGACCTGCCTCTACATCCGCTACGACCCGACGACGGGCCTGGCCCGCATCGCCAACGCGGGTCACCTGCCGCCGCTGCGCCGCCGGGCCGACGGCACCGTGGAGTCCATCGACGAGGTGCTGGGGGTGCCGCTGGGCGTCGGCGACGTGCCCTTCCGTACGACGGAGATCGAGCTCCACGACGGCGACACCCTCGCGCTGTACACCGACGGCCTGGTCGAGGCGCGCGGCGTCGACATCGACGAGGGAGTGGCCGCTCTGCGATCACAACTCGCCGGCGCCACCGGCACGTTGGAGGAGACGGCGGACGGGATCCTGGAGCGTCTGCTGCCGGACGCGCCCACCGACGACGCCGTCGTCGTCCTCGCCCGGATCCGGCGCCAGGAGCCCGGCCCCAGGGCGGGCGGCCCGGACTGACGCCGGAGGACATCACCCCGACCCGGGCGACGCACGAGAAGCGAACCCCGACCGGACCTACGCCGGAGGCCACCCCGACCGGGCCTTCCGGGGACGGGAAAGCAGGAGGGCCGGCCGCGTCAGCCGCCGCTGGACGAGCGCGCCCGCAGCCGCGGGAGCACGAACAGCCGGTGCCGGGGAGCGTCGGGCTGTGCCAGTCTGCGCACCAGCAACTCCACGGCGGACGCGCCGACTTCGTGTTTCGCCGGGGCGATGGCGCTCAGCGGGATGTCGGCGAGTCCGGCCACCTCGTCGTCGTACGCCACGATCGCCACGTCGCCCGGGACCTGCACCGACCGGGCGCGCAGCCTCCTCAGCAGCGCGAGCGCCTCGTTGTCCGGATGGGCGACGACGGCGTCGACGCGGCCGGCCGCCGCGGCGTCGAGCAGCGCCTCGACCGGGTCGCCGCTCCCCGGTTCTCCGGGGCGCGCGCCGGCGGTGTCCAGGACGGATGCCGGGAGGGGGGCTTCGAGCCCGGCCGCGCGCACGCCGGCCTCGAAACCCTCGATGATCCCTTGCGCGGTCGGGCTCGTGCCCCGCACGAGCAGCGCGAGGCGGGTGCGGCCCGCCTCCGCGAGGTGCCGCACGGCCAGGCGCGCCCCGTGGACATGGTCGGAGACGACGTGGTCGATCCCGGCGGCCTCGTCCGCCTCGGGCCGGCGCTCCACGATCACGACGGGAACGGGCAGTTGCTCGTACCAGCCGCGCGGGCCGGTCGGAACCACCAGCAGGCCGTCGACGCCGTCGGCGATCATCCGCTCGACCTGTGTGCGCTCCTCGTCCGCGTCGTATCCCGAGATGTCCAGCACCAGCCGGACGTTGTGGCCGGTCGCGGCCTCGCGGGCGCCTTTGATGACCTCGGGGTAGTAGTAGTCGGCGGACGGCACGATCAGGCCGATGACGCGCTCGCGGCCGCGAGCCGGGGCGGCCGGATCCACTTCGGCGGGCGCGGTCTCCGCCCAGGTCTCGGGGAGCATGGCCCCGCCGTGCACGCGGGCGACCAGGCCGCGGTCGGCGAGGGCCTCCACGTCCCGGCGGATCGTGACCGGGGAGACGCCCAGTTCGGCGGCGAAGTCGCTGACCCGCAGGGAGCCCTCTTCCCGCAGCCTGCGCAGGATCGCCTGGTGCCTGTGTTCCGCGTGCACTTTCCCCGCTCCCCTCGTGCGACATCCCAGTTCAGGCGCAGTGTAGCCACCCGGCGATCGTTTCTGTCGTTTTCTTGTTGAAGAGATAGATGATGGCGGTTCTTGTCCAAACCGTTGCTCTCTTGCTTTTAAGCGTGTTAGAAACCCCACGCTTACGAGCCAGCGACAGCGCCGAGGCAACGACGCGCTCCTCCCGTAAAGGTCGTCTCCCATGCCATCTCCCTGGCGTCGCCGCACCTTCCTCCACGCCGCCGGTGGGGGCGCGCTCGCCCTCGGACTGACCGGCGCCCTCGCCCACCCGTCCCACGCCTCGGAGGCCCTGCGGGCCGTCGACGCGTCGGCCCTCGACACGGAGTTCGACGCGCTGCGCGGCAAGTGGCGCGACCTCATCCTCGGCACGGGCTTCAGCCCCACCGCCGAGCCGTACCGCACCATCCTCGGCAACCTCGGCACGACCGCGGCCGGCTACCGGGCGACCATGGCGCGGGCGAGCGGTTCGCTCTGGCCCGGCCGCGTCTGGACCGACCCGGAGCCCGACCTCGACGCGGAGTCGTACGCCTTCTCCGCGGTCATGAACGACAGCTACAACCGGCTGCGCACCATGGCCGAGGCGTACGCGCAGCCCGGCACCGGGCTGACCGGGGACGCCGGACTCCGCGACGCCGTCCTCACCGGCCTCGACCACCTCTACGCCGAGGTCTACAACGAGACCACCGCGCGGTACGGCAACTGGTACAACTGGCAGATCGGCGCGCCCCAGGCGCTGATGGACACCTGCGTGCTGATGTACGACCACCTGTCGGCGGCGCAGATCGCCGCCTACTGCCGGGCCGTCGACGCGTTCGTGCCGGACTCGGTCTTCGCCTCGTACACGGGCACCAGCACCGGCGCCAACCGGGTCGACCTGTGCCGCGGAGTGATCCTGCGCGGGATCGTCGGCAAGGACGCGGGCAGGATCGCGCTGGCGTCCCAGGCGCTGGCCCCGGTGTTCCCCTACGTCACCTCCGGCGACGGCTTCTACGACGACGGCTCGTTCGTCCAGCACCGCAACGTCCCCTACATCGGCGGGTACGGCGCGGTACTGCACGACGGTGTGGGCCGACTGCTCGCCCTGCTGCGCGGTTCGAGCTGGGAAGTGACGGACCCGGGCACCCAGCTCTTCCTCGACACGATCGAGAAGGCGGTCGCACCGTTCATCTACAACGGTCTGATGATGGACAACGTCAGCAGCCGGGGCATCAGCCGCATCGGCACCGACGAACACCAGCGCGCCCACGGCCTGATGGCGACCATCCTCCTCGTCGGCCAGGGGGCGAGCCCCGAGGAGAACGCCCGCTGGCGGGCGATGGTCAAGGGCTGGCTGCAGCGCGACTACTACTACCCCGCGCTCAAGAACCCCGGTCTCAGCCTGATCAGGGCATCGCTCCTGCAGGCCCTGCAGGACGACACCTCCGTCAAGGCCGCCCCCGAGCCGGTGGAGCACCGGCTGTTCCACAACATGGCACGAGCGACCCACCGCAGGCGCGACTGGGCCGCCTCGATCTCCATGGCCTCCAGCCGCATCGCCCACTACGAGTTCGGCAACGGGGAGCACGCCCGCGGCTACCACACCGGCGCCGGGTGGCTCTCGTGGTGGGGCGGCGACTTCGGTCTGGAGCAGTACTCGGACGCCTACTGGCCCACCGTCGACCCGTACCGTCTCCCCGGCATCACCGCCTCACGCAAGCCGCTCGCCGACGGCGAGGGCGGCAACTGGGGTCAGCCCATGCCGGACGCCGCCTGGGTCGGCGGGACCACGGACGGCGAGTACGCCGCCATCGGCCAGCACCTCAAGGGCATCTCCAGCACGATGAACGCCAAGAAGTCCTGGTTCTGCCTCGACGACTCGATCGTCTGCCTCGGCGCCGGCATCACCTCCACGGACGGCCACGCCGTCGAGACGACCGTCGACAACCGCGCCCTCGGCGCCACCGGCGCGCCGGTCCTCACCGTCGACGGCAGGACGCAGCCCGTGACGCAGGGCTGGACGGCCGCCTTCGGCGACGCCGAGTGGGCCCACATCGCCGGGCAGGCCGGCTATGTCTTCCCCGGCGGAGCCGAGCTCACCGCGGTGCGCGAGGAGCGCACCGGCTCCTGGCGGGACATCAACACGGGCGGCTCCCCCGACCCGGTCACCCGCCGCTACCTGACCCTCTTCACCGACCACGGCGTCGATCCGACCGACGGTGACTACGCCTATGTGCTGCTGCCGGGAGCGAGCGCCGCCACCACCGCACACCGAGCCTGCGACCGGGGGTGGCTGCGGATCCTCGCCAACTCCACCGACCAGCAAGGGGTGCGCGTCCAGAAGCTGGGTCTCACCGCCGTGAACTTCTGGGCGGCGGGCACCGTCGACAAGGTCCGCGCGAGCGCCCCCGCCTCCGTCCTCGTACGGGAGCACCGCAACGGCACGGCCACCGTCGTCGTCTCGGACCCCGCACGGCAGGCCACCTCACTGGAGGTCGTCTGGAACCGCCGGGTGAGCACGGTGCTCTCCAAGCCCGGCACGGTCACCGCGGCGACCACCGGCTCGTCTCTGAGGCTCGTCTTCGGCGACCTCACCGGGCAGGCCGGCGCGCCTCAGAGGATCACCGTCCGCCTCGGCTGACCCCCGCACGGGGGGGGCGCCGCCGGGCCCGCGCCCGCGCGTCCAGGGCGGCGCCCTCCCCCGCACCCGACCGGCCGACCGGCCGACGGCGCGTCGTCGGCTCCGCACCGACGACGCGCGACTCCCCCGCGCGGCCGCGCGCTCCCGCCCCCACATCCGCACGGGGACGCGCATCTCCCGCGGCCATCCGCCCTCTCCCCACCGGAGGATTCCATGCAGCACAGCGTCGCCCCGGGCACCTCCCGCCTCGCCCTCTTCTCCCGCTCGGGCAGCCGTCCGCGGCGCGGGCGGCTGTTCGTCCCCACGGCCCTCGCCGCGGCCCTCTCCCTCGTCCTGGCGACACCCGCGCATGCCACCGTCGAGTGGAACGGCGACGCGGACAACGGCGGCACCGCCGTGTTCGACTCGATCCTCTGCGACTCCCCGTCGTACGTGTACCAGCCGGACTGGGCCGACGGCCGCGGGAAGATCTTCGGCTTCACCAAGGCGGTGGGCTCCGAGCGGTGCGAGGGCCACGGCGTCGCCGGCCACACGCTGACCTCCGGCAGGACGTACTGGTTCGGCTGGGAGTCCATGACCAAGACTGGCAACGCCCAGACGGTCTTCCAGTGGAAGTCCTGGGGAACCGCCGAGGAGCAGGAGCAGAACTACCCGGTGATCATGAAGGTCGAGGACAGCCGCCTGAAGATCTGGTACGTCGCCCCGGGCGAGCAGTGGATCTCCGCCGGCAGCGTCGCCTGGACGCCGGGCACCTGGAACAAGATCGAACTGGGCATCGACGCCCGGACCTCCACCAGCGGCTCCTTCGCGCTGTACGTCAACGGCCAGCTGGTCGTCGACCGCCAGAACGCCAGGACCTGGGACCTCAAGGGCAACGTGCCCCGCTGGGGCTCGTACGGCTCCACCATCGTCGGCGTCGAGTCGGTCCACTGGGTCGACGGCCTGAAGATGGGCACGACGCGGGCCGACGTCGACTGACACCCGGGTGCGGGGTGGTGTGGGAGTGCGGGGCGTCCGGCGCCGACTCCGGGCGCCCCGCACGTTCGAGCCCCGCGTCCGGGGGTCACACCTGGCGGCCGGCCAACTCCACCAGGGAGATCAGGACGTCCTTGCCCGACTCGCGCTCGCGGGCGTCGCACAGCACCACCGGAGTCCCCGGGTCCAGGTCGAGGGCGTACGCCACCTCCTGCTCGCTGTAGTCCCGGGCGCCGTCGAAGCAGTTGACCGCGACGACGAACGGCAGCCGACGGCGCTCGAAGTAGTCGATCGCGGGGAAGGAATCGACCAGTCGGCGGGTGTCCGCGAGGACCACCGCGCCCAGCGCGCCCCGGGCGAGTTCGTCCCACAGGAACCAGAAGCGGTTCTGTCCGGGCGTGCCGAAGAGGTAGAGCGCCAGGTCGTCGGAGAGCGTGATGCGTCCGAAGTCCAGGGCCACGGTGGTCGTGCGCTTCTCCGCGACGCCGTCGAGGCTGTCCGTCGGGCGGCCGGCCTCGGTCAGGGTCTCCTCGGTGTTCAGCGGCCGGATCTCGCTGACCGATCCGATCAGGGTGGTCTTGCCGACCCCGAATCCGCCGGCCACGAGGATCTTCAGGGCGAGGAAGGGGACGTCAGAGGGCTCGGAGTCCATCGATCACTCTCCTGAGGATGCGCGGGTCGGGAAGTCGGGCGGGAGGGACGGGTGGAGTGACGCGGATGAGACCGGCCTGCAGCAGGTTCCCGAGCAGCACCCGTACGACGGCGAGCGGCAGCTCCGCGTCGGAGGCCATGTCGGCCACGGCCTGCGGCCTCGACGCGCAGAGGCGGTGGAGCAGTGCCTCCTCGGGCGAGAGCAGCGGGGCCCGTTCGGGCGGCGGGCAGCCGTGGACGAGGGTCATCAGGTCGAAGCGTTCTCCGCCGGCGGGCCGCGCGCGGCCCGAGGTCATCGCGTAGAGGCGGACGAGCGGGCCGGCCTCGTCGTCGTACCAGCGTCGGTCGTCGTCACTCATCGACGCGTGACGTGGCGGCCGCCGCATCGCGTGCCGGGGTGCCCAGATGGGCGCCGACCCTCTTGACCAGCCGGGCCATCTCGTAGGCCACGAGGCCCACGTCGGCGCTCGCCTCGCTGAAGACGGCGAGACAGGAACCCTCTCCGGCCGCGACGACGAACAGGAAGCCGTCCTCCAGCTCCACCAGGGTCTGGATGACACCGCCGGCGCCGAAGTGCCGGCCGGTTCCCTTGGCCAGGCTGTGGAACCCGGAGGCGATGGCGGCGAACCGCTCGGCCTCGTCCCGGTTCAGCCGGGCCGAGGTGCCGACCGGCAGTCCGTCGCCGGACAGCACGATCACATGTCTGATCTCCGGTACGTGGGTGACCAGTTCCTCCAGCAGCCAGCCGAGGTCACCTGACCGGTACAGGTTGCCGTTGCCGTTCATCGGCTCTCTCCTTCACGTTCTGGCTTGTCCTCGCCCGTCGGACCCGGCCGCGTCGGGCGGTCCCCCGTGCCGCGCGCCCAGCCGGCGCGGAACGACGCGAGGGTGGCGCGCGCCTGCTCCGGGGAGCGGGGACCGTGCTCCGTCGGCGGCTCGTACGTCTCGGGCGTGTCCTGCCCCTCCAGGTCACGGCGGCGGGCGCGGCGGGGCAGGGGAGCCTTGCCGCCGGACGCCGGCCCGGGAGCCGGATCCGCGGCGGAGGGCGGGGGCCCCGGCGCCACGGGCGGCGCGTACGCCGGAGGGGCTACGGGGTGCGGCGGTACGAGGGGTGCCGGGAGCGGCGCGTACTCGGCGGCGACCACGGGCGCCGCCTGCCGCGGCGGCGCCGGGGGCTCCGCGGGCGCTCCCGGGTGCGGGGGCGCCGGACGGGGCGCCCCCGCGTCCGTCCCCGGGGCGTCGCGGACGACCTGGGGACGGACGGCATGCCGCCCCGGCGGGCGCCGGTGCGGAAGTCCTGACCTGGTGCCGGTCTCCTCCGGCTCCGCGTCCCGCGCGTCCTCGCCGAGGAGGGCCGTCGGCAGCAGGACCACGGCGACGACGCCTCCGTACACCGACGGGCGCAGCGCCACGCGGGCGTCCAACCGGTGGGCGAGACGGTTCACCACGAACAGTCCGAGCTGCCCGCTGTCGAGCAGATCGATCCGGCCCGTGTCCTCGATCCGGCGGTTGGCCTCGGCCAGACCCTCGGGGCTCAGGCCCAGGCCGCGGTCCTCGATCTCCAGCACGACCCCCGACCCGACCCGCTGGCCCCGCACCCGGACCTTGGTGTGGGGCGGTGAGAAGGCGGTGGCGTTCTCGACGAGTTCGGCGAGGAGATGGGTGAGGTCGGCGACGGCCGCGCCGTGCAGCCGTACGGGCGGGACGTCGAGGACCTCGACCCGGCCGAAGTCCTCGACCTCGGCCACGGCGGCCCTGACCACGTCCATCATGCCGACGGGACGGCGCCAGCCCCGGCCGGGCGCCGCGCCGGAGAGGATGATCAGGCTCTCGGCGTGCCGCCTCATCCGGGTGGTGAGGTGGTCGAGCCGGAAGAGGTCCTCCAGCTCCACCGGGTCCTCGTTGCGGCGTTCCATGGTGTCCAGCAGCGTGAGCTGACGGTGGAGGAGGGCCTGGCTGCGGCGGGCCAGATTGACGTAGACGCCGGAGATCCCGTGCAGCACCTGGGCTCGTTCCGCCGCCGACTCGACGGCCGCCCGGTGGACGGCGGCAAGCGCCGCGCCGACCTGTCCGATCTCGTCGTCCCGGTGCTCGCGGCGCGGGGCGACGTCGTCGAGGTCGACGGAGTCGCCGGCGTGCAACCGCCTGATGGTCTCGGGCAGTTCGCGGTCGGCGAGGGTGAGGGCCGAGTCGCGCAGGTCGGTGAGTTCGCCGACGAGTCCCCGGCCGATGCGGACCGAGATGAGGAGCGAGAGCAGCACACCGACGAGGCCCAGGACGACGGCGATGCCGGAGCCGCCGAGTACGGCGAAGGACAGGGGGTCGGCGCGCTCGACCGCGGCCGTGCTCGCCTCCGCCTGCGCCGCGCCCAGCTGTTCCAGGACGGCACGGGCCGGTTCCTGCCAGCGGGCGGCCTCGGTCGCCGTCCTGGCCGCGGTGGCGCCGCCGGCCGCCAGGATCCGGTCCTCGACGGTCCGCAGGGAGCGCATCTCTGCGCCGGTCAGGACCCCGCGGTACGCGGCGGCGTCCTCGGACCGCAGGTCGTCCACGGCCGTGGCGAGCAGCCGGCGCTGGGTGTGGGCGGAGCCGGTGAACTCGCGGTACTGCGCGGGATCCATCCGGCCCGCGGCCTGTACGGCGCTCATCAGGGCGTCCTCGCGGGCGATCATCTCCCGGGCCCAGGCCAGCTCGTGGACGACGCGCGCGGCGGAGGCCTGCTCGGGGTCGTGCAGCGCGGCGAGGGAGCCCTGGAGCGCGAGGGCGTGTTCGATGACGGTGCCGTAGGCGTCGTAGACGTCCTTCCACTCGCCGCCGGGGGCCCGCGTCCGCTCGCGCAGTGCGCCGAGGCCGTCGAGGTCCGCGACGAGCCGGTCGATCCGCCCCGCGAAGTCGCCGTCGATGCTCCGGACGTCGAGGGTGCTCTCACCGGCACCCCGGCGCAGCGCGGTGGCGGCGGTGTCGGTGTCGCGCTCGCGGCGCTCCTGCGACTCCGCCCGTTCCGCGCTCGCCCCGGCGAACCGGCGCAGGGCCCCGGCGCGTTCCGTCTGTACGGCGGTGACGACGGCGTCGACGGGCTTCAGCAGTGTGGTGTTGGCCTCTTTGAAGCCGTTCAGTTCCGACACGCTGCGTGCGGTGGTGACGGTCGCGAACGCCCACAGCGCCATCAGGGACACGGCGGGGACCATCAGGAGGCAGACGGTCTTCGCCCGGATCGAGCGGGGGACCAGCAGTGCGCTCATCGTTCCTCGAAGTTCCTCGAAACAGTCAGGGGCGGGGAGTTGCGGTCACGGCGGCCTGCCGCGTCGTCGGCGACAGGGCGACGAAGGCGGAGGCCAGGAAGAGGAACGAGCCGAGGACGACGGCGAGGGGGAAGACGAAGTCCATCGCCGTGACGCCGTCGAGGACCGTGCGGGTCGGGCCGATCGTGATCCGCACGGCGGCCATGCCGGTGTAGTGCATGCTGCTCACCGCGGCGCCCATGACCAGCGCGGCGATCACGGCACCGGAGGTGCCCTGGACCGCGAGTGCCGCCCAGAGTGCGGCGGTCGCCGCCACGACGGCGATGGCGAGGGACAGGACCACCATGGGCAGGTCGTAGCCGACGCTGCCGTTGAGCCTGAGCGCCGCCATCCCGAGGTAGTGCATGGCTCCGACGCCGATGCCGGTCCCGAGGCCGCCGAGCAGCAGGGAGCGCGAACGGGAGCGGCCGTAGCCGACGGTGAAGACCCCCGCCCCGACCACCGCCATGGCCACCAGAAGGCTGAGGACGGTCAGCGGCACGTCGTAGCGGATGGCGGATCCGGCGACGCCGAAGCCGAGCATGGCGATGAAATGCATGGTCCAGATTCCCGAACCGATCGCGGCGGAGGCCGTCAGCAGCCAATTGCGGCGCGAGCGGCCTTCGGTGGCCAGGGCCCGGACGGTGCAGCGCAGTCCGAGGGCGGATCCGACACAGGCCATCGCATAGGCGAGGACCGGGGAAATCCATCCCGCGCCGAAATGGTGCAGGTGCGCCACATTCCCTCCGTTCATCGTTCGGCTTCGCGGCGATGGACGCTAACACTCGGTATCGGCAACGGGAATTCGGCGAAATGTTTCCCGACCGTGATACGAACGGACGCGCGGTACGGCGTGCTGCCCTACTCGTGAGTTCGGTGACGGTCTATGCGTGTCATTCGGACGCGCCGGAATTCCCGCGCGCCATGGGCCGCTTCAACGCGTGATGTGGATCACGGGAATTCCAGGCGACTTCCCTTCGAGGGGGACCACGGAGGCTTGACGGCTCGGAAGGCGGCGTTCCGCTCCGGGGCTCACCAGAGGCCGGTCGGCTCCTGCACCACCCCGAGCGTCGTGGCGCCCGCGTCGGCGGCCCCCTGGATCCGCCCTCCCCGCGACCGGGCCAGGAGCCGGAGGTACGCGACGGTTTCCGCCGTGACGACCTCGCCGGGCAGCAGCACCGGGACGCCGGGCGGACAGGCGGTGACCCTGGAGGCGGAGACCAGGCCCACCGCCTCGGCGCAGTCCACCACGCGGTGGTGGCCGAAGAACGCCTCCCGGAGGGTGAGCCGGCGGGGGCCGGGCTCGGGGAGGGCGAGACGCAGGGGATCCTCCGTGCCCCCGGCCGCCGCCGGAAGGGCGTGCAGCACGTCCAGGAACCGCTCCGCGTCCGGTTCGGTGCCGTCGCCCGGGGTCAGGGTGATCACGGTCTGCGTCGCGCCCACGACCGCGCGGCCCAAGCCCGCCCGGTCGAGGGCCCGGTGGGCCTCCCGCCCCGTTACCCCTCCGACGTCGGTGTTGATCGCGATCCGCAAGGGGTCGGCGCCGGCGATTCCGGGGATGTCGCCGAAGCCGTCGGCGACCAGCGAGAATCGGCTCTCCTTGCGGACACCCGCGCCGATGGCCGCGGCCGTCTCCAGGGAGACGAGGACCTGGTCCCAGTCCTGGGCGAGCGAGCGCGCGGGGAGGATGTCGCAGCTGGTCTGGCGGGTGAGGTCCACGGCACGCTCGACCAGCGGCCGCAGCAGTTCGGCATGGGGTCCGTCGCCCAGCCGCAGCACGGGCGGGGGGCCGGCGGAGACCGAGAGGTCCGCGCCGTACGCGAGGGCGTCGGGCAGGAGTCCGGGGTGCCTCCCGAAGACCGGTGAGCGCCGGCTCTCGTCCACGATCAGCGGAACGCCCGAAGCGTGGGCCGCGTCGGCCAGCGCCCGGATGTCGGCCACCGCGCCATAGCGCGTGGGCGAGACGACCAGGGCCGCGGCGACGTCGGTGCGCTCCGCGGCCGCCGCGGCCAGGTCCTCGGACCGTACGCAGTGCGCGATCCCCTGCTCCGGGTCGAGGACCGGCGGGAGTGAGCGGGCGTCCAGGCCGGACACGACCAGACCGTCGAAGAGGGAGGCCGGGGCGTCCCGCTGGACGAGAGCGGTGCCGCCGAGCGCGGGCACGATCAGGCCGGTGATGCAGTGGCTCAGCGGGCCGCCGCGCGTCAGGACCCAGGTCCTGCGCGCCGCCGGGATTTCCGTGAGGGACATGTCGACCGGGCTTCTCCCCCACCGATGCGTGCCGCCGTGTACGGGCGATGCCGTGCGGACGGGCGGGGGGACGCGTTCCGCACGGCATCCGTTCCATCGTCATCCCGGGTGCGGCGGCGTCCCGCCTGTCGTAGGTGGGGCCCGACCCCTGACCTTCGACAGGTCGGAGCGGGCTCCGGCACCCGCTAGGCGTCGTCGGTGGACAGGCCCGTGCGGTACGCGATGCGGGCGGCCTCGACGCGGTTGGACACCCCGAGCCGGGCGAGGAGCTGGGTGACGTGCGCCTTGACCGTGCCCTCGGTCATGCCCAGTTCGGACCCGATGTCCGCGTTGGACAGGCCCCGCCCGAGCAGCCGCAGCACATCGACCTGGCGGCCGGTCAGGGCGGCGACGCGCGGGTCCTCCTGGGGGGTCTCCCGGCTCCCGTCGCGCGTGGTGAGGTCGATGACGTGGCCGGTCACTGCGGAGCCGAACGCGGCGTGGCCCTCGGCCACGCTGCGCAGGGCTCCGAGCAGATCCGCCGGCGGGGTGTCCTTGACGAGGAAGCCGACCGCTCCGGCCGCCAGGGCCCGCTCGACGTACTCGTCCTGGCCGAAGGTGGTCAGGATCAGGACGGCGGGCGGTGACGGCAGCTCCCTCAGCCGTCGGGTCGCGGCGATCCCGTCCATCCCGGGCATCCGCACGTCCATGGCCACGACGTCGGGCAGCAGGCGGCGAGCCCGGTCGACCGCGGTGTGCCCGTCCCACGCCTCCGCGATCACCCGCAGGTCCGGCGCGGCGTCGATGATCGCCCGCAGCCCGTCGCGTACGGCCGGGTCGTCGTCCGCGACGAGGACCGTGATCATGAGCTGAGCCTCATGGCCCCATGCTCGCCCGGATCGCGGACGCGGGCGACGGGACGGATCGGACGGGTGAGGCGCGCGGCCTCTCGCCGTGCCCGGGCCACCCTCGCTGACTACCGTGGCGACATGGCCGCCACGCCGCTCTCCCGCTGGCCGCCGCGGCGCGTCGACGCCGTGGTGACCGCGGTGGTCGTCGCGCTCGGCATCGCCGATTCCTGGGTGAAGCCGTCCAGCGGTCTGCTGACCGGTCTGCCGACGCCCGTGATCGCCGCCTGCGCGGCGGCGGTCGGCCTCAGTCTGTGGTGGCGCAGGCGTCGGCCCCATCTGGTGGCCGCGTTCGTGACGGTCATGCACGTGGTGTCCTTCACCCCTGTGGCGCTGGCCGCCGCCATGTACACGGTCGGCAGCCTGGACCGCCGCCTGAGGGTCCTCTTCGCCTACGGCGTGGCCGGGTTCGTCGCCGGTCTCGTCGGGCTGCACGGGGGGCTGCCGACCGCGGGCATCCGGGAGGCGGCGTACTCCCTGGCCGCGATCGTCGGACCGCTGGCCGTCGGGTACGCGGTGGGTGTACGGCGCGATCTGACGGCGGCCGTGCAGGCCCGCGTGGCCGTCCTGGAGCGTGAGAACCGGCTTCTGGACGAGCGGGCCCGGGCCGAGGAGCGGGCCGAGATCGCCCGCGAGATGCACGATGTGGTCGGGCACCGGGTCAGCAACATGGTGCTGGCCGCCGGCGCCCTGGAGGCGGGTCCGGCCTCGGCGGTGCCGGAGGCGGCGCGGACGGCGGAGCTGATCCGGACCGACGGCCGGCAGGCCCTGGAGGAACTCCGCGAGATCCTCGGTGTGCTCGCCCCTTCGCGGGTGTCGACCGGAGAGCCGGCCGGGACGGCGGGTGTACGGGCCGCGGTGCCGCCCGCGCCCGACGCGGAGGCCCTGTCCGACCTCGTGGCGCACGCCCGCGACCGCGGTCAGGAGGTGGAGCTGCGGGTGAACGGCCATCCGGAGATCCTGCCGCTCCCGGTGCAACGGGCCCTGCACCGGATCGTGCGGGAGGCACTGACGAACGCCGCGAAGCACGCTCCCGGGGCCACCGTGCGGGTGGATGTGGCCTGCCGGGCCGACGGCGTGCACCTCGATGTCGCGAACACGGCGCCCACGCGCCCCACCTCACCCGATCTGCCCAGCGGCGGGCACGGAGTGGTGGGCCTGACCGAGCGCGTCGCCCTGCTCGGCGGGACACTGACCGCCGGGCCGCGGGACGGCGGCTTCCTGCTCTCGGCCTTCGTGCCCCACGGCCGGGCGGCATCGTCACGAGGAGCGTCATGAGCATCCGGGTCCTGATCGCCGACGACAACGAGATCACCCGTCGCGGTCTGCTGTGGATCATCGACGCCAGTGGTGACATCGAGGTGTGCGGCCAGGCGGCGGACGGCGAGGAGGCTCTCGTCGTGGCCGAGGAGACAGGGGCGGACGTGGTGCTGCTCGACATCCGGATGCCCGGGGCCGACGGGCTGGCGGCGCTCCCCCGGCTGCTGGCGCTCGCGAGACCGCCGAAGGTGCTGATGCTCACCACCTTCCACGACGACGAGCAGGTCCGGACGGCGCTGCGGGCCGGGGCCTCCGGATTCCTGCTCAAGGACACCCCGCCCGACGACCTGCTCCGCGCGATCCGCGACGTCTCCGAGGGCCGGGCGGTCCTGGGGCCGCCGGTCGCCAGGCGCCTGGTGGACGGCCTCGCGCACGGCTCACCGGCGCTCGCCCCCGAGGAGCGGGCCCGGCTCGACTCGCTCACCGCCCGCGAGCTCGACGTCCTGCGGCTGCTCTCCCGGGGGCTCACCAACAGCGAGATCGCGACCGAACTCGGCACCACGGAAGGGACCGTCAAGGGGTACGTGAGCGCCGTCCTGGCGAAGCTGGACGCCGACAGCCGGGTTCAGGCGGCCCGGACGGCCTACCGGGCAGGTCTGGACACCGACTGACCGGAGCCCGCGAAACCTCTCCGATGGGGACGCCGTGGTGAAAGAGAGAACGATTCCCCACCCCACAGCGAAACGATTCCCCACCCCACGGCGCAGAAAAGTCCGACCACGCCGAATGACCGCCTGGGAAAGCGGAAGAACGATCCCGGAAGAGGGGTGCGGATCTCGCCCGCTCCGTCGAGTCGGGCGGCCTCGCGGAGTCATTCGGGAATTCCTGGAAGAAGCCGCGCACACCCCTCAGGTTGAAGGCGTTGACGACGACGGGCAGGACGAGTGCCCCCCAAGGTGTCGCGCAGTCCGAGCGTGTGGACGACGGGGAAGCTCGGAATGATGCCGGGTGGGAAGAGGAACGTGCATTCCTCCGGGAGAGGTGCGGACAAGGGATACGGACGCCTTCGAGCGGCGAGCGGCTCGCTCGTGTTCGGCTCCGGTGGCACGCGGGCATCCACCTGCCCCGGCGATGTGGGACGACATCGTCCGGGGCCGCATGGCGATGGCCCGGTGCGACGCATCGAATCCTGACGGTCGAAGCGATCAAAGTCAAGGAGATGGATCGATATTGCGATCCATCGATCAGAGCGATCGGTCGGGTGGGTTGCTAGATTCCCTCGCGGGTCTCCACGGCCGACTCACCGCAGGAGGCGCGCACCCGTAGTTCGGGCAGGAGGTCGAGGTGCTGCCGCGCACCGCCGGCCGCGCCGGCGGCCCGCTCGCGCACGCGCCGCAGCAGCAGGGTGGCCGCGGTCTCCCCGACCTCGAACTTCGGCGGCGCCACCGCCGTCAGCGGCAGGTCGGAGAGGGCCGCCACGTCGTCGTCGTACGCGACCAGGGCGAGGTCCTCGGGCACCCGGATCCGCTCCCCGAGGCCCCGCAGACTCTGGAGCAGCAGGATCGCGTCGGTGTCGCTCAGCACGATCGCGGCCGTCACCTCGCCCTCCGCCACCAGCTCGGTCAGGCGCCGCGCGGCGGCGTCGATGCTGTCCGGGGCCCGGTCCCCGGGCTCCAGCACGATGGGCTCGACCGCCGGGGCGGTCACCCCGAAGACCCGCAGCGCGTCCTCGTACCCGGCCCGCATCTGCACCGTCGTCGGGCTGTCCCCGGCGACCAGGGCGATCCTCTCGTGCCCGAGATCGACGAGATGACGCACCGCCAGCCCGGCACCGCCGGCGTGGTCGGTGCAGACCCGGTCGAGAGCGGCGGCCCGGGACCCGACCTCGCCCCGGCGCTCCAGGAGGACCGCGGGCACGGGGATGTCGCCCTCGTCCCCCGAACCCCCGGTCCCGCTCGGCCAGCTCGGCGTGAGCAGCAGGCCGTGGACGCCCGCCTCGAGCATGCGCCGGACCTGCGCGGCGTCGTGGTCGGGCTGGTAGTTGGAGTAGCCGAGCACGAGGCGCCCACCGGCCGCCGTGACGGCCTCCCTCGCCCCTCGGATGATCTCCCCGAAGTAGTGCCTGGACTGCGGAACGACCATGCCGATCACCACGTCACGCGGCTCCGGCGCGCGTTCGACGGGGCGGGGCTCGGGGAGGGGGTGCCGCGTACGCCCCTGGGGCGCGGGAGTGCCCGGCCAGTGGACGGCGCCGCGGACCCGGTCCAGGCGCCCTTCGGAGGCGAGGGCCTCCACGTCCCGGCGCGCGGTGACGGTGGAGATCCCGAGGTGCTCGGCGAGGTCGGCCACGCGCAGGCTGCCGTACTCCCGCACGAGCTCCACGATCCGCTCATGGCGTTCGTCCACCGTGTACCGCACACCGACTCCCGTTCGTCCCTGTTGTCGCACTCCGCCCCAGGCACGTCACCCTACTCGTCCGATCAGAATGTGCGCTTTCGATCGATTGGTTAATCGATCTTGACGAGCGAATGATCGATCAATATGGTCGCGCCATGACCGCCTTGCTCCCGCACAGCGCTCCGGCGCACGAGCGGGCGGCTACTCCTCGTCGTCCCCAGCCCCTTCTCCCGACGGCTCCCGCCCCGGCGCCGTCACCACCCGGCGCACGCGCCTCGGAGCGCCTCGTCCGTCCCGCAGGTAGCCGGGACGGCGGGATCGTGCTCCACCCCGGCCACCGCGCCGGTTGACACACCTTCCCCTCGACATCGAAAGGACGTCCGTGCCCGGCGCGCCGCAGGGTGCCGTACCGCTGTACATGCGGGTGGCCGAACAGATCATCAAGGACGCCCGGCGCGCCGGGGGTGACACCTCGGGGCTGCGACGGATTCCCGCCGAACGCGTGCTCTCCGCCTCGCTGGGGGTCAACCGTCAGACCCTGCGGCGCGCCCTGGAGCACCTGCGTGCACGCGGTCTGGTGCACACGGACCGGTCGGGCACCTACACCTACACCGGACGCGGAGCCCCGGCTCGACCGGTCGCGCGGGCACGACCCCAGCCGTTGTTCCCCGTCGGCGGGAGCTTCGGCGGCGTGGCCGTCCGTTCCCGCGCCCGTCTCTCGTACGAGCCGGTGCCGCCGACGGTCGAGGCGCTGCTCGGTCTCTCCCCCGAGCGGCCCACGCTCGTCCACCGGCACGAGCTCACCCTGCTGTGCGGGGAGACCGTCCAGGAGGCGGTCTCGTACTTCTCACCCACCGCGCTCGCCCATGTGCCCCGGCTGGGCAGACGGGTGCGGAGGGTGCGTACGCGCGCGGCGCAGTCCGATCCGGACCTTCGCCATCTGTACCTGTGGATGACCGAGTCCGGGTTGCATCCCGTCCGGCGGGACCGGGTCCGGGTCGACGGATCGGGATGCGAGCGGATGTGGCTCGCCGTCCGGCAGTTCGTGCACGACCAGTTCGACAGACCGTTGGAACTCACCGACCTGCGGATCAACCCCCGGCGGGGGGAACTCGACTACGCGTTCGTGCTTCCTTCCTGACCCGCCCGGCCTCGACGGCCCCGGCCGACGGCCCCGGCCGACGCGGTCGTCGAGGCCGGACGTGTGCCGGGGCAGCGGCCCGGTCGGCAGAGGAGCGCCCCGACCCCCTACTTTCGTCACCTCGGACACCGACGATCGACAGCCTGGCGGGCCCGGAAACGCCGGGACGATGGAGTGGTGGCGCGGCACCGCCCTCCTCCTCCCCTCCTCGGCAGGGCGGCGCCGCCCCCCGGAAGCTCGTTCGACCGACCGGCTCGGATCCTCGGGTCCGCCGCGGACGACGAAGCGACCGGATCGGGGCCAGGGGGCCGTACCGCCCGTCAGGGGCGCACCAGACCGGGAGCTCATCGTGAACGCACACAGCGGCATCGCCGTCCTGCCCCGCCACCCCCGCGCCGCGGCCGACGCCCGCCACGTCCTCGGCCGCGTCGCGCCGGAAGGCCACGACGAGGTGGACATGGCCGCCCTGCTCCTGAGCGAGGTCGTCTCGAACGCGGTCCGCCACGCGGACGGACCGGCCATCGAGGTCGCCGTCGGCTACGACCGGGGCGCCGGTGTGGTCACCGGGGCCGTCTTCGACGCGAACCCGCGGATGGGTGCGGGCGCTCGGTCGAGCCGGGACGAGGCGGACACGGACGAGACGGAGCTGGAGACGGGCCGGGGGCTGGACCTGCTGGACGCCGTGGCCGGGGCCTGGGGCGTGGCCACGGTGGGCGACCGGGGCAAGTGGGTCTGGTTCCAGGTCCACGCCGCCTGACGGTCGCCGCGCTCCCCGGCCGTGGCGGGAGCCCGGCGACCGCCGGAAGCCTCTACCAGATCGCCTCGACCCACTCGGGGTGGTCGATGAACGGGTTGCGGTTGCCCTGGTAGGTGCCGTGGATGATGTCGTTGCGGCGCTCTTCGAAGGCGCTCGGCGGATCCTGCTCGTTCCACTGCTTCAGGATCGAGAGGCGGCCGTGGAAGGGGACGCTTCCGTTGCTGGTCGACTCGTTGGGCTCCAGGTCGGCCCAGCTGTCGCCACCCTCGTAGCGGACGGCCATGTAGAGGATCATGCGGGCCACGTCACCCTTGTCCGCGTCGCGGGGCTCGAAGGAGTTGGAGTCCGTGTAGCTGCCGGGCGCGCCGCTCACGGCGCTGCCGCCATGGTCGAAGTCCTTGTTGCCCCGGATGCTGTTGACCTGGACGTCCGCGGCACGCAGGTGGTGCAGATCGGTGCCGGGGCCGGCCGAGGTGCCGAAGCTGCCGTGCGACTGGGCCCACACGTGCTCGCGGTTCCAGTCGCCCACGTCGCCGCCGTTGAGGGACTTGCTGCGCGAGGTGCCGCTGTAGAGCAGGATCACGTTGGCGCTGTTGTTCGGGTCCTGGTCGGTGGCCTTCAGCGCGTTCCAGACCGCGTCGTACGAGATCTTGCTCTGGCTGCTGATGATGGTGTGCAGCGAGGACTTCAGGCTCGTCCCGGTCTTGCCGATCGCGTTCTTGTAGTACGTGCTGTCGTAGGCGGTGGTCGTCGCGCTCGCCGGGGGTGCGGCGACCGTCGGGAGCATGAGGCCGAGGACGACGGCGCCCACGGCTGCCGCCTTCGCCTTCCATCTGCCTATCTGTGCAACGGACATGGGGGGTGTCCTTTCCTGGGAGCGGCCGTGCCGGGCGGGAGGTGTGGCTCAACGATGGCGCGTTCTACGCGTGTTGATTTCGGCCACCGGGAGCGTGGCACGGATGCGCGGTCGGCCGTGTAACCGGGAGAAGGCTTTTCCGTGACGTTCTCGCATACGGTCGCGACCGCCGCCGGACCGCGCCGGTGAGGAGAAGTTCCGGCCGGAGGCGAATCCTTTCCGGACCTCCCCGCCTCCTATCTGCGAACCGGCCGAACGCGCCGGTGGAACCTGGAGGAACCCCCATGATGGTCACCGGCCTCGTCGTGATCGGAGCCCTGCTGACGGGCGCCTGCGTCTGGCACCTGACGCGGCGTTACAGGAGCCGGCGTTGACCGGGCCCGCGAGCGGGCACCGTCCCACCGAGACGAGGAGTTCATGAACGCACGCTTCCGCTGGCCGGACGAGCGGCTGATCCAGGCCGCCCAGGACGGTGACGTCACGTCGCTCGCGACCGTCGTCGTGGAATCGCAGCCCCATGTCCGCAAGTTCGCCAGGTCCCTGTGCGCCTCGCCGCAGGACGCGGAGGACGCGGCACAGGAGGCGCTGATCATCCTCTACCGGAAGATCGGCACCCTGCGGGCCACCGGCGCGCTCGCCTCGTGGATGTTCCGGATCGTGCGCAACGAGTGCCTCCGGCAGGTACGTCTGCTCGTCTCGCGGAGCGACCCGGATCCGGACGGAGCGGAGGGGTCCGCGGAACCGTCCGCCGAGGACGCGGTGTTGCGCGGGCTGGAGGCGGAGCGGATCGCGGCCGCGGTCGCCGCCCTGCCCCGCGACCAGCGGCAGGTCCTGGTCATGCGGGACGTCCAGGGCCTGCCGGGCAGGACCGTCGCCCACGCGCTCGGTCTGAGCACCGCCGCGATGAAGTCACGGCTGCACCGCGCCCGCGCGGCGCTCCGTCACTCCCTGGCGGCGAACGAGCCGTCACCCGGTCGCACCGTCGGCCACCCCTCAGGAGAAGAGGTACCGCAGTGAGCACCGTGAAGCCCGCGCGGCGAGCGAGGGTCCGGTCCGCCGCCCCGTCCGGGGCGCTCGGGACGAACGTCGCCGCCACGTCCGTGCCGCGCCACCTGGCGCGCGGCGCCATCGGTTTCGGGCTGGTCATCGGCCCGATCGCCTTGCTGCCGGTCACCGGCCCGCTCGTCCTGCTGGCGGCCCCGCTCGCGCTGATCGCCTTCCGGGGCTGCCCCACCTGCTGGCTGGTGGGGCTGGTGCAGGCCGTCTCCCGGGGCCGTCTGGAGCGCAACTGCGAGGACGGCGTCTGCACCCTCACCCCGGCGCGGCAGGCGTCGGCCGACGGTTCCTGACCGCCTCGGGGCCGACGCCCCCATACCGCTCCTTACCGGCCACGCGCAAGACATGAACGGGAGAATCCTTGCCCACACAGTAGACTGACGGGCTGTTTGGCGCCGGATCGGAACAACCCGGGCAGACCCGGGCTCCGCCGGCGACCCGGACGTTGCCGGGAACGAGACGCGAGGTCCGATGGCAGCCACACCAGAGCGCGGTGACGTCACTCTGCTCGACGACGGGGGCGGCGCGTGGGAGGAGGAGCCCGACAAGTCCGCCCGGTTCACCGCCGGGCCCGCCGCTCCGGTGCGCACGCTCGTCGACATCTTCGAGGCGTCCGTACGGGCCCACCCCGACGAGCTCGCCCTGGACGACGGCAGCAGCAGGCTGACCTACCGGGCGCTGGCCTCGGACGTCGAGCGACGGCGGCGCGCCCTGGCGGCCGCCGGGGTGGGGCTCGGCGACCGGGTCGGCGTCCGCGTGCCCTCGGGGACCAACGAGCTGTACGCGGCGATCCTCGCCGTACTCGCCGTGGGCGCCGCCTACGTGCCGGTCGACGCCGAGGACCCGGACGAGCGGGCCGAGCTGGTCTTCGGCGAGGCGGGCGTGCGGGCCGTCCTCGGCGCGGGGCAGCGGATCGACGTCACCGCGCGCGAGGGGGACCGCGCCCCCGCCGCCCGCCCGGGACCCGAGCACGACGCGTGGATCATCTTCACCTCCGGCTCCACGGGCAGGCCCAAGGGCGTCGCGGTCAGCCACCGCAGCGCCGCCGCGTTCGTGGACGCCGAGGCCGCGCTCTTCCTCGTCGAGGAGCCCATCGGACCCGGCGACCGGGTGATGGCCGGGCTCTCCGTCGCCTTCGACGCCTCCTGCGAGGAGATGTGGCTGGCCTGGCGCTACGGCGCCTGCCTCGTGCCCGTCCCCCGCTCCCAGGTGCGCGGCGGCGCCGACCTCGGTCCCTGGCTGGTGGACCAGGAGATCACCGTGGTCTCCACCGTGCCGACCCTCGCCGCGCTCTGGGAGCCGGAGTCGCTCGACGAGGTCCGGCTGCTGATCTTCGGCGGCGAGGCCTGCCCGCCCGAGCTGACCCAGCGTCTGGTGACCGAGGGCCGCGAGGTCTGGAACACCTACGGCCCCACCGAGGCCACGGTCGTCGCCTGCGCCTCCCTGCTGACCGGTGAGGAGCCCATCCGGATCGGGCTCCCGCTGAACGGCTGGGAGCTGGCCGTGGTCGACGAGTCCGGCGAGCCGGTGCCGATGGGCGGCAGCGGCCAGTTGGTGATCGGCGGCGTCGGACTCGCCCGCTACCTCGACCCGGAGAAGGACGCCGAGAAGTACGCCCCGCTGGAGTCCCTCGGCTGGGAGCGCGCGTACCGCAGCGGGGACCTGGTCCGCGCCGAGCCGGAGGGGCTGGTCTTCCTGGGCCGCGGCGACGAGCAGATCAAGCTCGGCGGCCGCCGCATCGAACTCGGCGAGGTGGACGCCGCGCTGCAGGCCCTGCCCGGTGTCGCCGGAGCGGCCGCGGCCGTCCGCACCGCGCGCAGCGGCAATCAGCTCCTGGTCGGCTATCTCGTCACCCAGGAGGGCTGGGACCACGCGGCGGCCGTCGAGCGGCTCCGCGCCGAACTGCCCGCGGCCCTCGTGCCGCTGCTCGCTCCGGTCCCCGAGCTGCCCACCCGTACGTCGGGCAAGGTGGACCGCGACGCGCTGCCCTGGCCGCTCCCCGATGCGGGGCCCACCGGCCCGGCCGAGCAGCTGTACGGCACGGAGGCATGGCTGGCCGAGCAGTGGAGCGAGACCCTCGGAGTGGCCGTCACCGGCGCGACCGACGACTTCTTCGCGATCGGCGGCAACAGCCTCGCCGCCGCCCAGCTCACCACCCGGCTGCGTACCCGGTATCCGAGCGCCGCCGTCGTCGACATCTACCAGCAGCCCACCCTGCGCAAGCTGGCCCGGCGGCTGGAGAAGTCCGTCCAGGACGACGGCGCCGTCCGCACCGTCGCACCGGTTCCGCCGCGGACCGGGCTCGCGCAGACCGTCCTGCTCCTGCCGCTCTTCACCGTGGTCGGGCTCCGCTGGACGGTCGGGCTCCTCGCGCTGGGCAACGTGCTGCACCGGTTCGGGAGCTGCCCGTGGGCGCCGACCGCCTCCTGGTGGCTCGTCGCCGCCGGAGCGGCACTGCTCTTCACCCCGCCCGGCCGGCTCTCCGTCGCCGCCGGCGGCGCACGGCTGCTGCTGCGCGGGGTGAGGGCGGGCCACCATCCGCGCGGCGGCAGCGTCCACCTGCGGCTGTGGACGGCCGAGCGTCTCGCCGAGTGCGTCGGCGCCACCTCGCTCACCGGCTCCTGGCTGGAACGCTACGCGCGGGCTCTCGGTGCCAAGGTGGGTCCCGACGTGGACCTCCACTCGCTGCCCCCGGTCACCGGCATGCTCAAGCTCGGCCGCGGCTGCGCCGTGGAGTCCGAGGTGGACCTCTCCGGCCACTGGCTGGACGGGGACCGGCTGGTGATCGGCCCGGTCAAGGTCGGCGCGGGCGCGGTGGTCGGCACCCGCAGCCTGCTGTTCCCGGGGGCGCGGGTCGGCAAGCGGGCCGAGGTGGCTCCCGGATCCGCCGTGACCGGACAGATCCCGACCGGACAGCGCTGGGCCGGAGCGCCCGCGGGCAAGCTCGGCAAGGCCAAACGGAACTGGCCCAAGGAGCGGCCGGCGCGCCCGGTGCGCTGGCGTGCCGTGTACGGCGCGACCGGGGTCCTCCTCACCGTCCTGCCCGTGCTCGCAGCCCTGCCCGCGCTGCTGGTCGTGAGCGCCTTCGTCCCGGCCGACGCCGGGCTCGCCGACGTGCTGACGGGGGCGCTGCTCGCCGTGGTGCCCGGGGCGCTCGCCTACGGTCTCGCGTACGCGTCGCTGGTCCTGGTCCCGGTGCGGCTGCTCAGCCTCGGGCTGCGCACCGGAAGCCATCCGACGCACAGCCGTGTCGCCTGGCAGGCATGGACGGTCACGCAGCTGATGGACCTGGCACGGGGGACGCTCTTCCCGCTCTACGCCGGGCTGATCACCCCGGTCTGGCTGCGACTGCTCGGGATGAGGGTCGGCCGGGGCGCGGAGGTGTCGACGGTGCTCGCGCTGCCGAGCCTGACCACCGTCGGCGAGGGCGCGTTCCTCGCCGACGACACCCTGACGGCTCCGTACGAACTGGGCGGCGGCTGGGTGCGGATCGGGCCTTCGGAGATCGGTCGCCGGGCGTTCCTCGGCAACTCCGGCATGACCGCGCCCGGCCGCACGGTGCCGGACGACGGCCTGGTCGGCGTCCTGTCCGCGACGCCGAAGAAGGCCGAGAAGGGCGGCTCGTACCTCGGTCTGCCCCCGGTCAAACTGCCCCGTTCCGCCGCCGACTCCGACCTGAGCCGGACGTACGACCCGCCGGCGCGGCTGCTCTGGGCGCGTGGACTGGTGGAGCTGTGCCGGCTCGTTCCGGTGTTCTGCTCGGCCGCCCTCGCGGTGCTGACCGTGGCGGCCCTCTGCGCCCTGGCGACCACCGCCCTGGGGGTCGGGGGCGCGGCGCTGCTGTCCGGGGCGGTCCTCCTCGCCGCGGGTGCGGCCGGGTGCCTGGTGTCGATGGCCGCCAAATGGGTGCTGGTGGGCCGGCACCGGACTGGCGAGCACCCGCTCTGGTCCGGCTTCGTGTGGCGCAACGAGCTGGCCGACACCTTCGTCGAGGTGCTGGCCGTGCCCTGGCTGATCGGCTCGGTCCCGGGAACTCCGCTGCTCGCGCTGTGGCTGCGTGGGCTCGGGGCACGGATCGGCCGGGGCGTGTGGTGCGAGAGCTACTGGCTGCCGGAGACGGATCTGGTGGCGCTGGGCGACGCGGTCAGTGTGAACCGCGGCTGTGTGTTGCAGACGCACCTCTTCCACGACCGGATCTTGAGGACGGATACTGTGGTCCTCCGCGAGGGCGCCACTCTGGGCCCGGGCGGAATCGTCCTGCCCGGCAGTACGGTCGGTGCCCGCTCCACGCTGGGTCCCGCCTCCCTCGTGATGGCCGGGGAATCCGTCCCCGACGACACCCGCTGGCTGGGCAATCCGATCGAGGCGTGGCGGGCCTGAACGGGCGGCGCGGGCACAGGGCAGGAGCGGCAGTGGGCGGCGAGCGGACAACGGCGGCGGACCCGTATTTTCCCGACCACGGCGACTCGCGGTACCGCGTGCACCGGTACGAGCTGGCCCTGGAGTACCGGCCCGTCCCCAACCGGCTGGCCGGGACGGCCCGGCTCAGCGCGATCGCCGGACGGGCGCCGCTCACCGAGTTCCATCTGAACCTCGCCGAGTTCAGGATCGGCCGGATCCTCGTGGACGGCCGGGTGCCGCACTACGCCCACCGTGGCGGCAGGCTGCGTGTCCGACCCGCCAAGCCGCTGCCCGCGGGCGCCGCGTTCACGGTGGAGGTGCACTACGCGGGCAACCCCAAGCCGGTCCGCAGCCCGTGGGGCGGGCTCGGCTGGGAGGAGCTGACCGACGGCGCGCTGGTGGCCAGCCAGCCCGTCGGCGCGCCCTCCTGGTACCCCTGCAACGACCGGCCCGCCGACAAGGCCTCGTACCAGATCTCGGTCAACACGCCCTCCGCGTACACCGTGGTGGCGGGGGGCCGGCTGCTCACCCGGACGACCAGGGCCTCCACGACCACCTGGGTGTACGAGCAGTCCGCGCCCACCTCCAGCTATCTGGTCGGTCTCTCCATCGGCATGCACCAGACGGTGCTGCTCGGGGACCCCGGGCTCGGTGGTGTACCGCAGAGCGCTCATGTGCCGGCGCACCTCCTGCCCCGTTTCTCCCGCGACTTCGCCCGGCAGCCCGCCATGATGCTGCTGTTCGAGGAGCTTTTCGGTCCCTATCCGTTCGGCGAGTACGCGGTGGTGGTCGCCGACGAGGAACTGGACGTCCCGGTGGAGGCCCAGGGGCTCTCCCTCTTCGGCACCAACCACGTCGACGGCGCGCGGGGTTCCGAGCGTCTGGTCGCCCACGAACTCGCGCACCAGTGGTTCGGCAACAGCGTGACGATCGCCGACTGGCGGCACATCTGGCTGAACGAGGGCCTGGCCAAGTACGCCGAGTGGCTCTGGTCGGAGCGCTCGGGCGGCCGGACCGCACACGAACTGGCGGCCGTCGCGCACCGGATGCTGGCCGGACTTCCGCAGGACCTGAAGCTGGCCGACCCCGGGCGCAAGCTGATGTTCGACGACCGGCTGTACGAGCGCGGGGGTCTCACCCTGCACGCGGTCCGCTGCGCCCTCGGCGACGCCGCCTTCTTCCGGATGCTGCGCGACTGGGCCACCGCGCACCGCCACGGGGTGGTGACCACCGCGGGCTTCACCGCCCATGTGACGCGGTACGCCGACGAGCCGGTGGACGAGCTGCTCACGGCCTGGCTGTACCAGCCGTCGCTTCCGCCCCTGCCCTCGCCGCACGGCTCCGCGCCGATACCGCGGCGCCCCGCGTATCCGCCCACGAACGGCGGCGCCGCGGGCAGGGCTTCCGCCTAGCGGCGTGGACGGACCGGGCGGGCGGGGCACAGGCACCCACCCGGTCCGTCCGGCGCCTCACGAGGGCGAGACCACGATCTCGCGCTTGAGGATCTTCCCGGTGGGGCCCTTGGGGAGGTCGTCCAGGAAGGTGACGATCCTGGGGTACTTGTACGCCGCCACCCGCTCCTTGACGTACGCGCGGATCTCCTCGGCCGTCGCTTCGGCGCCCTTGCGGAGGACGATCACCGCCGCGACCTCCTCGCCGTGCACATCGTGCTCCACGCCGACGACCGCGACCTCGGCCACGGCGGGGTGCTCGTACAGGACCTCCTCGACCTCCCGCGGGTACACGTTGTAGCCACCACGGATGATCAGGTCCTTCTTCCGGTCGACGACGAAGTAGTAGCCGTCCTCGTCGACACGGGCCAGATCGCCGCTGTGGAACCAGCCGCCGCGCATCGCCTCCGCGGTCTCCTCCGGGCGGTTGAGGTAGCCCCGCATCACGTTCTCGCCGCGGATCGCGATCTCGCCGATCCCGCCCGGGCCCACCTCGGACCCGTCATCGGCGACCAGCCTCATCTCCACCCCCCGGATCGGCGTCCCGATGGAGCCGGCCTTGCGCGGGCGGTCCGGGTGGTTGAAGGCGGCCACCGGTGAGGTCTCGGACAGGCCGTAGCCCTCCAGGACGGTGACGCCGAAGCGTTCCTCGAATCCGTGCAGCACCTCGACGGGGATCGCGGCTCCTCCCGAGACGGCGAGGCGCAGCCGGGAGGCGTCGAAGCCGGCGGGGAGTTCGGCGTGGAGCAGCGCCGAGTACATCGTCGGTACGCCGAGGAACACGGTCACCCCGTCACGCCGCATGACCTCCAGTGCCCGCCGCGGATCGAACCGGGGCAGCAGGGTCAGCGTCGCCCCCGCCGCGACGGAGGTGTGGAGCGAGCAGGTCTGCCCGAAGGCGTGGAACAGCGGCAGGCCGCCGAAGAGGACGTCGTCGGGTCCGAGCCGCAGCAGCGTCTCGGCGGTGGTCGCCGTGTTCGAGACCAGGTTGCCGTGCGTGAGCTCCGCTCCCTTGGGCGCGCCGGTGGTGCCCGAGGTGTAGAGGATCAGCGCGGGGTCCCCGGCCGCGCGGTCGACGACGCCGGCGAGCGGTTCGGCGGCGGCGAGCAGATCGTGGAAGCCCTCGGGCGCGGTCACCAGACAGTCGGCCCCCACCTCGGCGGCGGCCTTGCGGACCTCCTCCGCGAAGAGCGGGAAGGTCACCGCGATCCGGGCCCCGGAGTCGCGCAGGACGTAGGCCACCTCGCGGGCCTTGAGGAGGGGGTTCAGCGGGACGACCACTCCCCCGGCCCGCAGGATCCCGTAGTGGACGACGGGGAACAGCGGCACGTTCGGCATCGTCATGGCCACGCGGTCGCCCGGCCGCATGCCGCGGTCGCGCAGCACCGCGGCGAACCTGGCGCTCGCGTCGTCCAGTTCGGCATAGGTGAGGACGGTGTCGTCGTGGCGCACGGCGTCCTGATCACGGCGTGCCGCCGCGGAGTTCACCAGAAGCGCGGCGAGGTTGGTCATGCCGGCGGTCTCCTTCTGTTCGTCTCGGCCGTCCGGCCCGGTGCGGGCGGCGGTCGCGTCCACCGATATCCGCGGAACGGGGCACGTACACGCCGCCTTGCGCCGTTCGCCGGGGTCGCGTGGAAGGGATGCTAGGGCGGGGGCGCTCCCGATGCTTGACGTAAGGGGACGGGAAACTTAACTTCTGGGGACCGAACCTCCAGGAGCGTGGTCATGAGGCCCCTCGTCCGCACGGCGGCGCTGAACGGATACGTCGAGCTGAGCCGCTCCCTCGGCATCGACCCGCGCGCGCTGATGAAGCGCGTGGGTCTGGACACGGCCGACCTCGCCGTCCAGGACCGGTGGATCTCCGGGCCGGCCGCCGTCCGGCTCCTGGAACTCTCCGCCGCAGCCGCCCACCGCGACGACTTCGGCCTGCGCATGGCCGAGCAGCGCCGCTTCTCCAACCTCGGCCCGATCAGCCTGGTCGTCCGCGAGGAGCCCGACGTCCGGAGCGCGCTGGGAATGCTGCTGCGCCACGAGCACATGTACAACGAGCTCCTGCACACGCGGCTCTCCGAGCGCAACGGCCTGGCCACCATCAAGGTGGACCTCCGGCTCGGTGACACGGCGCAGGCCCGGCAGGCCACGGAACTGGTCGTGGGTGCGTTCACCCGCATTCTGCGGGGGTTCCTCGACAGCCGGTGGCAGCCGCTGTCGGTGTGGTTCGCCCACGGCGCCCCGGCGGACACCTCCGCCCACCGCCGCATGTTCGGCACCGGTCTGGAGTTCGACCGCGAGTTCGACGGCATCGTCTTCTACGCCGACGACCTCGACGCCCCCAACGCGATGGCCGACCCGCAGCTGCGGAACTACGCCCGGCAGTACCTGGACGCCCTCGGTGCCACGCCGAGGGACACCTCGGTGGCGGACCGGGTACGCGAACTCATCGAGGCGCTGCTGCCGACCGGCCGGTGCTCCATCGAGCAGGTCGCCCGCAGCCTCGGGGTCGACAGGCGCACCGTCCACCGCCGTCTGACCCACTCGGGAGAGACGTTCTCGTCGCTCCTCAACACCACCCGGGCGCGGCTCGCCGAGCAGTTCGTGGCCAGTCCCCGCCGCTCCCTGACGGAGATCTCCGACCTCCTGGGCTTCTCGTCCCTGAGCGCCTTCTCCCGCTGGTTCCACCAGCAGTTCGGGTGCAGCCCGAGGGAGTGGCGCAAGGAGAAGGCACGCGAGCAGGACCCGGGACTCGGCTGACGGATTGGGCGAGGGGTACGGCTCCGGCTCCGGCTCCGGCTCCCGCTGGGGGGCTCCGGCTTCAGCTTCGGTTCCTGCTCCGCCTTGGGTTCCCGCTCCTGCTCCTGCTCCTGCTCCTGCCACGGACGGCGCGTCCGTCGCTCGGTTCCCCTGACCCTCACGGCGCTGAAGAGACGGCGCCGCGCGCGACTGTCCCGAAATGACAAGTCTCCCGTCACCACGGGTCAAGCAACCGTGCCCGCCCCGCCCTACGTTGGCTGCACCGCCCAGGTCGCCGGCCGGGCGGAGGTGAGCCGTCGGACATCGCCCCGGGGCTCGCTCGGCCCACGACAGGTCGATCGCCCTCCGGGCCGTGCGCCCGACGTTCTCCCCGACCCGCCCGCCCGCGTCGGTCCCCGCCGTGCGCGACTCCGGCTCCTGCTCCGGCTCGGCGGCAGCCGACCACCCGCGGCGGCCGATCACCCGCAACGCGAAGGAGAAGCACCATGCATTTCCACGACGACTCGCTCTTCCCCGAGAACCAGGAGAAGCTCGTCATCCAGGCCGCGCCGTACGGGCCCGAGTGGCTGCCCGGCGACGCCGACGACCTGCCCCTGACCATGGACGAGCACGTCCAGGCGGCGGTCGACTGCTACAACGCCGGTGCCACCGTGCTCCACATCCACGTCCGCGAACTCGACGGCAAGGGCTCCAAGCGGATGTCCATGTTCAACGAGCTGATGGGCCGGCTGCGCGAGGCGGTCCCGGACATGGTGCTGCAGATCGGTGGCTCGATCTCCTTCGCCCCCGAGGGCGAGGGCGCCGACGCCAAGTGGCTCTCCTACGACACCCGGCACCTCCTGGCCGAGGTCACGCCGGCACCCGACCAGGTGACCATCGCGATCAACACCAGCCAGATGAACATCGTCGAGATCATGACCGACGACGATCTGGCAGGCACCTCGATCGCGAAGCCGGAGTACTACCGGGCCTACCGGGACATGGTCGTCGAGGCCGGTCCCGAGTTCTACCTCGAACACCTCGAACGGCTGCGCGCGAGCGGCATCCAGCCGCACTTCCAACTCGCCACCATGGCCCAGCTCGAGACCGTCGAGCGGCTCGTCCGGTCCGGCGTCCACACCGGCCCCGTGGTGCTCAACTACGTCGCGATCGGCGGCGGCTTCGCCGGGCGGCACCCCGCCGATCTGATCGAGTTCATCCGCCGCGTCCCGGACGGAGCGGTCCTCACCATCGAGAGCTCCATGCGCGCCGTCGCGCCGATGAACGCGATCGCCATCGCGCTCGGCGTGCACGTACGCGTGGGCAACGAGGACAACCTCTGGCGGCGCAAGGGCGAGCGGATGTCCTCCGTGGAGCAGGTCGAGCAGATGGTCCGGATCGCCGACGCCCTGGGGCGGGACATCGCCGACGGCCGGGAGGCCAGGGAGATCTACCGGATCGGCGAGCACTACGCCGACGCCGACGAGACCATCGCCCGCCTCGGCATGGTCCCGAACCGCCGTCCCGGGCAGCGCGGCTTCATGCTGCGCGGCGTCGAGAGCTGAGCCGACACACCCCCACCCACCCCCGCCACACACCAGCGATCGGAGCAACCAGTGGCCCACGCCGTCCGCTTCCACGAGACCGGTGGACCCGACGTCATGACCTGGGAGAAGGTCGCCGTCGGCGATCCGGGTCCGGGCGAAGCGCGCGTCCGGCACGTCGCCGTCGGACTCAACTTCGCCGACACGTACTTCCGTACGGGGCTCTACCCGGTCCGGCTGCCCGACGGCATCGGTGTGGAGGGCTCCGGGGTGGTCGAGGCCGTCGGCGAGGGCGTCACCCACGTCGCCGAAGGCGATCGTGTCACCTACACCGGCAGCCCGCTGGGGGCGTACAGCACGGAGCGGGTCATGCCCGCGTCCCACCTGATCAAGCTGCCGGACGAGATCGGCTTCGAGACCGCCGCGGCCATGACCATGCGCGGCCTGACCTCGGCGTACCTGCTGCGCCGTATCCATCCGCTGCGGGCCGGCGACACCGTGCTGCTGCACGCCGCGGCGGGTGGCGTCGGTCTGATCGTCAGTCAGTGGGCGAAGCTCCTCGGCATCACCGTGATCGGAACGGTGTCCAGCGAGGAGAAGGCGGAGATCGCCCGCGCCCACGGCTGCGCGCACACCATCCAGTACCGGCGCGAGAACGTGGCCGACCGGGTGCGCGAACTGACCGACGGCGCCGGAGTCCCGGTCGTCCTCGACAGCGTCGGCAAGGACACCTTCGCCGGCTCGCTCGCCTCCCTGTCGCGCCGCGGACTGCTGGTCTGCTTCGGTACGGCCTCCGGTCCGGTGCCACCGATCGACGCCATGCAACTCGCCGTGCGGGGCTCGCTCTTCGTCACCCGCCCGGCGCTGGCCGACTACATCGCCGAACCGGCGGAGCGGGACGCCCTGGCCGGTGAACTCTTCGGTCACGTCGCCTCCGGGCGCATCACCATCGAGATCCATCAGCGCTACGCCCTCGAGGACTCGGCACGGGCACATCGCGATCTGGAAGCCGGACGGACCACGGGATCCTCCGTCTTCGTCCTCTGAGGCCACCCCCACCCCACCCCAGGAGTGAGCAATGCCCAAGACCCTCCCCCCGGCGCACACCCCGGCCCTCGTGCGGCCGGACGCGCTCCGTAGCTCGCTCGGCGTCCAGCCGCTGACCTGCACCATCGGCGCCGAGCTCGCGGGCGTGAGCCTCGCCGACGCGGCCCGGGACGACGACCTCTTCCGCGAGATCAAGAGCCTCTTGCTGCGGTACAAGGTGCTGTTCCTGCGCGACCAGGACATCAGCCGCGCCGACCACGTCGCCTTCGCCGAACGCTTCGGGCCGCTGGAGGACCACCCGGTGGCCGGCAGTGACCCGGACCACCCGGGCCTGGTCCGCATCTACAAGGACCTGGACAGCGCGCCGGAGCACTACGAGAACGCTCTCCACACCGACGGCACCTGGCGCGAGAACCCCTCCATGGGAGCCGTCCTGCGCTGTGTGGAGTCTCCCCCCGTGGGCGGCGACACGATCTGGGTCAACATGGTCGAGGCCCACCGCCGCCTGCCGGAGCACATCAGGACGCAGATCCAGGACCTGCGCGCCCGGCACAGCATCGAGGCGACCTTCGGCGCGATGCTGCCCGCGGAGCGGCGCCACGCACTGGCCGCCCGGTTCCCGGACGCGGAGCACCCGGTGGTGCGCACCCACCCCGAGACCGGCGAGGAGATCCTCTTCGTCAACGCCTTCACGACCCACTTCGTGAACTACCACACGCCCGACAACGTCCGCTTCGGCCAGGACTACGCCCCGGGCGCCGCCAACCTCCTGACCTACCTGATCAGTCAGGCGTCGGTGCCCGAGTACCAGGTCCGCTGGCGCTGGAGCGAGAACAGCGTGGCCATCTGGGACAACCGTTCCACCCAGCACTACGCCGTCCAGGACTACTGGCCCGGCGTCCGCAAGATGGAGCGCGCCGGGATCGTCGGCGACAGGCCGTTCTGACCCTCCACCCCCGGCCGGCCTTCCGGCCCCTCCCTCCCACCTCCCCCTTCCTTTCCGTCAACAGCAGTCGAGGTGATGACAATGGGGTTTCTCACCACTGCGACACCCACCCCGGAGAGAACCGGTACCGGATCCCGCTCCTCGGAATGGCCCGTGTCCCGGAGCTACGCCTGGGTGGTCTTCACCCTGAGTTTCGGACTCCTGCTCTCGGACTACATGTCCCGGCAGGTGCTCAACGCCGTCTTCCCGATGCTGAAGGCCGACTGGCTCCTGTCGGACGCCCGGCTGGGCTCCCTCAGCGGCGTCGTGGCGCTGATGGTCGGTCTGCTCACCTTCCCCCTGTCCCTGCTGGCCGACCGGTGGGGCAGGGTGCGATCCCTCGTCATCGCGGCGGCGATGTGGAGCCTGGCGACCCTGGGCTGTGCGGTGGCGGCGAGCTACGGCCAGATGTTCACCGGCAGGCTCCTCGTCGGCATCGGTGAGGCCGCGTACGGCAGCGTCGGCATCGCCGTGGTCCTCAGCGTCTTCCCGCCCGCCCTGCGAGCGACGCTCTCCGGCGCCTTCATCGCCGGCGGGGCGTTCGGCTCGGTCCTCGGGATCTCGCTGGGCGGTGCCGTGGCCGAGGCGTACGGCTGGCGCTGGGCGTTCGGCGTCATGGGCGTCCTCGGCCTGGTGCTCGCCGGCGTCTACGCCGTCGTGGTCACGGAGAAGAGGCTCGCCCCACGGACGGAAGCGGCCGAGGACGGAGCCGCCGGCACCGGCGAACGGCTCCGCGTGCTGCTGCCGCGGCTGTTCTCCTCCGTCTCGGTGGTCAGCGCCTACATCGGCAGCGGTCTGCAGCTGTTCGTGGCGGGCGCGCTGATCGCCTGGCTGCCCAGCTACTTCGACCGCTACTACGGGATGCCGACCGCGAAGGCCGGTGCCACCGCGGGGCTCTTCGCCCTGGTGATCGGAGTCGGCATGATCGCCGGCGGCTTCGCCTCCGACCGGTTCAGCCGCCGCGACCCGATCCTCACGTGGTCCGTCGCCATCTGCTGCAGCGTGGGCTCCCTCGTCCTGCTGACGGCCGCGTTCCGGCTGCCCGCAGGCCCGGCGCAGTTGCTGGTGCTGGCGCTGGGAGCCCTCCTCTGTGCCGGCACGGCCGGGCCGGGGGCGGCGATGGTGGCGAACCTGACCCCGGCGGCCATCGCCGCGACGGCGTTCGCCACCCTCACGCTGGCCCAGAGTCTCCTCGGGCTCGCCCCCGGCCCCGCGGTCACGGGAATGCTCGCGGACCGGTTCGGCCTGCTCGGCGCGCTCCGGCTGGTCCCGCTGGTGGCGCTCGCCGCCACCGCGGCCTTCCTCGTCGGGCGCAGATGGTACGCACGGGATCTGCGACGCCTCACCGCGCCCGTCGTGCCGGTGGAGCCCCGGGCCGCGGGGGTGGTCTCATGACCGGAACCGTCGTGCCGACGGTCGTGATCGTCCCCGGGATGCGGGAACACGTCGAGGACCACTGGCAGACCGTTCTTGCCGAGGAGCTCCGCGCCGCCGGCCGCGGGGTCCGCGTCGTCCCCCCGCCGCTCCACGACCGGCTCGGCCGCGCCTCCCATGTGGCCAACCTGGTCGAGGTGATGACGGGGGTCACCGGGCCGGTGACCATCGTCGCCCACAGCGCGGGCGTCATGACCACCGTCCACTGGGCCCGGTGGCATGCCGGGGACGTCCGGGGCGCCCTGCTGGCGGCGCCCCCGGACTTCGGCACACCGCTGCCGGACGGCTACCCCACCCCCCAGGAGTTGGCGACGCACGGCTGGACGCCGGTACCCCGGCGCCGGCTGCCCTTCCCCAGCGTCGTCGCGGCCGGTTCGAACGATCCTCTGGGATCACCGGGGCACGCCGCCGGCGTCGCCCGGGACTGGGGGAGCCGACTGGTGGAGCTCGGCCCGGTCGGACACCTCAACCCCGCTTCCGGACACGGTCCGTGGCCCCGGGCGGCGGAACTCGTCGAGGTGCTCGAACGCGGTCGGCGGCGGACGGCTCCACGGACCGCCCGGTAGCCGGCCGGACCCCGTGCGGCGGGGTTCGCCCGGCGGACGGGGACGGCGGGCCGACGACCGTGGAAACCGGTCGGGCGGTGGTGGCGCGGGCGGCCACCACCGCCGTCGGCGCGGCCCGGTGGCCGGAGGCGGCTCGGAATGGCAGGGTCGGCCGAGCCTTGGGATCCTTGTCCCCGGAGGACCGCCATGACGCACGACCCGCCGTTGTCCCCCTCGGAGGGACCCACACCGAGCGAGAACGACCGCCGGGTGGACCGGCCCGAGGGCGCGGACGCGGGCGGGAGGCGCCGCCGGATGTTCCGGCTCACCCTGCCCGGCTGCTGGGGTGCGCTCGTCCTCGCGTGTCTGTCGTTCACCCCGTCGCTGCTGCCGCGCGGCGGCGTGCTCCAGGGGCTCGTGTGCGGCATCGGCGCCGCCATCGGCTACGGACTCGGGGTCGTCGCGGCGTACGTGTGGCGCGCCTTCGCCGACCGGGACGCGCGACGCCCCTCGCGCAGGTCGTGGCTGGTCCTCCTCGTCAGCGCGGTCGTGCTGTTCGGCCTCTCCTTCGGGCTCGGTCAGTACTGGCAGCACGAGATCCGCCGGCTCATGGGGGTCACGGACTACAGCGTCCTCGCCACCGTCGCCTGCCCGTTCGTCGCCGCCCTCGTCTTCTGGCTCCTGCTCATGGCCGGTCGGGGGCTGCGGCGGCTGTACCACTGGACCACCCGGCTCCTCGGGCGCTGGATCGGCGAGCGCGCGACGAAGGTCGTCGGCTGGCTGGTGGTGGCCGGGCTCGCGTGGTCCGTGTTCACCGGGGTGCTGTTGCAGGGCTTGGTGAGCGCGGCCAACGAGACCTTCTCGCTGCGTGACACGCACACCCCGGAGGGTGTGCACCAGCCGACGTCGTCCCTGCGCTCGGGCGGGCCGGGGTCCGTCGTGCCGTGGGACTCGCTGGGCAGGGAGGGCCGGGCCTTCACCGGCAGCGGCCCGTCGGCCCGGGACATCGGCGCGTTCACCCACCGCACGGCCGAGGAGCCCATCAGGGCCTACGCGGGGCTCGCGAGCGCCGACGACGCGGAGACCCGGGCCGCGCGGGCCGTCGCCGACCTGAGGCGGGCCGGCGGCTTCGAGCGCGAGAACCTCCTGGTGATGACCACGACGGGGAGCGGCTGGGTCGATCCCGCGGCGGTCGAGTCGTTCGAGTACCTGGGCAACGGCGACGCGGCCACCGTGGCGATGCAGTACTCCTACCTGCCGTCATGGCTGTCCTACCTCGTCGACCAGTCCAAGGCGCGGGAGGCGGGGCGCGAACTGTTCGACGCGGTGTACGACACCTGGTCCAAACTGCCCCAGGACCAGCGGCCCCGGCTGTTCGTGGCCGGCGAGAGCCTGGGGTCGTTCGGCGGTGAGACGGCCTTCAGCGGAGAGTACGACCTGCGCAACCGGACGGCCGGCACCCTGTTCGCCGGCCCGCCCAACTTCAACGCCCTGTTCCGCACGTTCAGCGACCACCGCGACGCCGGAAGTCCCGAGATCGAGCCCGTCTACAAGGAGGGGCGGACGGTCCGGTTCACCGACGACCCCGCCTCCGGGTCGCCACCGGCGGACCGGCCCTGGGAGGGCACCCGCGTGCTCTATCTGATGAACCCTTCCGATCCGATCGTCTGGTGGAGCCCCGACCTGGTCCTCGGCGAGCCCGACTGGATCGGCGACGCTCCCGGCGATGACGTGCTGGAGGCGATGGTCTGGATTCCCTTCGTGACCTTCTGGCAGGTCACCGCCGACCTGCCGTTCTCCACAGGTGTCCCGGACGGCCACGGCCACACGTACAAGGTGGCGTACGTGGACGGCTGGAACGACGTCATGCGGCCCACCGGCTTCACGGCGGAGGACCTGGACCGGCTGAAGGAGATCGTCCGGCAGGAGGGCTGAACCCCGTCGGCACGGCGCACCGGTGTCCGCGCCGTCGTGCGCTCAGCGCAGCAGATGGCCGGCGAGGTAGCCCAGCGCGTTCACCGCCCAGTGCAGACCCATGGGAGCGAGCAGGCTCCCGCTGCGGCGGCGCAGTTCGCACAGGAGCACACCCGCCGCCGCCGTGAACAGCACGGCCGAGAGGACGGCCAGCGCGGCACCCGGCGCGGAGGAGCCGAAGACGGTGGTCAGGGCGGGTTTCTCGGTCGCGAGGCGCAGCGACGGCAGCACGTGCCACAGGCCGAACAGCAGGCTCGACACGGCGGTCGCCCACACCGTCCCACGGACACGGAGCACGAGGCCGTACAGCACTCCCCGGAAGGCGATCTCCTCCAGCAGGACCGTACCGACGGGGACCAGCACGAGGACGCGGAACATCAGCTCGCCGCCGCTCAGGCCCGCGTACCTCCGGTCCTCGAAGAGGGTGCGGGTGGCCGGCAGCAGAGCTCCGGCCAGATAGACGACGGCGACCAGACCGATCAGGGCCAGCGCCCACCGGGCGCCCCGGGCGAGCGTGCCGGGCGCCAGGCCCGCGTCCGCCCAGGTGCCGCCGGCCGCCCTCAGCACGCCCAGGAGCAGAGCGCCGGCCACGACCGCCGTGGCCAGGCCGGGGAGGCCGGGCCAGTGGTGCGTGGCCAGGTTGGCGGCGATCAGGACGACCAGGGTGATTCCCACGGCCGGCCAGGTGCCGATCCCGTCGTGCCCGGCAGAGGGCCGGTGGTGCGCTCCCGGGGTGAGGGGCATCGGCCTTCCCCATCTCTCCGCCGACGGTTCGTCTCCGCCTCCCCTCGGCCCACGCTACCGGGCTCCTTCGAGGCGCGCCCCAGGGGCGAACGCCTGCACCGGACGCGGAGGGTGATCCGCGTCGGCCGCGAGCCCGGCCGCTCCGTGGCATGTGGAGGCGGCGGGGCCGTGGGCCCTTCGGGGGCATCCGTCCGGGGCTGCCGCGCGGCGGCGGAGCGCGCCCCACGGGGCCGGGATATCAGTGGTCGGACACGGCGGTCGGCGGTGACCGCCACCGTTCGGAAAGGCCGGAGCCCGATGACCGTCCAACCCATTCCCGAGGGATATCCGCGGGTCACGCCGTACCTCTGCGCCGACGGAGCCGCGGCGGCGATCGACTTCTACGTCTCCGTGCTCGGCGCGGTCGAGAAGATGAGGATGCCCGCCCCCGGGGGCAGGATCGGCCACGCCGAACTGGAACTGGGCAACTCGATCGTCATGCTCGCCGACGAGTACCCGGACATCGGGTTCCGCTCGCCGAGGTCGGTCGGTGGTACGCCCGTCACCCTGCATGTGTACGTCGAGGACGTCGACTCCGTCTTCGAGATGGCCCTCTCCCTCGGCGCGACGGAGATCTCGCCGGTCACGAACGAGTTCTACGGCGACCGTACGGGGCAGTTCGAAGACCCCTTCGGCCACCGCTGGACCGTCGCCACGCATGTCGAGGACGTTCCCGCGGAGGAGATGGAGAAGCGGGCCGCGGAGGCCATGCGGTCCATGGACCCCACGGCGGACGGCGGCTGACCCGCCCGACCGGGAGGGGCGGCGGGCGGGGACCATACGCTCCCCCGCCCGCCGCCCCCGTTCGCGGGAACTCCCGTGGGCCCCACGGCGCTTCAGTGCTGGTGGGCGCCGCCGTCCGTCCGCGCGGCCGGTTTCTTCTCCGCGGCCCCCGTGCCATGGCTCCCGTGGTCTCCGTGCCCCGGGACGGTGCCGTCCGGTTTGGCCACCAGGAAGAGACCGGCCATGCCCATGTCGGAGTGGCTCTGGACGTGGCAGTGGTACATCCAGGCGCCGGCTCCGACGTGTTCGCCCGCGATGATCTGGAAGCCGAACGAGTCCGCAGGGCCGGTGATCTTGTTGTCGATGACCCGGCTCACGTCCTCCGGGCCCGACAGGAGTCCGGTGCGGTTGTCCGCCCAGCGGTGACCGTGCATGTGGAACGTGTGGTAGTACTCGCCGTGCGTGATCATGACGATCTCCACCCGGTCGCCCACCGTGGCGAGGAAGTCGGGCGGTTCCGCCGCCGGCCTGTTGTTGATCGTCATGTCGTTGAAGACGATCGTGAACTGCTTGTCCGGGAGGATGTCGCCCTTGCGGCGTACCACCAGGGCGCCGTAGAGCCCCTTCCGGATGCCTCCGGTGCCGTGGTCCGTCCCCACGACATGGTCGTGGTAGTGCCAGTAGCCGGCGCTGCCGGGGCGCCAGGTGCCGTCCGAGCGGCGACCGGGGGCGTGCGTGCGCCAGGTGTAGGTGCGGGTGGCGCCCGGTTCGACATGACTGCCGCTCATCCGCGTGCCGTCGTTGTCGATGTCGTAGTCCACACCGTGCGGATGGAGGCTCACGGGGACGTCCATCAGGTTCTCGAAGTCGATGTGGATCGTGTCGCCCTCGTTGAGCTCGATCACCGGACCGGGCACGGACGCCTTGCCCTTCTCCAGGCCGTACCCCATCCGTCCGTCGGCCAATTTCTCGGCGTACAGCCTGAGACGGCGTACCTGGCCCCCGGCCGGGGCAGTCCTCGGTGGGGTCGCTGCGCCGGGTGCGGCGCTTGAGGCGGAGGTGAGAGACAACGATGTCACGCCGGTCGCGGCGACGGCCCCGCCCGCGAGCAGGCGGCGGTTGAAGCTGCGTCTGTCCATGCCGAACTCTCCGCTTCTCGGTGGAGATTGACGGGGTGAAGGGCCCCTGGGGACGGCCCACACCGTAGCCGGACGGCTCCAGTTTCTCCACGCTCAGGACAAAGTTCGTCCCCACGCGGTCATAGGTATTGGCGAACCGAGCAAAGAGGTCTAGCTTCAACGGCTGTTGTTGTGACCTCAGAGGGATGGGTGACCCATGAAGCGCACACCACATCACCACGCGAGATCAAGAACGGGCTTCGCGGTGGCGGCACTTGGGGCGGGAGCCCTGACCGCATCACTGCTCGGCGGCAACCCCGCCTCCGCCAGACCCTATCCGGATCCTCCGTCGACCACGGCTTCGACAACGTTGTCCCTCCCGTCTCCACCGGGCGGCGCGAACGTCCGGGTGCTCGTCTTCCACGGGTCGGCGACCGAGGAGTCACCGACGGTCGACGCGGGCATCGCGGCGATCGAGACCATCGGGCTGACCGGGCCGGCCGCCGGCCGCTACCGCACGGAGGCCACCGACGATCCCGGGGTCTTCACCGACGCCAAGCGGCTCGGCAAGTACAACGCGGTGGTGTTCCTCACCGGGGGCGGCGATGTGCTCGACCCGGAGCAGGAAGCCGGCCTCGAGGCGTACATGGAGGCGGGCGGCGGATTCCTCGGCGTCCACGAGGCCGCGCGCACCGAGCCGTACTCCTCCTGGTTCACCGGCCTCGTCGGCGCACGGCCCACCGGCGCCCCGAGCAGCGCGCAGCGCGCGGTGGTGGAGGTCGGCGACCGGCAGCATCCGGCCACCGCGTCCCTCCCGCTGGAGTGGAAGCGTCCGGACAAGTGGTTCAACTGGGAGCGCAACCCGTCCGGCACCGTGCACACCGTGGCACGGGTCCGGGAAGCCTCGTACCAGCCCGCGGCGAAGCCGAACGGCTGGGACCACCCGGTGTCCTGGTGCCGCGACTACGACGGCGGCCGGTCCTTCTACACCGCCATGGGCGGCACCGTCGACAGTTACGCCGAGGCGGACTTCCGCGACCACCTCCGGGGCGCGATCGCCTGGACGGCCCGCATCTCCCGGGCGGACTGCAAGGCGACCATCGACGCCAACTACACCGCCGAACGCGTCACGAAGCCCAACCAGCCCGGCCAGAACGACCAGATCGGCGAGCCGCACGGCCTGGTCGCGGCTCCCGACGGACGCGTCCTCTACATCGGCCGGGGTGGCGCCGACTCGAGCGTGCCGGTGGTCACCGACTGGAACGACCCGGACATCGGCAAGGGCAACGGCGAGGTCCACGTCTACGACCCGAGGACCAGGCAGGTCACCAAGGCGGGGACGCTCACCGTCTTCGGCAACAAGGGTGGCGGGGACGAGCTGGTCAAGAACGAGGAGGGTCTGCTCGGGATCGAGCTCGACCCCGACTTCATGACCAACGGCTGGATCTATCTGCACTACACCCCGCACTCGCGCATCGACCGCGAGGCGCACATGGGCGAGCGCAGGGTCTCCCGCTTCACGCTCGACCTCGCGACGAACAGGCTCGACCTGGCGAGCGAGAAGGTGCTGCTGAGCTGGCCGGTCCAGATCCACAGCTGCTGCCACGCGGGCGGCGGGATGGCGTGGGACTCCAAGGGCAACCTCTACATCGCCACCGGAGACACCAACTCGTCCGGTTCCAGCGGCGGTTATTCGGGCAACAACCCCGCCCCGAACTTCCGGGGCGTGGCCTTCGCGGACGCGCGCCGCACCGCCGGCAACACCAACAACCTCAACGGCAAGATCCTCCGGATCCACCCCGAGGACGACGGCACGTACACCCTCCCCGAGGGGAACCTCTTCACCGGGGAGGAGAGTGACGAGGGCGGCGGCAAGACCCGGGGCGAGATCTACGTGATGGGCGTACGCAACCCCGCGCGCATCTCCGTCGACAAGAAGACCGACATCCTCTACGCGGGCTGGGTCGGCCCCGACGCCGGCGCGCCGTCCACGACCTGGGGGCCCGCCAAGTACGACACGTTCGCCGCGATCACCAAGGCCGGCAACCACGGCTGGCCGTACTGCATGGGGAACAAGCAGCCCTACCGGGACCGCGGCCTGACGGATCCGGCCAAGCCGCTCGGCTGGTACGACTGCGACGCGCCGAAGAACGAGTCGCCCAACAACGACGGGCTCGTCAACCTGCCGCCGGTGACGGCGAACACGATCTGGTACTCGCCCCAGGGCGGCGGCGTGGACTACCCGAGGGACGCGAACGGCGTCCCGAGCTACAAGCAGGAGGAGCAGAGACTGCTGCTCCCGTGGCTCAAGGGCGGCGGACAGGCGACCATGAACGGCCCGCTCTACCGCTTCGACGCGGCGAGCGACTCGACCGTGAAATGGCCGTCGTACTGGGACGGCAAGTGGTTCGTCGGTGACTTCTACGACGGGGACCAGCCCCGGCATGCCGTGCTGACCGATCCGAGGACCGTCGGCAAGGGCGGACTGCCCGTGCACGCCGAGTCCTTGAAGAAGATCATCCCGGTCGGCCAGGGCGGGATCCGCAACCTGATGGACTGGAAGTTCGCACCCGACGGTTCGCTGTACGTCCTCGACTACGGGCGGGGCTTCTTCACCTCGCATCCCGACTCCGCGCTCTGGCGCGTGACCTACAAGGGCGGCGGGCCCACCCCGGCCGCGGACCAGCTGGCAAGGAAGGCGGCGCGGTGACCATGAGACACAGAGGCGCGAGGCTGTGGGCGGCGCTGCTGGCCGCCGTGGCGATGATCGTGGGGCTCACCTCGGCGTCCGCCTACGGCAGGTCCGACGACGCCCGACGTGACGCCGCGGCCCAGGTGCTGACCTGGAAGGCCGGCGACCCCATCGACCGCTATCTGGAGTTCCCCACCACGGCGGTGGCCGGACCGACGACCATCGTCTTCGAGAACAGCGCGGCCACCGGCAACACGACCGGTATGCCGCACACCCTGACGTTCGACGTCTCCGACCCCGAGTACAACAACGACGTCCCGCTCAACATCCTGGCCAACCCGAACGACGCCGACGGCGGCCGGCACACGGCCGAGGTGACGCTGACCCCGGGCCGGTACCTCTTCAAGTGCACGATCCCCGGCCACGGCCAGATGCAGGGGATCCTCACCGTCACCGAGGGCGGCGGCGAGGACACCACCGCGCCCGAGACGACCGCGAAGGTCGACGGCGACCGCAACGCGGACGGCGCCTACGTCGGCCAGGCCACGGTCACGCTCGGTGCCACGGACGCCGGTTCGGGCGTCGACAAGGTCGAGTACGCGGTGGGCGCGGACGGCCCCTGGCAGCCGTACACCGTCCCGGTCGTCGTCGACCAGGTCGGCGCCCACACGATCCGCTACCGGGCCGGCGACAAGGCGGGGAACACGGCCGCCGAGAAGACCGCGTCGTTCACGGTCGTCGCCCCGCCCACCGACGACACCACGGCGCCGGAGACCTCGGCGACCGTGACCGGCGAACAGGACGACCAGGGCCGCTACCTCGACATGGCCACGGTCACGGTCACCGCGTCCGACACCGGCTCGGGGGTCAACACCATCGAGTACGCGATCGGTGACGGCGCCTGGAAGCCGTACACCGCCCCCGTGATGGTGCACGAGGCGGGCGCCCACACCGTCCGCTACAAGGCGACCGACAAGGCCGGCAACGCGGCGGCCGAGAAGTCCGTCGCCTTCACCGTCGTGACCCAGCCCGACCCCGACACCACCGCGCCCGAGACCTCCGCCTCCGTCGCGGGCGTGCGCGACTCCGACGGCGCGTACATCACCAGCGCCACGGTCACCCTGTCGGCGACGGACGCGGACTCGGGCGTCGACCGGATCGAGTACTCGCTCGACGGCGGCCCGTACCTCGCGTACACCACACCGGTGATCGTCGACCGCGTCGGCCACCACACGGTGCTGTACCGGGCGACGGACAAGGCGGGCAACACCTCCGCGGCGGAGAACACCGCCTTCACCGTCGCCGAGGGCGGCGGAGTGCCCGCGCCGGACTGCCCCGAGTTCGACGAGCGGGCCACCGTCATCGTCGGGACCGTCGACACCGGCGTGCCCAACCGGATGACGAACCGCCGCTGCACCGTCAACGAGCTCATCGAGGACGAGAAGGACTGGTCCTCGCACGCGCTCTTCCTCAAGCACGTCGACACGGTGATCGACCGGCTGCTCGCCGACGGTGTCATCGACACCCGGGAGCACAAGAAGATCTACCGCGCCGCCAAGCAGTCGGGCATCGGCAAGCCGGGCCACACGGAGGGCTACCGCGATCTGTTCGACGGCACCGCGGCGACCTTCTCGAAGTGGCAGCACGTCGGCGGCGGCAGCTTCGCACTCGGAGCGGACGGGGCCATGACCAGCAGCACCACCGTGCCGGGCATGGGCATGCTGTGGTTCCCGCAGCGGCAGTACGGGGACTTCTCGCTCAAGCTCCAGTGGCGCGACGACGCACCCGGCGCTGCCAACGCCAACGGCGGTGTGTTCGTCCGCTTCCCGTACGTCCACGGCAACCCCGAGGAGTCCCGCCCGGAGTGGGTCGCGATCAAGTACGGCCATGAGATCCAGGTCCTCGACCGGCCCGACGGCGACATGTACAAGACGGGTTCGGTCTACGGCTTCGACCGGGTCGGCCTCGCCGGCGCCGGGGTGACGCCCAAGGGCACCTGGAACGACTACGAGATCCGCGTGGAGGGCCAGCACTACTCGGTCTTCCGCAACGGCAAGCTGATCAACGAGTTCGACAACACCGGTGGCCAGGTCTTCCAGCCGCCGCGCGGCGACGACCCGGGCACGGACGGCCGGCGGTACGCCTCCGGCTACATCGGCCTCCAGGTCCACGGCACCACGGACGTCATCTCCTACCGCAACATCCGGGTGAAGGAGCTGTAGTCCGCGAGGGGCCCCTCTCCCCCTGGGGAGAGGGGCCTCGTGCGTCCGGTCAGTCGGGCAGGTTCTGCTCCGCCCAGACCACCTTGCCGGTGACGGTGCGACAGGAACCCCACCTGCGGCACAGCATGTTGATGAGCTGGAGCCCCCGGCCGCCCTCGTCGCTGAGGTCCGCGTGCTGGATCTGCGGCAGGTCCGGCCCCGTGTCCGACACCTCCACGACGAGGCGCTCGCCGCGCAGCAGGCGGAGCCGGCCGGGCCCGTTGCCGTACCGCAGGGCGTTCCCCACGAGTTCGGAGACGACCAGTTCGCAGACGTCGGCGAGCTCCGTCAGGTCCCACGCGGCGAGCTGGTCCGTCACCAGGCCCCGGGCGACGGAGGCGGCGCGCCCTTCCGTGGGCAGCTGCCACTCGCTCAGGTCGCTCCAGGTGCCCTCGGCGGTCGTCGCGACGAGCAGCACGGCCTCGTCGAACCGGGAGGCGTCGGCGGGGGCGCAGTCGATGAGGCCGCCTCCTTCGAGAGCCTCCGGCTTCAGGCCGCCGGCCGCCCACCGCAGGCGCTCCAGCTGGTGGTCCAGGTCCTCCCGCCGGGACTTGACCAGGCCGTCGGTGTACATGGCCAGATGGCCGCCGGCCGGGACCTTCAGCCGGATCGGGTCGTACGGGATCACTCCCGCCCCGAGCGGCGCGCCGGTGGGCACGTCGACGAACTCGGCGGCGCCCTGCCCGTCGAGGAGCAGCGGGGGCAGGTGTCCGGCGCTGGCCAGCGTGTAGGTGGAGTCGGCCGGGTCGAAGACGGCGCAGAGGAAGGTGGCGACCTGCTCGTCCTCCAGGTCGCGCGTGGCGAGGTCGAGCCGGCCCAGGACGCGCTCCGGAGCCATGTCCAGGGTCATCAGGGTGCGGGCGACGGCCCGCAGGCGCCCCATGGTGGCCGCGGCGGGCAGCCCGTGGCCCATGACGTCGCCCACCATGAGCGCCGTGCGTCCGCCGGGCAGCGCCATCACGTCGTACCAGTCGCCGCCCACCCCGTGGTGGGCCGACGAGGGCGCGTACTCGGCCCGTACCCGCAGTCCGGGTGTCACCGGGGTCGCGCGCGGCAGCAGACTGCGCTGCAAGGAGACGACGTGCGCACGCTCGCGCCCGTACAGCCGCGCGTTGTCGATGTAGACGGCCGCCTGGGAGGCGAGCTGCTCCGCCAGCGCGAGGTCCGTGGAGGTGAACGGCCGTGTTCCGGGGCCGCGTACGAAGTCCGCGCTGCCGAGCAGCAGCCCGCGGGCGATCAGCGGCACCGCGAGGTAGCTGTGCACCCCGGCGGCGCGCATCTGCGCCGCGGCGCTCTCGGTCGGCGCGACCTTGATGAAGTCGGCGTCCCGCATCCGGCTCACCAGCACGGGCCTGCCCTGGCGCAGGCAGTACCGGTGGAGCAGCGTCTCGTGCGCCTCCTCGGCCCGGACGAAGGTCTCGCCCACCGGCGTGGGTTCCAGGGAGGACAGTTCGTCGACGGAGCACAGCGCGATGGCCCGCATGAGCGGGACTCCCGTACCCGTCCACCGGGAGCCCTCGTCACCCCGCAGGACGCTCTCCAGGATGTCGACGGCGGCTCCGTCGGCGAAGCCGGGGACGGTGAACTCGGCGAGCTCCTGGGCGGTGCGCTCCAGGTCCAGGGTGGTGCCGATCCTGGACCCGGCGGAGTTCAGCCACGCGAGTCGGCCGCGCGTGGTGAGCCTGTCGAGGGGGACCTCGCCGCCGCTCCCGCGGAGCCGGCCGCGGGCACCGGCCGAGCGGAGGAACGCGGCGCCCTTCCCGGCCGAGGCACGGCTGGTGAGGCGCCGTCTCCCGTTGCCACCGTTCACTCGTTCGGCCTCCAGACAGGAACTCGACCGCTGTTGGTGCACATCATGCACCGGCCTTCCGTGGCTCGACGGACCGGATGCTAAGGGGACTTGGTCACAGGGGGCGTCATGCGGGCCGCGAGCACGGTGATGTCGTCGTCGGCCGAGCCGGGCACCAGGCGGGTGATCAGGGAATCGCAGACGTGGTCCAGGGAGGTCTGGGGTTCGGTGAGCAGGCGCGTCAGATCGGCGAAGCGTTCGTCGAGATCGGTGCCGCGGCCTTCGATGAGACCGTCGGTGAAGAGGATCAGGACGCTGCCCGCGGGCAAGGTGAGTTCGGTCGTCGTGAAGTCGACCCCACCGACGCCGAGGGGGACCCCGGACGAGGTCGCGGGGATGTAGGCCCTGCCGTCGGGCTCCAGGACGGCCGGCGGCGGGTGGCCGGCGCGGGTGATGGTGCAGTGGCCCGTGACGGGGTCGCAGACCACGTAGAGGAAGGTGGCGAGCATCGGCTCGGCGAGATCGGCGAGGGTGGCCTCCAGTTGGTGCAGCAGGTCGACCGGGGGCATGTCGAGGCGTACCAGGGCCCGCACGGTCGCCGAGAGGCGGCCCATGACCGCGGCGGCGGCGATGCCGTGCCCCATCACGTCACCGATGGCCAGACCCGCCTTGCCGCCGGGGAGCGGCAGCACGTCGTACCAGTCGCCCCCGACCTCGTTGATGTCGCTCGCGGGCAGGTAGCGGTGGGCGATCTCGATGCCCGGCGGCGGTGTGAGGTGCTGCGGCAGCATGCTGCGCTGCAGGACGACGGCGGTCTCGTGCTCGTGCTGGTACAGGCGGGCGTTGTCGATGCTGACGGCGGCGCGGGTGGTGAGCTCGCCGGCGAGGGTGACGTCCTCGGAACCGTACGGCGCGCCGGGCCGGGTGCGGCAGAACGTGGCCACGCCGAGAACGAGGTCGCGGGCGATCAGCGGCACCATCATGAACGAGTGCACCCCCTTGCCGACCAGCTGGGCGGGCACGCTGGAGTACCGGTTCACATGGGCGAGCGACTGCTCGTCGAGGTGGGCGATCAGATACGGCTGGCGGGCCTTGATGGCCTGGGTGTAGGGGGCCCCGGCCGGGAAGGTGAGCGTGCGGCCGAGCGGGGCGAGGAGGCGCGTGATCGCGGTACCGGCCAGCGGCGCCTTCCCCAGCCTGCGCACTTCGACGCCGCCGGCGAGCCCCGGGCCCGGTTCGTCGCCGCGGGCGAGGCTGTCCAGGATGTCGACGGTGACGGCATCCCCCAGCTGCGGCACGGCGAGGTCGGCCAGTTCCTGGGCGGTGCGTTCCATGTCCAGACTGGCTCCCATGCGGGAGCTGGCCTCGCTCAGCAGCGCGAGCCTGCGCCGTCCGGCCTCCGCCTCCACGTGGTCCCGGTGCTGGGCGGTGACGTCGACGAGGGTGGCGACCACGCCGATGGGCAGGCCGCTCGGGTCCTGCATCCGGACGTACGAGCAGGACCAGACGTGGTCGTGGTCGGGGTCGGCCGGGGTCCGGCCGGTGCGCTGCCGGTCCAGTACGGGCTCGCCGAAGGCCAGGGCCTGACGCATCGCCTCCTCGATCTCGCCCGCGTTGACGTCGGGCAGCAGCTCGCTGAGGCGCCGTCCGACATGGGCGGACTCCGTCAGACCGTTCATCTCCTCGAGCGCGGGGTTGACCCTCAGGAAGCGGAGCTCGGTGTCGAGCAGGCCGATGCCGACCGGCGAGCGGGCGAACAGTCCGTCCCAGACCGCCGAGGTTCCGCGGATCCGGCGGGTCGTGTGCGCCTCCGCGGCGAAGATGAGTACCGCTGAGGCGCCGCGGCGCCGGTCGGGGACGGGGCAGGCCCAGATCTCCAGCTCCAGCGGGTAGTCGTCGTGGTGCCAGGCGGTGACCGTACCCATCACCCCGCGCCCGGTGGACGCCGTCTCCCACAGGGAGCGGCCGAGGCTGCGGTCGGCGCCCGGATGCAGCAGCTCGGAGATGTGCCGCCCCACGACCTGCGGCGGGGCGTAGCCGAGGAGCTCCTGGGCGCCGTGGTTCCAGCGGACCACCGTCCCGTCGGCCGCGGTGGCCACCTGCGCCACCGCGAGGGAGCCCAGCCAGCCGCCGGCGTGCTGCGCGGCCACGCTGATCAGCTCCTCGATCGGATGCTCACTCACCGGCGCCCTCCCTTCACGCTCAGGGACCGGTCGTCGCCTCGGGCGCGACCGGCCGCACGATGCTTCCGCCGTGGTCCGGACGACCCGCGGTCGCGCTTCCCACACCCCCATCGTCGCGCCGGAGGCCCGACGGCGCCCCCGTACGGACCGGCGTCACCGCGCGCGGCGGCCCGCCGAGCGGGGACGGGACCGGCGAGTCTGTCCGGTTTCCCATGAGATGCGCCACAGTCTCCACAGGCCCTCCCCCCTTCCGCACCCGGCGCCCGCTCTGGTAGACGTGGCGAATCCTGTTCGATTCCGCCGAAAGCACCGCCATGAGCCACACCCCCGACCACGTCACCTTCACCATCGACCTCACCGCCGAGGAAGCCCGCCGACGGGCCGAGGTCGTCGCGGCCCTGGGACCCGACTGGGACCCCGTGGCCGTCCTGCGGGAGGAGGAGGCCGCGTACGCCCTGCTCTACTCGGGTCTGGACGCCGAGCAGCAGCGGATCCACGACATGCTGGTGGCGGCGGGCGTGCTGCCCGGACAGGAGCCGGGCCGTGCGGCTTCCCATTGACCCCCACGCCGACCGGGCCCGCCGCGCCTGGGTGGCCTGCCCGGGCTGCGACGACGCCCGCGACTGCGCGACCTGCACGGACCGGCGCAACTGCGCGGAGCACTGGCGCTACCTGATCGCCAACAAGGGGCCCAGGGTCCATCTGCAGTGCCCGAACTGCACCCACACCTGGACCCTCGACACCGCCCGCGACCGCCGCGCCCGGGGCTGACCCTCAGCAGATCCGGGGCAGCTGCTCGCCGAGCGGCATGTCCACCACCCGCGTGCCACCGAGACCGGTACGGGCGACCACCATGCCCGGGTGCGCCTCGACGGCCTCCCCGATCACGGCCGCCCCGGCTCCCAGCGGGTGCGCGCGCATCGCCGCGAGCACGGCGTCGGCCTGCTCGCGCGGGACGAAGGCCACCAGCTTCCCCTCGTTCGCCACGTACATCGGATCGAGGCCGAGCACCGCGCAGGCGTTGGCCACCGGAGCGGGCACGGGGACGGCCCGTTCCTGGAGGACGACCCCGGTGCCCGACGCGGCCGCGATCTCGTTGAGGGAGGCCGCGAGGCCGCCCCGGGTGGGGTCGCGCAGCACGTGCAGGTCCGGCGTGACCGCGAGCATCGCCTCGACCAGTCCGCCGAGGGCCGCGCAGTCGCTCTCGATCTCGACACCGAACTCCAGGCCCTCGCGCACACTCATGATCGCCACGCCGTGGACGCCGACGGGGCCGCTGACGATCACCACGTCGCCGGGTACGACGCGCTGGGGGCGGAGGTCGACCCCGGGCGGGATCAGACCGATTCCGGAGGTGTTGATGTACACGCCGTCGCCGTGGCCCGCCTCCACCACCTTGGTGTCGCCGGTGGCCACCTGGACGCCCGCCGCTCGGGCCGCCGCCCCGAGGGCGTGCGCCACCCGGGTCACCACCTCGGTCTCGACGCCCTCCTCCAGGATGAACCCGCAGGACAGGTAGGCGGCGCGGGCACCGCTCATGGCGAGGTCGTTCACCGTGCCGTTGACGGCGAGGTCGCCGATGCTGCCTCCGGGGAAGAACAGGGGCCGCACGACGAAGGAGTCGGTGGAGAAGGCCAGCCGGGCGCCGCCCAGTTCGACGGTGGCCGCGTCGGTGGTGACGGAGAGCGCGGGTCCGCCGAAGGCGGGCGCGAAGACCTGTTCGACCAGTTCCGCGGAGAGCGCGCCTCCCCCGCCATGGCCCATCACCACGCGCGACTGGTCCCGCAGGGGCGCCGGGCAGGTCCAGGAGAGCATGTCGGGCGCCTGGTCCGCAGGGGTGACGCGGGTGAGATCAGACAACGGAACTGCCCTCCAGGGCCGTGGACTTCACCGACGGGATGCCGAGGTCGAGCCGGCGGTAGAGGTAGTACGCGGCACACGCCCCCTCGCTGGAGACCATGGTCGCGCCGAGCGGGGAGCGGGGCGTGCAGGTCGTGCCGAATGCCTCGCACTCGTGGGGCTTGAGCAGCCCCTGCAGGACCTCGCCACTGCGGCATTCGGCCGGCTCGCGGGTGTCGATCCCCTCGACGGAGAACCGCTGCTCGGCGTCGTACGCGCGGTACCGCTCCGAGAGCCGCCAGCCGCTCCGCGGGATGACGCCGATCCCGCGCCACGCGCGGTCGGTGACCTCGAAGACGTCGTCGAGCATCGCCCGGGCGGCCGGGTTGCCCTCGGGCAGCACGGCGCGCGGATAGGCGTTCTCGACGGTGTGCTCCCCGCGCTCCAGTTGGAGCACGGTCCGCCGCACGCCTTCGAGGATGTCCAGCGGTTCGAAGCCGGTGACGACGATCGGCACCCGGTGGCGTTCCGCCAGTTCGGGGTACTCCTCCGTGCCCATCACGCTGCACACGTGCCCGGCGGCGAGGAACCCCTGGACGCGGCAGTCCGGCGAGTTCATGATCGCCTCGATCGCCGGGGGCACCCGGACGTGCGAGACCAGCAGGCTGAAGTTGCGGATGCCGAGCTTGCGCGCCTGGTACACCGTCATCGCGTTGGGCGGTGCCGTCGTCTCGAACCCGATGCCGAAGAAGACCACGTCGCGGTCGGGGTTCTGCTCGGCGATCCGCAGCGCGTCGAGCGGCGAGTAGACGACCCTGACGTCACCCCCCTGCCCGCGGACCTGGAAGAGGTCACGGCCCGTCCCGGGCACCCGGAGCATGTCCCCGAACGAGCAGAAGATCACTCCCGGACGGGACGCGATCTCCAGCGCCTTGTCGATCACCTCCAGCGGCGTCACGCACACCGGACAGCCCGGTCCGTGGATCAACTCCACCTCAGGTGGCAGTAGTTGGTCGATGCCGTGCCGGATGATGGTGTGCGTCTGACCGCCGCAGACCTCCATCAGCGCCCAGGGCCTGGTCACCGTCGCCCGGATCTCGTCGAGCAGCCGGCGGGCCAGCTCGGGGTCCTGGAACTCGTCGATGTACTTCACCGCGTCACCTCTCCGGCGAGGCCGTCCTGCGCCGGCCGCTCGCCGCCCGTCGCTTCGGCGGCCTCCCACGGGTCGCCGAACTCCTCCTGGAGCATGCCGAGGGTCTCGAACAGCTCCAGCGTCCTCCTGGCCGACTCCTCGTCCAGACGCTGCAGGGCGAACCCGACGTGGACGATGGCGTACTCCCCCGGCTTCAGGTCCGGCAGATACTCCAGGCACACCTCCTTGACCACTCCGCCGAAGTCGACGGTGGCCATCCGGGTGCCGTCCCGGTCCTCCACGTCCAGCACTCTTCCGGGTACCGCCAGGCACATGGGTGTCTCCTCACTGTCGCTCTCGTCGTGGTGTGCCGGAGGCCGCCCGGTCGGTGACCCGCGCGGCCACGACGAGCTGGCCGAGCGCCAGACCGCCGTCGTTCGGCGGGATCAGGCGATGGCGCAGCACGGTGAAGCCGTCCTCCCGCAGGCCGTGGGCGCAGGCCGAGGAGAGCACCGTGTTGGCGAACACTCCCCCGGTCAGGGCGACCGTCCCCACACCGGTCTCCTCGCGGGCGGCGGCGCAGACCGTGCGTACGAGCCGTGCCACGGCACGGTGGAACCGCGCCGCGACGAGGGTCGCGGGGGTGCCGTCGAGCACGTCGGCGGCCACCGCCGTCAGCAGGGGCGCGGGGTCGGCGGTGAGCGGGACCCCGGTCCGCCGCGCGCCCCACCGGAAGGCATAGCGTCCGTCCTCCGCCGCGCCGGGTTCGCGCAGGGCCGCGGCCTCCAGCTCGATGGCGGCCTGCGCCTCGTATCCGGCGTGGTGGCAGATTCCCGCGAGGGAGGAGACCGCGTCGAAGAGGCGCCCCATGCTGGATGTGGGCGCGCAGTTCAGCTCGCGCGCCAACTGCCTCTCAAGTACGGCGAGTTCTCCGGGCTCACAGGCGCGCACGCAGGGCAGCGCGGGATCGGCGGCGAGGCCGGCGGCCCGCAGATGGGCCAGGGCCATGCGGTAGGGCCGTCGCACGGCCGCGTCACCGCCGGGCAGGGGTACGTAGGCCAGGTGCGCGAACCGGGAGAACCCGGCGTAGTCCGCGACGAGGAACTCCCCGCCCCAGACGGCGCCGTCGAGCCCGTAGCCGGTGCCGTCGAAGGCCACACCGATCACGGGCCGCGTGCCGTCGAGGCCGTTCTCGGCCATCGCCGCCGCGACGTGGGCGTGGTGGTGCTGCACCGGGACGACGGGTCTGCCCGCGGCATGCCGCCGGGCCCAGCGAGTGGACCGGTAGGCGGGGTGGCGGTCCGCGGCGAGCAGCCCGGGGCGTACTCCCGTGACCGACTCCAGCTGCCGCTCGGCGGAGTCGAGGGCGAGCTGGGTGGCCAGGTCGTCCATGTCGCCGATGTGGGCGGAGAGCCATGCCTGGCGTCCCTCGCCGAGACAGAAGGTGTTCTTCAGATCGCCGCCCACGGCGAGCGCGGGGGCGACGTCCACGGGCAGGGTGACCGGCAGCGGGGCGTAGCCGCGGGAGCGGCGCAGTGTCAGCTGCTCGCCGTCGCAGACTCGGACGACGGAGTCGTCGCAGGGCACGTGGATGGGACGGTCGTGCAGCAGCCAGGCGTCCGCCAGGCCGGCGAGCCTGGTCAGGGCCTCGGCGTCGTCGGTGACGATGGGCTCGCCCGACAGGTTGCCGCTGGTCATCACCAGCAGGCGGGGCCCCGCCGCCGGGTCCGGCGCGCCGAGTCCGAGGAGCAGATGGTGGACGGGGGTGTACGGGAGCATGACGCCGAGGTCCGGGCTGCCCGGGGCCACCGCCCGGGCGGGCGCGGCCCCTTCGCGCGGCCGGGCGTCGTCGCGGCGCCGCAGGAGGACGACGGGCCGGACGGTGCCGGCGAGGAGCTTCCGTTCGAGCGGACCGAGGTGGACGAGGGGCTCGATGTCGGCGAGGTCCGCCGCCATGAGCGCGAACGGTTTGTCACCACGCGCCTTGCGACGGCGCAGTTCGGCGACCGCGTCGGCGTTCGTCGCGTCGCAGGCCAGGTGGTAGCCGCCCAGGCCCTTGACCGCGAGGATCGCGCCGGCCATGAGCATCCGGCGCGCGACGGCGACCGGATCGGCACCCGCATCGGTGAGCGTTCCGGGGGCGTCGCGGTCGGCACACCAGCCGGGGTCCGCTCCGGTGCCGAGGTCATCGCGGTCGGAACGGACGCCGGGGTGCGGGGCCGCGCCGGTACCGAGGTCGTCGCGGTCGGAACGGACGCCGGCGTCCGCGCCGGTGCCGAGGTCGTCGCCGTCGGCACGTGCGCCGGCGTCCGGGGCCGGGCCGGTGCCGGGGAGGCCGGGGCCTCCTCGTGCCAGGACCAGCCTCAGGCGGGGGCCGCAGCTCGGGCAGGCGACGGGCTGTGCGTGGAAGCGCCGGTCGGCCGGGTCCGTGTACTCACGGGCGCACTCCGGGCACATCGGGAAGTCCGCCATCGTGGTGTGCACCCGGTCGTACGGCAGACCGGTGACGATCGTGAACCGCGGGCCGCAGTGGGTGCACGTGATGAAGGGGTGGAGATGACGTCGGTCCGCCGGGTCCGCGAGCTCGGCGAGGCAGTCGACACAGGTGGCCGTGTCCGGGGGGACGAGCGTACGGACGGCGCCGCCCTGCCGGGAGGGCACGATCGTGAACCCGCTGCCCCCGCTCACGGTCATCTCGGCCGCCTCGACCGACTCCACCCGCGCCAGCGGCGGCGCGTCGCTCGCGAGCCGGGCGCAGAACGCGGCGACGTCCTCGGCGGCGCCCTCGACCTCCGCGACGACTCCGTCCGTCGTGTTGGTGACGTGGCCGGACAGCCGCAGCCCGGTGGCGAGGGCGTAGACGAAGGGCCGGAAGCCCACGCCCTGCACGACACCGCGCACGACCACGCGGCTGCGCGCCGCGGCCGTCTCGGGTGCGGTTCCGGGCCGCGCCGTGGTCACGCGCCGGCCTGGGCCATCACCGGAGTGTGGACGCGGTTCCCCTCGGCCGCGGCGAGGGCCCGGTCCAGGAGCGCTCCCGCGCCGCGGCCGTCGCGTACGGAGCTGAGCACGACCTCCACACCGGGGTTGACCTGCTGCACGTGGGCGCGGAAGGCCGCCTCGTCGAACTCCGCCGCCTCGGCCATGTCCGTCTTCGTGACGATCACCAGCTGCGCGAGACCGAACGCCGTCGGGTACTTGAGCGGCTTGTCCTCCCCCTCGGTCACCGAGGCCAGCACGACCCGGAGGGATTCGCCCAGGTCGTAGCCGGCGGGGCAGACGAGGTTGCCGACGTTCTCGACGAAGAGCAGGCGTGTGGATTCGGGCAGCCAGTCGTGCAGGTGCCGGGCGACCATGTCGGCCTCCAGATGGCACAGGCCGTCGGTGAGCACCTGCTTGACGGGGACTCCGGAACGGGCCAGACGCCGGGCGTCGTTCTCCGTGGCCAGGTCGGCGGTGAGCGCGGCGACGCTGACGCCCCGTTCGCCGGCGAGCCCGAGTTCGCGTTCCAGCAGGGCGGTCTTCCCGCTCCCCGGGCTGGACAGCAGGTTGACCACGGTGGTGCCGCGGGCGCCGAGTTCGGTGCGCAGGATCTGGGCCGCGGCCTCGTTCCTGGCGAGGACGGCACGCTGGAGGTCGACGGCTCGGCACATGCTCAGTTCTCCTCGGTGATCGGTTGGCGATCGCGGTCGCTCGCCGCTTCGGGGTCGGCCCAGCGGACCTCCCGGATCCGCAGTTCGCGGCCGGAGACGAGTGCGTCGGCTGCGGCGCCGCAGCCGGGACAGAGCAGCTCCGGCGGCATGCCGACCGCCCACACCTCCGCGCACGACGCGCAGCGCGCGGTGCCCGGGACGGTGCGGGTGATCAGCTCGGCGCCCTCGACGACGGTGCCGGCACAGGCGAGGTCGAAGCAGAAGGCGAGGGCGTCGGGGACGACTCCGGCCAGTTCGCCCACGTCCAGCTCGATGCTGCTGACACCGACGGCCCCGCGGGACGTCGCCGCGGCCTCGACCTGGTCGACGACGGCGACCGCGAGGGACATCTCGTGCATCGGTCTCCGTCCTGGGCGCGGGGGTGGGCCTCGGGCGCCATTAGAGGCCGGGCGGCCGGGCGGGCCCGCCCGGCGCGCCGGGACCGTACTGCGGTGTCGTCCGTTCGGTGCAGCCGCTCCCGCGCCCATCCGGCCCGCGCCACGGCCCGGACCGCCCCGCCCCGGAGGGTCACATCCTGCTGATGCGCAGGTAGCGGCGCAGGTCGGGGAGGACTCCCGCGACGACGGCCACGACGGCCAGGGCGGCGGTGACGGCGGCGGTGGCGCCGAGGACGCTCTTGTGCATGGGGCTCTCCGTTTCGGTCTTCATACGGCGGCTTCCTGGCGGACCAGTTCGGTGACCATGCGCACGGCCTCGGGCACCGCGGCGGCGACCTGCGGGCTGAGCCCGATGCCTTCGTCGAGGTGGGCCGGTTCGCAGCCGACGACGTGGATGCGCCGTGGTGGTGCGGCTCCGGTTCCCGCGCACAGGGTGTCGAGCAGGGCGAGGACGGTGTCGGGCGTCATCCGGTGGCCGTCGATCGGGGCGGGCGGCTCCGTGGACGTCCGTTCGCCGGATGCCGAGGCGTCGATGAGGTACAGCGTTCCCGGTTCGCCGCCGCGGGCGGTGACGTCGACGAGGACGAGGGTGTCCCAGCCGTCGAGGAGCTGGTAGGCGAGGTGGACGCCGCGGACTCCGACATCGGCCAGCTCGACGGTCGGCGGCAGGTCCTCCCGGGTGAGCCGTCTCAGGGTCTCGACCCCGAAGCCGTCGTCGCCGAGGAAGATGTTGCCGACGCCGGCCACCAGGGTGCGCCCCTTCGCGGGCGCGGCGCCGGTCACGCGTCCTCCGGGAGCGCGACCTCGTCGGGCTGGAAGTACAGGAACCGGCCCTGTTCGCGGCGGATGTCGGCGCCCGGGTCGTCCTCCACCGTCACGGCGATGTGCACCCCGCCGTCGACGTCGTGCAGGACCGCCTCGACCAGGGCCGCGCGGCCGTCGAGGAACAGGTCCTGGGCGTCGGTGCGGCGCAGCCTCGGGCGCAGGACGACCCTGCTGCCGGCGCGGACCGCGCGCCCGTCGACGAGGACGTGGTCGCTGCCGGGATCGACGCCGGTGTCGCCGCCCGGGTCCCACCAGGGGGTGTCCGGTTCGAGGACGTTCCCGGCGGGTGCCTTCGGCCCGGTGACGCTCTGGAGGCTGCGTACGGCTCCGTGCAGGCGCTCCAGGACCTCGGGCGGCATCGTGTCCGCGAGGTCGATCACCGCGGCGGCGCGGTCGTCGGTCCCGCGGGCTTCGCGCTTCTCCTCGTCGGTGAGGGCGGCGGTGCGCAGGGCGAGGATCTCGTCGATCTCGGTGGCGTCGTAGAGGGCGCCGGGGCTCTCGGGGGCGATGGCCGGATGGTCCTCCAGGATGATGGGGGAGGAGAGCATCAGGTCGTCGCGGCCGGGTTCGCCGGCGAGGACGGGCCAGGTGTGCAGGTTGCGGCAGCCGGCGACGGCGCCCTTGGCCCATTCCGGCGGGTCCGTCATCGAGAGGAACGATCCTCCGTCGAGGCGGAGCAGCGTGTGCGTGGCGACGAGGGAGTACGGCAGGGCCGCGTGGCGGTCGGCGCCGGGCTCCGCGGTCCACGTGCTGGTGTTCTCCACCATGACCGAGAGGCGCTGGACCCGGTACGGGCCGTCGAGTTCGGCCGCCGAGATCCTCAGGGTGCCGCTGATCTCCTCGCGCCGGCGCAGCAGCCGGCCGAGGGCGCGTCCTTGGGCGTCGGTGACCTCCTCCGTCTCCTCGGCGGCGGGGAGGGTGAAGGGCAGGGCGGTGCCGTCGCCGCCCAGGTCGGCGACCGGGACGACGAGGGTGATCCGCTCCTCGACGCCCTCGTCCCAGGGGACCAGGACCCGGTCGTCCAGGCGGAGTTCGCCGGTCGGGACATGGGTTCCGTCGGGGCGCAGTTCCTCGACGGCACGGCGCTGGGCGCGCAGGAAGCGGACCTCCACGGCGAGTTCGGCGCCGGCCCTGGGCTCGATCAGGCACTCGGTGTGCTGGAAGGCGTGCTCCTCGGAGGCGGCGCTCCAGGACGGTGGGACCAGGACCCCGAACTGCCAGCGGAGCCGGTTCTTCGCCGCGGACGCGCGGTACGGGTAGAGCACGTACCCCTCGAAGAGGACGGCGTCGGCGACGTGCCGGGCGACGGCGAAACGTGCCTCGGTGCCGGGGGTGAAGGCGACGGTGGTCATCGTGTCCTCTCCCCCGCCGCTTCGAGCAGGGAGTCGACGGTGGCCTGCCAGGACGGCAGGGCGCGGCGCGAGCGGTAGGCGAGCAGGGCGTCCATCGCGTCGCCCGGGAGCCGGATCCATCCGCAGCCGGGGAAGTGCTGGTCGATCATCTCCCGCCAGACCTTCACGGGCATCCGGTGCGCGACCTCCCTGTCCCAGGGCACGGGTTCGACGTGGAAGCCGCCGGCTCCGGTGAAGGCGGTGCCGGAGAAGAGCAGGAGCAGCGGTACGTCGCCGTCGGAGAGTGCCCGGAGGTAGCGGGACGCGGCGATGTCGGTGTCGTAGGTGCACGGCACGACGAGGTCGGTCTCGATCTCGCCGGTGAAGCCGGGCACCATGACGGACGCGTGCGCGAACTGGACCGGGTTGAGGCTGGTGCCCCACCGGGAGCGTTCGCCGAAGAGGTCGCCCAGGGCCTCGGCCTCGTGGTCGTCGTAGCCGCGTCGGGCGGGTTCGATGCGGATCTGGCAGCGCAGCGCCATGGCGTGGACCCGGGTGCCGCCGGTCGCGGTGATCCGCAGCCGGAACACGAGGGTGGGGCCGGCCGCGTAGGGGTCGGCGCGGACGTCGGTGCAGCTGAAGGAGAACTCGGTCACGGCCGGCTCCCCTGCGGCTCGCTCGCCAGGTCGCGTACGCGGGTGAAGAGGGCGTCGAGGTCGGCGCGCGCCTCGGCGCCTCCGTCGAAGCCCTGCCAGAGCAGTCGCATGCGGCCCACCAGTTCGTAGCAGATGTCGATGGGCACGAGGAAGCACTCGGTGCGGCCCTCGTGGCGGCGCAGCAGCAGGGCCTCCACGTCGGCTTCGAGGTGGGCGGCGAGCTGTGTGGCGTCGAGGACGGAGCGCCAGGCCGACTCCTCCAGCTCGCTCTCGGTGGCGCCGGCGGGGCTCGGATAGAGCGCCACCGGCCGGTCGAGGGCGGAGTTGTGGAAGAAGAAGGCGACCGAGACGGGGATCCGCAGCGTCTCCCACGTCCGGTCGTCGATCCGGTGCCCGGGGTCGCTCAGGAAGCGGCCGGGGACCGCGCGGAAGCGGCCCTGGGAGCCGGCGGAGCGGTCCATGAGCTGCGAGCACGGGCCGCAGGCGCAGACCAGGGCCCGCTTGTCGACGTCCACCAGATGGGGGTGGTGCTCGCCCGCCAGCCGGGCCCCGCACATCTCGCAGCGTTCCTCGCGGGGCGGACGCGGGGTGGTGAAGCGGCGCAGTCCCGTCGGGCGCGGAGCGCGGACGGTGCCGTTCGGGGGCCCGTTCACGAGGCGGTGGCCGATGAGCGGCCGTCCGCGCCCGCGAGCGACGGTCGGGGGCCGATCTGGAGCAGCGCCGGCTCGCGCGGAGCGGCGGTGTCCACCTGCACGTCGGTCACCTCGGGGGCGAAGCACGCGAGGGCGTCCACGGCCGCCTGCCGGACGGACTCCTGGGTGCTGGGGCAGCCACAGCCGGACGAGGCGGTGACCCGCAGCCTCAGCACCCCCGTCGTGTCGTCGAATCCGGCGATCTCCACGGGCTGCGACAGGGCCGAGAGGGCGCGGTCGACGCGGGTCGGCGCGTCCTCGGGATGCAGTCCGTGCAGATTGAGCAGGCTGGCGACGAGTTCGTCCGCGAGCAGCGGTCCGAGCGGGTCGGCGGGCGGACGGGCGGCGGGGCGGCCGAGGAGGTCGACGACGCGGGCGAGCCCGGTGCCGTAGAACTCCATGAGGACGCGGACGACCTCCTCTGCGGCCGCGTGCGCCTCGGCGTCCCCGTTCTCCGCCAGCCGGTCCAGGACCTCCTCGACCCGTCGCCCCGCCTGTTCGGCGGTGGTGGCGCTCATCCGGCCAGACCGCTCAGACCGGTGGGCACGTGCATCTGCTTCACGGTCCTGCCGTTGCCCGTGTACATGTGCACGCCGCACGGCAGACAGGGGTCGAAGCTGCGCACGGCGCGCATGATGTCGATGCCCTTGAAGTTCTCGGGCGTGTTCTCCTCGAAGATCGGCGTGTTCTGCACGGCGTCCTCGTACGGTCCCGGGGTGCCGAAGGTGTCCCGGGTGGAGGCGTTCCACGGCGTGGGCGGGTACGGGTGGTAGTTGGCGATCTTGCCGTCGCGGATGACCATGTGGTGCGACAGGACGCCCCGGACGGCCTCGGTGAAGCCGACGCCGATGGACTCGTCGGGGACCTCGAACTTCTCCCAGGTCTGGGTGCGTCCGGCGCGGACCTCCTCCAGGCCCTTCTCGGCGCAGTGCAGGGCGACGGCCGCCGCGTACGCCTGGAAGTAGGTCCGGGCCCGGTTGCGCTCCAGGGCGTTGCTCCACTGCGGGATCTTCCACTCGAAGGTGGTCTCCGGCTTGGTCATCGTGCGGGGCAGGTTGATGACGACGCTGTGCCCGGTGGCCTTGACGTAGCCGATGTCGACGAGGCCGGACAGGGCGGTGGACCAGAGGCGGGCGATGGGACCGCCGCCGGTGTCCAGCGCGAGGTGGTCCTTGCCGTCGAACCACCGGGGGGACATGACCCAGCTGTACTTGTCGTCGAAGTTCCGCTTCTGCGGGGCCGGGATGGTGTGCTGGTTCCACGGGTGGCGCGGGTCGACGGGGTTGCCGAGCGGGTCGTGCGTGACGAACTGCTCCTGGCCCTGCCAGTCCTCGTAGTACGAGCTGCCGAGCAGGATGCGGATGCCGAGGTTGATCTCGGTGAGGTCGTTGGTCACCAGCTTGCCGTCGACGACGACGCCCGGGGTGACGAACATCTTCCGTCCCCAGTCGGTCATGTTGGCGTAGGTGAAGTCGCAGTGCTCGGGGTCGTTGAGCGCGCCCCAGCAGCCGAGCAGGACACGGCGGCGGCCGACCTCCTCGTAGCCGGGCAGCGCCTCGTAGAAGAAGTCGAAGAGGTCGTCGTGGAGCGGCACGACCCGCTTCATGAACTCGACGTACCGCATGAGCCGGCTCATGTAGTCGGTGAAGAGCTGCACGGACGCGACCGTGCCGACACCGCCGGGGTAGAGCGTGGAGGGGTGGACGTGACGCCCCTCCATCAGACAGAACATCTCCCGGGTGTAGCGGCTGACCTGCAGCGCCTCGCGGTAGAACTCGCCCTCGAGGGGGTTGAGGGAGCGCATGATGTCGGCGATGGTGCGGTAGCCGTGTTCGGCGGCGTGCGGGGCCTCGGTGCGCTCGGCGAGCTCCAGGACCCCGGGGTTCGTCTCGCGGACCATCTTCTCGCAGTAGTCGACCCCGACCAGGTTCTCCTGGAAGATGTTGTGGTCGAACATGTACTCCGCGGACTCACCGAGGTTGATGATCCACTCGCCGAGGTGCGGGGGCTTCACTCCGTACGCCATGTTCTGGGCGTACACCGAGCACGTGGCGTGGTTGTCCCCGCAGATGCCGCAGATGCGGCTGGTGATGAAGTGCGCGTCGCGGGGGTCCTTGCCCCGCATGAAGACGCTGTAGCCGCGGAAGACGGAGGACGTGCTGTAGCACTCCGCGACGCGCTTCTGCTTGAAATCGATCTTGGTGTGGATGCCGAGGCTGCCCACGATCCGGGTGATGGGGTCCCACGCCATCTCCACCAGTCCGGAGCCGTCACCCGTCGTCTTCGCCGGAGATGCCATGGTCGTTGCGGTGCCCTTCGTGAGCTCTTCGACTTCGCGAACAGTGGGATGGATGGGGGGTCTTGCGGGGGTGGTGCGGTGACCGTCGGGTCACCAGGGCGGCCGGTAGCCGGTGGTGATGCGCTCGCCGGTGTGCCGCCACTTCGGTTCCTTGTCCACGGTCTTCGCCGTGATGGTCCGCAGCCGGCGGATGACGGAGCCGTAGACGCCGCTGGCGGTGCTGGAGACCTTGCCGCCGGGAGGCTCGTCCATGAACGGCATGAACTTGTCCGGGAAGCCGGGCATCGTGCACGCGATGCAGATGCCGCCGACGTTCGGACAGCCGCCGACGCCGTTCATCCAGCCGCGCTTGGGGACGTTGCACTTGACGACCGGTCCCCAGCAGCCCAGCTTGACCAGGCACTTGGGCGAGTCGTACGTCGAGGCGAACTGGCCCTGCTCGTAGTAGCCGGCCCGGTCGCAGCCCTCGTGCACGGTCGCTCCGAAGAGCCAGGTCGGACGGAGCTTGTCGTCCAGCGGGATCATGGGGGCGGAGCCGACCGCCTGGTAGAGCAGGTAGGTCAGCGTCTCCGCGAAGTTGTCGGGCTGGATGGGACAGCCCGGCACGCACACGATGGGGATGCCGGCCTGGGACTTCCAGTCCCAGCCGAGGTAGTCGGGCACGCCCATCGCGCCGGTCGGGTTGCCCGCCATGGCGTGGATGCCGCCGTAGGTCGCGCAGGTACCGATCGCGACCACCGCGAGCGCCTTGGGCGCCAGCCGGTCGATCCACTCGCTGGTGGTGATGGGCTGACCGGTCTCCGGGTCGTCGCCGAAGCCGCACCAGTAGCCCTCCTGCTTGATGGCCTCGTTCGGGATGGACCCCTCGACGACCAGCACGAAGGGGTCGATCTCGCCGCGCTCTCCCTTGAAGAACCACTCGATGAACGTGTCGGCGCCGCCCACCGGTCCGCACTCGAAGTCGATCAGCGGCCAGTGGACCGCGATCCTCGGCAGTCCCGGCAGCCCGGCGAGGGCGATCTCCTCGATGCTGGGCTGCATGGCGGCGGTCAGGGCCACGGAGTCGCCGTCGCAGCTCAGACCCGCGTTGATCCAGAGGATGTGGATCGGCTTCTCTTCGCTGCCGGGAGCGGCACCCTGGTCCTCGACCGGGGTCGGCGTTACTGCGCTCATGAGTCGCCTCCTGAGGAGGGATGGGGCGAAGGGCCTCCATGCGGGCCCACGTCTTGCTCAACAGTCGGCCGATCCGGCCGCGTCCGCACCTGGGCCGCCCGGGGACGGCGCACGCGCGGCCTCCTTTCGGGCGAAGGCCCGGCGCAGTGCGTGGTAGGGCGCGGCGGGGTCGTCGAAGGTCCGCCGCATCCGGACGAGCTCCTGCTCACGGTGGGCGGCAAGGGGAGTGTGGGCCTCGCGGCGCTCGCGCTCCGCCTTCTTCTCCGCGACACGCAGCGGGAGGCCGGGACGGGATGCCAGGTGAGCGGCCAACCGGGTGATTTCGTCGGCGAACTCCGCCGGTCCGCAGTCGACCAGCCGGTCGACCAGGCCCATGGCGAGCGAGGCCGCCGCGGAGACCGGCCGGGCCTCCTCGGTGAGCCGTGCCGCCAGGGCGGCCCCCACCTTGCGCGGAAGGGTGTGGGTCCAGTACTCCGATCCGTACAGGCCCATGCGCCGGTAGTGCGGATTGAGCACCGCACCCGACCGGCACCAGACCTCGTCCGCGGCGAGGGCGAGCATCACGCCGCCCGCGGCGGCGTTGCCGCCGATCGCGCTGACGACGAGCCGGTCGGTCGTGGTGAGGACCGCCTCGACCAGGTCGTTCATCGCGTTGATGTTGGCCCAGGACTCGGCGGCCGGGTCGGCCGCGGCCTCGATGACGTTCAGGTGGATGCCGTTGGAGAAGAAGTCGCGCTGCCCGCCGAGCACGAGGACGGAGGTGGGGCGGGTGAGGGCGGCCTCGTAGGCGGCGAGCAGGCGGCGGCACTGGTCGGTGCTCATCGCCCCACCGGGGAAGGCGAAGGACAGCGTCCCGACCGGTCCCCGCTCCCGGTAGCGGATGTCGGACCAGGTCCGCCCGCCCGGCACCGCTTCCACCGGCGCCGGCAGTTCGGGGATGTCGGGCAACCGCCCCGCGAGGGCCATGGTGGCGGGGAGCTTGCAGGCGCGCGGCCGGCCCGCGCCGGTACGGGCCCGGAGCTCGGGGATCCACACCGCGCCGTCCACGGTGGCGCGGCAGACCGCGCCGGCCCGGGTGGCGAGCAGCTCCCCGGGGCGGCCGCGCAGACCGTCCTCGGGGTGACCGCCGTGCAGGAACCACTCGGCGCCGAGCAGGTGGTCACGGACCCCGGGCTGTGAGTCGGCGGCCCGCAGGATGCGCAGCACGGTCTCGGTGGTGTCGTCGGCCCAGGAGATCGAGCGCTGTTCCTGACGGAGGGCGGGACGGGCCCGGATCGCACCCGTCTGCGGTTGCGGCGTGCCCCCGGCGGCGACCCGCTCGACGGCGAGGAGCACGGCGGTCACGGCGGCGTCGGACAGCTCGTTGCGGTACAGATCGCTCTTGCCGACGCGCGGTACGCGGAACGTGACGGAGGCCCAGGCGTCGCCCGCGTCCATCTCCTCCACGGCCTGGAGGACGGTGACGCCCCACTCGTCGACGCACTCCTGGACGGCCCGGTCGAGCGACGAGGGACCCCGGTCGCCCACGGGGCCCGGGTGCACGATCAGACAACGGTGCGCGGTCCAGACGTCCCTGGGCACGGCGGCCTTGAGCATGGGTGCGACGACCAGGTCGGGCGCGTGGCGTGCGACGGCCTCCCGCACGGCGGGTCCGTCGGGCGTGACCTCCACGGGCACGGTGTGCCCGCGGTCCCGCAGCTCGACCAGGACCCGCTGAGTGAGGCTGTTGAAGCTGCTGGCGATGAGCAGGATGCGCATGGCGGCCCTTCCGGGTTGCTGGGGACGGTACGCCCCCAGGGAAGGGCGGTCCACCGAACCGTCAGCGATCATCCGGCACCGCCGGCCGCGGGCGTGGGCGGCGGAGCCCTCACCTCACCCGTTCGGGGCGTGCGTCCCACCGATTGGCGGGCGGGCCTCGACACGGTCACCGGGGGCGGCGACGCCCGTGCGCCCGGGCACCGGCGTCGCGCGCCCCCGTCCGTCTCAGCGACGTTCGGGCAGGTCCTGCTCCGCCGTCGGCGGCGTGGCGAACCCGCGGGCCGTCGGCGGCTTCTTCCCGCAGAACGCGGCTTCCAGGGTCCCGCCGAGCGCCGTGTTCGCGGCGCCGCGGTTCGAGGTGTTCGCGGTCGCGGCGAGGCTGCGCCGGCCGTCACGCGTCGCGAAGGCGTAGGTGTAGAAGCCCTGCACGGTGCCGGTGTGGCCGAACACCTGGGTGCCGCAGGACAGGTCGTAGCGGCGCAGGCCGAGCCCGTAGAAGCGCGTGCCGGTGGTGTCGGTCGGGGTGACCGTGGTCATGGCCTCCGTCATGCGGGGCGAGAGCAGCCTGCCGCGCATCAGGGCGGTCATGAAGGTGTTCAGGTCCGCGGGGTGGGAGATGACGGCGCCTGCCGACTGCGCCCAGGACGCGGTCTGTTCCGTGGAGTCCACGACGGGGGCGCCGGCCTCGTCCGGATGGAGGTAGCCGCGCACGTGGACTCCCTTGATCCGGGTGTCGGGGTGCACGTAGGAGGTGTTGCGCAGTCCCAGGCGCTTGATGATGCGGCGCTCGTACTCCTTGGCGACCGGGTTGCCGGTGGCGTGCTCGATGAGCATGCCGACCACCACGAAGTTCGTGTTCGAGTACGCGTAGGCGGCGCCGGGCTCGACGGTGCGCGGTTCGGCGAGGGAGAGGTCGACCAGCTCCTGGTGGCCGAACACCCGGTTCCGTACGGCCTCGAAGCCGGGAACCGTCCGCTCGAACATCTTCTCCGTGTAGTCGGGCAACCCGCTGCGGTGCGTGAGGAGGTGACGTACCGTGATCCGCTCGTCGGGCAGCAGAGCCGGCAGGTACCGGTTCACGGGGGCGTCGAGTTCCAGCTCGCCCTCGTCCACCAGCTGCAGCAGGACGACGCTGGAGAAGGTCTTGCTCACGCTGCCGATCCGGAAGCGTGCCGTGGTGTCCATGGGCGCGCCCGAGACGCGGTCACGGACCCCCACGGTCCGTGACCTGGCGCCGTCGGGGCCGGTGAAGCGGGCCATCGCTCCCGGTGCGCCGTGGGCCATGGCCGCCTTCAGCGCACCGACCACCCCCTCCATGTCCGGTGCGGGAGCGGCGCGTTCGGTGGTCGTGGCGGGGGCGGCCGGGTGCGAGGGCGCGGCGGACGCGGCGGCGGGAGCGAATCCGGCCACGAGCGCGGCGATGACGGTGGCGCTCGCGACGAGACGTCGGTGGGGCCTGGGTGGCAGCTTCACTTCTTCGGCTTCTCTTCCTGGTCGTGGTGCCGGTGCGACGCAGGGGCCGGGGTATGAGGCAACGCGTCCCGAAGGCTCGATCCATGCGCAGCTTCCGGCCCCCAGGGATCAGTAGTCTCAACGCGTCGACAAGGCTCCCGACACGCAGAGTCGAGCCTGTCGTGGTTCCGATCGATGTCCGACGCGCCGCGACGGCTGGCCGTTACTGGCCGAGCATGGCCAGCTTCGGGATCGAATTTGAGCCAATCCCGACCAGAAGGATCGTTTCATTCTGTACAAACTGGTCTGATCGAAGTCCGTGGGCGACAGCACCGGATTGCGGATCGGACGGGATGGGAAGGTTCGTGGCGCTCCATGGCGGGAATTGCTCGACCTCCGCCCCGGGCGGCAGTGGACCGTCGGCCTCCGGCACCGAGCCCGGTCGGCCGTGACGACCTTCGACAGTACGGCGCGCTCACGTCCTCGCTTGGTGCCGACAGGGAGGTAGGGATCCCATGACAGTGCAGGACATCGAACTCCCGACACTGCGGATGCCGTACCCGGTGCGGGTCAATCCGTACCTTCCGGCCCTGCGCGAGGAGGCCGAGACGTGGGCGCGCGAGATGGGCATGGTGGCCGGCGGCGACGCCCCGGGCGGCCACCGGGCGATCTGGACCCGGTCGCAGTTCCACGCCATGGCCGTCGACCAGTTGACGGCATGGACCCTGCCCGACGCCTCTCTCGCCGACCTCCGGCTCAATCACCGGTTCAACCTCTGGGCTCTCGCCTGGGACGACTACTTCGCCTCCGCCTTCAAGCAGACGGGGAACCTCGCGGGAGCGCAGGTCTTCACCGCACGTCTGCACGGCTTCCTGCCCCAGGAGCCGGGCGCCCGGCTGCCGGAGCCGGTCAACGCCGTGGAGAGGGGCATGGCCGACCTCCAGCGGTGCCTGTTCCCGCCAGGGCTCGCGCACTGGCGACAGGGACTGAACCAGGCACTGGCCAAGTACATCGACGCGGGAGTCCAGGAACTGGCCAACAGCCTCACCGGCCGCGTCCCGGACCTCATCGAGTACGCCCAGTTCCGCCGGGAGAGCTTCGCCGCGTACACCGCCCCGTACTCCGTGGAACTCGCCACCGGCGCCCGGATCCCCGAACGGCTCCGGCAGAGCCGCACGGTCTGCGCCCTGCTCGACGCCTTCATGGACTACATGGGACTCGCGAACGACATCGCCTCCTACCAGCGCGAGGTCCATGACGAGTACGACGTCAACAACCTCGTCGTGGTGCTCGAGACGTCCCTGGACATCACGGTCCAGGAAGCCATGCATGCGGCCGCCGATCTGGTGACCGCCCGACTGGCCCACTTCGAGCACCTCACGCGGAGCGAACTGCCCGCGCTCGTCCAGCAGACCGGGCTGAGCCACGGCGAACGGATCGCACTCGACGCCTGGCTCGACGGAGCCCGAGGCTTCCTGTCCGGTCTGCACGCCTGGTACACCGGAGCCCCTCGCTACGCCCCCGTGGGCGGACAGATTCCCGAACAGCGGACCACCGGCGTGACCGTGCGCTGAGGCTGCGCGGACGAGGCCGGCGCCCGCATCACGGCCGAGGGGCTGCCGAACCGTGCGGTTCGGCA